>CACZDU010000010.1:0-107984 GCA_902780055.1 uncultured Bacteroidia bacterium | reverse complement strand
TGTAGACGGTCTGACCCATCACATTGTGGATGGTCACTTGCTCAAGTCCTTCGGCTTCCACGCTCATCAGGGCATTGGCTGGATTGGGATAGACCTTGAAGCCTTCCTCATCGTTCTCGCTGACCGAAGTCACAGCCACATAAACATAGTCGGTTTCGATGTTGGTCCAAGCGGGCGTCGATTCGCAATAGCTGCGGAAAGCGGTCACCTTATAATAATAGTCGCCAGCATCGGCGATGTCGAAATATTCGCGCAAGGTCTTATCAACGGTGGCGATTTCTTCATAGTCGACACCATCCTCGCTGCGATACACCTTGAAGGATTGCGGCTCGTCGTCATAGTCCCAAGTGAGCATAGTGCCGAAGCCTTCGTTGGTCCATTGGTACTCGCCATTGAAGTTGGTCGGAGGCAGGCAACCGCCGCAGTCGTTGTCGCCCGTGTAAAGCGTGGCGGGTACTTGGTTGGAGTTGCCCGTGTAGGTGTAGACACTGCTGTTGTTTGAATTCTTGATGTTGATGGTCAAGCTTTGGACTGCCGTCGAGGGAGCCACCCAACTGAAAGTGACATTGCCTTCGGGCATACGCAATTGCTGGCTGATAGGTGTCGAGCCCGTCATAGTGACTTCCTCAATCACAGTGCCAAAGGAATTCTTCACCTGAATCTTGCCGCCGTTCCAGCCTTGGAAGTTGGTGGTTTGTCCGACAACCTTCCATGTGCAAGTGGGGCCATATTGGAAGGTAATGTCAGAGAAGCGGCCCTTCACGTTGTTGGAGAGGTAGTAAAGGCGATAGGAGTAGCAGTCGAAATCGGCGACATTGTCTTCGAATGACATTTCCTCGCCTGGGATGACATTCTCTTGCGAGAAAATTTCAACGCCATTGCGCAACAGCACGACCTTTTCGATGTTCTCGATGGTTTCGCCTGCAAGGTTGGTGGTGGGATTGGTCCATCTGACGACACCCGTCTTGGAATGGGCGTTCTCGGCCTCCACCGAGAAGTCGTCGACGGCAGGAAGCAATGCGTCATAGATGTAGTCAGGGATGAAGTCGAAAATGGCGGCCTGGCCTTGGTTGAAACTGCCGTTCCAACCCGTGTTGAGAGCATCGATGGCGTAGTAGTTGTTGAGTGAGCCGCTCCAGCCCCAGTTGAAATAGAACTTGCGGTCGCTCTCGCGATAGCCGCAGCACACAAAAGCGTGGCCGCCTGTGTCGTCGCTACCTGAATAATACAACGGGAAACCTTCTTCAAGGCTGGCTATCAGCATTTCTTCCCATTCGTACTTCGAATAAAGGTCGCGGTCAAGGCGATTGGCTTGATCGGTGTAGCGGAAATAGTTGGCGATGGCGGGCGGAACATCCTGCGAATAGGCACCCGACGAACCGCCGCCATACATCATGTCGACCGATACGCCGCAATGGTACATCAACAAGGCCACGGCCTGATAGTTGGATGTGTTGCAGGAGTTGGGCATGTTGGCCCAATCGTAATGGGTGTTTTCAAAATCAACCGTTTGGGTGGGATAGCCTTCGGGGGTGTAACTGTGGGAGCCTTGTCCGTGGTCGGGCCAATCCCACTTCTTCATCACCATCGACATGGCAGTTGCCACACAACCAGCGTAGGCACGACCACCAGGGCCGCCTCCACCCGTCGGGCAGTAATAGTTGTAGGGATAGTCTTGGTTCCAGTTGGTGGTAATCAGCGGGGCAATGTCGCCTCGGGTGCCGCGGTTGTCGTTCTCGAAACCGTCGATGGCCACATGAGCCCATTCCGAAGCCACTTCCCTTTCGGGTTCAAGGTTGTTCTCTTGGGCAAAGGCAATCTGGCGGGCATAGAAGCGCAGATAATAGGCCAAACCGTCAGGAACATTGGCCAAGTCAAAGTTGTCGTCGGTGAAGCCAAGGATGGGACGGGCCACATCGTCGGCTGAGACGAATACCGAACCTCCGTCGAAATTGAAAACGTAAACGGCGGGATTGCCGCTCTCCGTCATTTCGGTGTAGGCAAGCGAAAGTTCAGCGACTTGCTTGGCAGAATGGCTCTGCACATACTTCAGGCCGAGTTGGCGGGCTTGCTCGACGCCAACGGGCGAAGCGATGAGTTGACCCACAAACAGGGCCAAAGTCATCATCAAAAATAAGGTTTTTCTCATAATTGTTTGATATTAGATTGATTATAAATAATTTACATTTTTATCACCTTTTGCATGAATGTGCCTGCTTGTGTACTCACCTTCACCATGTAGACACCGCTTGGCAGTCCACTCATGTCGAAAGCAAAAGCATCATCCGTGGCCGACTTTTCCATCAGGCATTGGCCTATGTGGTTGTAAACGCTTACCGTGGTCATTCCCTCAGCCTCAACGGTCAATTGGCCGTTGGTGGGATTGGGATAGAGGTTCACGGCGCCCAAAGGATTCTCGTCCACACCAAGGTTACCGAACCTGATGTAGTCAATGCCGTCAGCAGTCAAGCCGTATTCCGACTCGCAATCGGAATATACTGCTTTGATTTTATAGGACTTGTCCATACCGTTGGGGTTGATGTTTTCCTGATAGAGGAAATTATCCTCCATGCTGACGGTCACATTGGTGGTGTCGCCTACCAAATGGTCGATGACTGTCATAATGAAGTAATCAGGCCAGCGTTCCTCTCCATTGATACTCCAAGTGAGTCGAATCATGTCGTCATCATTTGGGGCGTGATTGTAGAGGTAACGTAAATTATACGGGGCAGGGCAAGGCAAGACAGGTGGTTCGGGCATCTCAACGCAAACCTCATTGGAGGCCTCTTCAAACCCTTCGCCGTGGGCAATAACTTGATAGCAATAGGTCTCCCCAAACGTCAAATCGGCATCGACATAGAAAGTTTCATCCATTATGATTTCGATGATTTTCACACCATTGCGCAAGATTTCGTATGAAGTGGCTTGGTAGGCAGGTCTCCAACTCAAGCCAACCACGTTTATCTCTTCGTTCAGTTCTGCTTTCAAATCCTTCGGCACATTCGACCAGTCCACTTCGACAAAGAATTTGTCCGAGTCATAAAAGTCTGTGGCGTAAGCCGATGTGCAGTCGATGTTCTCGTAATAGGCTGCCACGGCATATTGATACCATGTGCCAACGACGGAAGTGTTGTCTCTTACCGTCGGGTTTTTCACCGACCTGATGAGTTTGAAAGGCGTTTCTTCCGTCCGGCGATAGACATAATATCCTGTGACATTCTCGTTGTTGGGAGCGGTCCAGTCCAACTGCACCTTGTTATTGTTCGCATAGGAATAGTCCAAGTCAAAGGGAGGCTCGCAGCCTGTACCCGAAGTGGCGCAATACTCGTTGGAGGGAACCGTCTCGCCGCCGTTGCAGAGGGCTGTGATGTAATAGCAATAGCCCCCGATTTCAGCGTTTTCGTCCACATAACGGGTTTCGTGCGCCATGTTGAACAGGAAGCCGTCGCGATAGATACAGTAACCGAATTCCGGCTCATGGTCGCTGTCCCAAGTGAGAATGATATTACGGTCGTTTTCGGGATCGAGGGTGGCTTTCAGGTTGTAGGGTGCCTCGCAAACGTTCTCATTGCCGCAACTGTTGTTCAAGGTGCGCAAAATGCCCGCTTCCAATCCCGACGACGGGCCTTCATATTGGTAAACAATCTGGTTTTCAGCGTCCCTAATCTTGAAGGAAATGTTGTTGATGTTCGAGTTGGGCGCAGTCCAATAGAGGTTGTTGTTGCCCAAAGCCATCTGGAAGGTCTGGATGGTGGCCGTGGCTTGGTTGGTGGTCAGGAAGTCGATGTAAGAACCAGCGGCGTTTTGCACGGTGATGCCGCCACCGTCCCAGCCCTGCATACTGTTGGAGGTCATAATGACTTTCCAGTCGCAATAGGGACCAAAAACAGCCTTGGTGAGGGTCGTACGGCCATAATTGTTTCCGCTGACGGCCAAAATCGTGTATTCAAACTGATCGAAGAAAGGCACTTCGTCGTCGTAGGTCATGGCTTGACCGGGTTGCACATTCTCAATCTCCTGAATGACAAAACCGTTGCGCTTGACAATAATCTTGTCGATGGCGGTCAAGGCATCACCCGTCACGGTTTCGGTGGGATTGGTCCAACTGAGGTGCCCGATGCGCGACACATCGCTGTCGATGCTCACGCCGAGGTTTTCGGGTGCCTTGGGCATTTGGTTGTAGACACAGTTGGGAATGAAGTCGTAAATGATGGCTTGGCTGCTTGTGTAATCGAAATGCTCGCCATCGATGAGAATGAAGGCATTAGACGCACCGCCCCAGCCCCAGTTGAAGTGGAAAAAGTCGTCGGCATCGTAGCCGTCGCAAATGAAAGCGTGGCCACCGTCGGGGCTTTGGCCTGAATAATACAGCGGAATGTGCTGGTCGATGTTGGTCTTCAGCAGGGCAATCCAGTTGTTATAGGTGCCGCTCCTCCCGATATGCGTGGCGTGTTCGGAATAGGAAAAATACGAGTTGATGGCATCCGGCACGTCAGTTGAATAGGCGCCACTGCCATCAGGCTCATACATCATGTTGACCGCAACGCCGCAATGGTACATCAAAATGGCCACCGCCTGTTTCTGTTCGGGCGTGCCGGCACCGTTGTTGTAATAGTCGATCATGTTGTCCCATTCGTAAGTGGTGGCGCCGAAGTTGGCGTATTGCTCTCCATAGCCTTGGGCGATATAACTATGCTCGCCCGTGCCCTGCACTGGCCATTCCCAATACTTCATCAGTTGGGCCATAGCCGTGGCAACGCAACCCGTAGGGCAACCGCCGGGCGAATACATGTTGAACGGCGATCCTTGGTCCCAACGCTGTTGCACCAAAGGTCCGACAACCGCCGTGCCCTTTTCGGGATTCAACCGTCCGTAAGCCTCAAGGTTCTTCCAACGGCAGAGGATGTCGTTGGGTGTTGCAACTCCTTGATTCACCATCATTTCAATGCCGCGCGAATGTTCGCCCAACATGAAAAGCAAACCGTCAGGAGCGGTTTGGTAGTCGAAATTCCCTTGGTCGGAATAGCCGATGATGGGCGACGAAACATCGTCAGCCGCCACAATGACAAAGCCGCCGTCGAAATTGAAGGCGTAGGCCGTGGCCATGCCGTTTTCAGCGCGGAAAGTATAGGCCAAATCAAGGCTTTGCACCGCGTTTTTCGAGAATTGGGCTTTGTGCTGAATGAAATTCAAGCCCAAGCGTTGCGCCCTGCCCATATCGACAGGCTTGGCTTGGAGCGTAGTGATGCCTAACATCAAGGCAAGGATAACGAGTATATTTCTTCTCATAGACAAATGATTTTGAGCGTTTGACATTTTTAAGCGGGCAAATATAAACATTTTTAGGTTTTCTGTTCCTTTTTCTTTGCTGCGGGGAACAAAATATTGTTCAAAATGAGCCTATAGCCCGGCGAATTGGGGTACATGTCCAGCTCAGTGGGCGGGTCGCCGACGATGTGTTGGTAGTCTTCGGGGTCGTGGCCGCCGAGGAAAGTCCAGAAGCCGTTGCCGAAATTGCCGTGGATGTAGCGGTCTTCGTTCAGGGCGGCATTGTCGCCCAAAACGACGACCGACGGCTTGACAACCGACTTGTTGAAAGCCGTGGTCTGACCCATGAATCCCTTCACCAACCTTTCATGGCATTGCGTGAGCATGGTCGGAACGGGGTCCCACTTGGCGGAAAAATCGAACAGCAGGAAATAATCATTCTCTTCGCGCACCCGCTGCATCCTCCCCTGCGTGACATCAATGTTTGAAATTTCGTATTCCTGCGGGTTGACCGACAGTTTGAAATCGGTGAAAGCGAAGCAGTTGTCATAGTTCAATCGTTGCGGGTCGCCGCTGCGGATGGGGTCGCCATCGAACATGTAGTCGCAAATATCGAGGCCCTCGGCTGACAAAGCCACATCGAAACTGTCGGGCGCAGAGCACATGGAAAACATGTAGCCACCACCCGCCACAAACTCACGGATTTTCTTGACCACAGCCAGTTTCAGTTGCGATACCTTCGTGAAGCCCCAACGTTGCGCCGTGGCTTCTTGCATCCTCACATCCTCCTGATACCAAGGATAATTGCGATAGCGCGCCCAGAACTTTCCATACTGCCCCGTGAAGTCCTCATGGTGCAGGTGGAGCCAGTCATACGTTGGCAAAACGCCTTGCAAAACCTCATCGTCATAAACCACATCGTATGGGATTTCGGCGTATGTCAAAACCAAAGTGACGGCATCGTCCCAAGGCAGGTTGTTCTTCGGTGCATACACCGCCACGCGGGGCACTTTCTGGAGTTTCATCTCGTCCATATTCACGCCCGGGTCGGCGATTTCGGCCAAAATCGCATCGGCCTGCGCATCGGCGATGACGTTGTAAGACACATTGCGCATCTTGCACTCGCGCTCAAACATTTCGTGGTAAGGAATCAAGTAGCTCCCTCCCCTATAGTTCAGCAACCAACTGATTTCCACCTCCCTTTGCAGCACCCAATAGGCCACACCGTAGGCCTTCAAGTGGTTCGTCTGGGTGTTGTCCATCGGGATAAGGAGGTAGGCGGCCTGAGAAGGGACGAAAATGATTAACAAAATGATGAATAATAATATCTTACGCATATTGTAATTCTAAATTATGATAAACTGAAATCTTTTATGTATTAATCTGATTCTTTTCCATATACTTCCCAATGGCCACTATATCCACTACCAATAAAACGAACATTTTCCAACATTGAAATGTGTCGCTTGATGGTACGAACTCCCTTTTGGCTATTTACGGCAAGTTCCTCTGTAGTGATTTTCGGATTTTTCTTGATTTGCTCTACTATCCAAACATCAAGCTCTTTATCCGACAGGCTCTTTTCTTGGGTGCCATCTTGAGTGCCATCTTGAGTGCCACCTTGAGTGCCACCTTGAAGTACATCCTTCTTCTCATCATAAATAGGACGCAAAAAAGTGACACGGAAGCACCCACCTTCAACAGAGAACTGAGGGACGGGAGTGTTGGCAAGCTCACATTGTTCTTGCATCAATTCAATGCCACGGCCCCATGTCTCAAGGTATTTCCCATAATACATCACCTGTGCGATGAGCGGGTTTTGCGCATGTGAAGAATGCGGCTTCATCAAATCATCCAAGGACAGACCATCGGGGAGCAATCCCGAATTAACAATCTCCACCCTGTCATCATAAATGGCGATGCTCACAAAACTATTGGGCTGACGATAGATGCGATGTGCCAAAGCATTCAACAAACATTCACGCAAAGCCTTGTAGGGAATTGTCAGGATCTCGACACGCTCTGGTTGGCCATCAACAAAAGAACCGGAAACATTAAGATGCTTGAAGAAAAAAGCCATTCCTTCATCGTAAAGATGAAAGATATTGCCACTTGCCAGTCGGTTGTCAATAAACTCACGCTTTGTGGTTCTGGCAAACCTGGCCATCCGCAACTGAAACTGAATCGGAGCATACTCAGGTTTGACGAAAAGCGCCGAAGCGGCATTCTTCATCACTCCGTCCACAGATAAATGCATCGACTTCAAAATCTCGGACAATTCCTTGTGCATCATCCTTTCGGGTATTCTACCCGCCTCAACGCCAGAGCGCACCAAACGCCAAATGGAATCCTCGTCAAGATACTCCAAAAGGATGTCAGGATTTTGTTCCTCTTCCCAGAGTTTACGGCGCGAATCTTTTTTCCTAAGCAAATCCTGATACATGGTTTGAGGCATTATCTTGGTCGTACTCTCCACACGATAATAAGGGCGACCATCATACACATACGGCTCCTCACGAAAGAGCGACTTGTCGAAATGAATGGCTATGACAAAAAAATCTGGTTTGTCGTCCAACTCAACATACTCGACCTCAAGAGAGACAATAGGTTCGATTTTCGTCAACTCCAATGCGATTTCCCTTCGTGTGTTGTCAGTAACCTGTTGGCCAATGATTTGCAATGTCGCAGGGGCAATGCCAAAGACCAACCAACCTCCAGCGGTGTTGAGGAATGCGCAAGCCGAGCGCATACCATCCTTCAACTCGCCCGTTGTCTTCTTCAACTCCAATTCACGGGTTTCGTCTTTGTTTATCAGCGTTTGGATGTCATTTATGGTCATAAAAGCCCAAATTTTCAGGCCACAAAGTTACGAACTTTTTTCCAATGTCTTAACTCTTTAATAATCTTTCCCCATCCCAACCCCAGTGCGTCGCCAAACGCAATGAATCAGGATGGGGCGGCTTTTGCTTTTCTCACGCTTTGCGTCACTGCGAGGCACGAAGCAGTCCAGACCTGAGGCTATAATCCGGATTAACTTCGTTGAATCTTCGATTTGCTTCGTCGTACCTCCTCGCAAAGACGCGAAGCGTGTCATTCCTTAATCCACTTCCCCGTTTCAGCGAGGGTCGTTGAGCCTGTCGAAACGCCCGTTGTATAAACCTTCCAAACATAAACACCTTCAGCCCAATCTGTTGCATCAATCGCCGTCACATTCTCCGTAAGGGTTTGACTGTGGATGAGTCTTCCGTTGGTGTCGTACACCTCCACGCAGGCATTCTGAAATGCCGTGCGGATGTTGAGGGTGTTGCTGCCGGGATTGGGATAAGTCATAGTTGCACCATCAGATTCGTTCTCAGTAACTTGTACATAATTCCATGACAAATCGACCCCTACAGAAAAAGCATAACTCACACAAGGTCCAATCCCGTAAGCGTGTGCCACAAAAGTGCCCGACGGATTCGATAGCATTTGCGTCCCAGGGTTCGTTCCGATACGTGCATAAGAATAATCTGGATTGCCAGACACTTCCCTAAAATAGGAAGCGATGCTTTGTCCATTCAAACTCATACCTGAGACACATGCCGTTTCTGTCACGATGTTAACAAAAAAATACTCGCATTTGGAATCATCAAAAACTGGAAAGATAGTCTGATGTATGGCACGATCCAATGGACAGACATACACCATTGAAGGGTCGCAGTAATTATTTCCTTGGTAGTTATACATGGCACCAGGCAAAAACTTGTGTACCAAAACAGGTTCCGAAGTCTCAAGATAGGCTGTAGGTTGGGCATCGTAGATTTCAAACTCAAAAGTTTCGGCAGCACCTATCGTCGTCAGCCAATCACCATTGAGACTGATTTTGCAATTGTCGTTCAAAGCAGTTACCCGTACCCTGTCGACACCTTTAATCATGGTCGTCGTCACAACAAACTGCTGACCCCAATATTCAACTGGCAGCATCTGCTCAAAAGCCGCATCCACTGCGTCTTGAAAATAAGACGGAATCATGCAGCCCCTATCGCCCGCAAATACTGCTACAGGCTTGCCATTGGTGGCCGTTATCCGCGTTCCGCTCAAATCACCCTCGCCCCCACTCAAACTCTGGAGTTGGTAACATTGTCCGGCATCCAAAGCCACAGTAAAAGGCTGATGGGCATAATGTCCGTTTTGGGAGTCGTAAGTCAGTTCGATCTCGACAATGGTATTGTCCTCAACCGCAACTATGGCGAACTCCGAGGCAAGCATGTCGGGCTTCAAAGGCGAGGCATGGCAAGGGTACATTTGTAGGATATATTCACTGCCTAACACACGGGTGGGTAGAACATTGAAGACATCAAAACTGTATGCCCTGTCGTTGGAGGCAAACACCAATATGGAATCCTTGCAAGTCACATGGAGCGCGTTGTCCAACACACAATCCGATGCGTCCTGAAAATAGGCCACTTCGTTAGGAATGTTGATGGTAGCGGCTTCGCCTGCTGCCACATCAATGCTCTCTATCCACCCTGTTCTCGGGTTCTCCACCGTTACCGAGGCAAACTGTTGAGCCGTCACCACAATATCCAATTTGACCGGAGGCGCACCAGCATCCGAATAATTCGGCATAAACGCCACCCAGAAATCGGTTCCCATGGTGCCCTGCGCTTGCATCGTCACCCTTCCCGCCATCAGCAGGAGCGCAAGCAGGGTGAAAAGTCTAATGTTTTTCATAGGTCTATTTGTGTTTTTTCATTCGTTCTTTTTTCCACCGTAATCCAATAATTTGCAGAACTCCACCAAGCTGCGCTGTATCACGCCACCCACCTGCAACTGCTCTTTGTACTGCGCCACCATAGTGGGCGACATGCTGCGGTTCAACGCAAAACGCACCACTTCCATATTGGCCTCTTTGCACAATAGGATGCCAATGCTGGGATTCTCGTTGGAGCGCCGCTCTTCCTGATCCAACGCCTCCAAATAGAACTCCAACTGCCCAAGGTCTTTGGGCTGGAACTCCGTTGTCTTCAACTCAATGGCGACCATGCATTGCAACAGTCGATGGTAGAACAGCAGGTCAACCTTGAAAGTTTTGCCTCCCACCATGAGCCGATGCTCTTCATCGATAAACAAGAAGTCTTTGCCCAACTCCAGAATGAAGTCCTTCATGTGATTGATTATGCTCTTTCGGAGCTTCGTTTCCTTGTAATTGAGCGGCAACCCCAGTATGTCCAAACTGACACGGTCTTTGAACAGCAGAGGAGCCTGCGGGTATTGGGTTTGCAGCATCTGCGACTGAACATCACGGCTGCCCAGTATGGCCGACATCGTATCGGTCTTGATGGCTCGTTCCAGTTCCTTGTACTCCAAACGCTCACGACCCGCATACAGCATGTAAAACAACCGTTGCTCATCGGTCTTGCAATAGTTCATTATGAGCTGGTGATTGCTCCAACCTGTTGAAAACAAAACAGTTGGAATTTGTGCCAATCGAATTGGCACAAATGGCTTGGTTTGTATTTGTGCCGATTGCATTGGCACAATTTGACGATCGGGAATTTGTGCCATTTCAAACGGCACAATTTGTTGAGGCTTAACTTTGCCAATCAACTCGATAAAGGCCGGAGACGAATAGGTTTCGTAGAACTGAACCATCTTATAAATGGTGCGATAGCTCCAGCCCCTCACCGTGGGGTCTTGTGTGTGGATATACTCCGCCAACTGACGAACCACTCCGCTGCCCCAAGCCGAAGTTTTCAGTTTGCCGGATACAAATCCACCCACTTCCCACACCATCATCACCGACTCGCCGTTGACCTGCTGCACCACACGGTCACGATGGGATGCAATGATACCGTAAATTGCCTCGAAGTCGCCCTTGAATGTCGTTATTGAACGGCTCTCGTTTGTGTTCTTTTTTTCCATTCCAATGTTTTTCTTTTGCTGGCAAAGTTAGGCTTTTTTACGATAGTATGGATAATTATCTTTCTATTCTTTAATCCATTTCCCCGATTCCGCAAGGGTCGTTGATCCTGTCGAAACGCCCGTTGTATAAACCTTCCAAAAATAAACTCCATCAGCCCATCCTCCAGCATCAATCGCCGTCACATTCTCCGTAATATCCTGTCTATGAACCAATCTCCCATTCAAATCATACACCTCCACCCAAACATCCCGCAACCCCGTGCGGATATTCAGCACATCCTTCCCTGGATTGGGATAAGCGATGGCGTTAACGTTCTCGCATTGCTCTTCAACACTGGTCAAGTCATAATTTGCGAAAATGGGTAAACCGTGATTGAAGCCTGTGGTATCTGCACACCAATGGAGATAGTCGTTGCTGTTGGGTTGGCTGTCAATCCAAAGGTTCAGCACCTCGACCAAATCATTTGTTGTTGCACCTCCTATGGCGATTGGATTCATAAGTTGCCAATCGTCGTTTTCAATGTCAAATTCCGACACATCTTGAAACGTTCCGCCATAGCCAGGACTATCATCGAATTGCCATACTTGCGGCATCTTGTTGTAATAACAATTTTCAGCAGCACCATCTTCATTATCGGCTGCCACACCATTACGAGGAGCAATGGGGGAATAAAACGGAAACGCGACCAACTCTCCCCAAAAGGAATAGCAATTCTTAATTGACGCATCATTTATACTGGCTATACCTGAGGCCTCGTACCAATATGGCCATTGCAGTGTGTCAATAATGGATGCACAATTCATAATCACACCCTGATTGATGTCACAAATTCCGCACCCATAATCCGTTTCATACTTGAAATCATAATGAACCATACAGTTTGTCACCGATGAACCTGATAAAACCTCAACAAACAGACCACCGACATTAGTTCTGAAATCCAAGCAATGAACATAACAATCGTTTGCTTTAGAACTTTCATCCAACATATAAGCGAGCAATCCACATCTGCCATATCCTGCTGTCTCATAATAAAAATCAAGTCTGCAATTATCAATGACAACATTGCGAATTTCTCCACTTATGATATTACCGAACAACCCAACATATGAAATATCAAAGTCTTTTGAAAGTATCATATTGTTAATCAGGTGTTGTTTTCCGTCAAAGACTCCTTTGAAATAATGATTATCCTCATAAACACCGTTCCATATATATGTTGCAATGGGAGTCCAAGCATGTCCTGTCAAATCAATGTTTTCCTCCAAATAGACTGTCCGATTCTCAAACTCCTCCGCATCCTGACCGTGGAGGCCGTTACTCAGCACCGAAAGCCATGCTAAACCCTCAGCGGAATAGATGTGCACGTCACCAAAAGCATCCACAACATAGCCTTCCGGCTGCTCGTTCACCACATCAGTCCACAGGTCTATTGGCCAATCATGGTTTTGTGCCTGCAATACTCCCACCACCAGCATCATCGCAATCAGCGTGTAAATTTTCGTTGTTTTCATTGTGTTTCGATTTTGAAATTTTCGCAAAGTTAAGGATAAAGATTACTTGTCAAGAGCTTTTCGGGGGCAACTCCTGCCTTGTCCATACTTTTTTTTGTTGCCAACTTTTCAAAATATTGTTTTTCAATGATTTGAAAAATAGCAGAAAAACGGCTTGTCCCTATTTTTTTGACAATATGCAATCTGTTTTCATCCCTCGAAAGGTATTTTCATTCCTTGATCCACTTCCCAACTTCCGCTTCCTTCCCATCTTCCATTACCTTCCAAACATAAACTCCCGAAGGCCAACTTTCGGCATTTATCGAAGTGACATTCTCCGTAATTTCTTTCTTGCAAACCAGTTTCCCTGCCAAGTCATAGATTTCCACATGGGCATTTTGCAAGGCCGTGCGGATGTTCAAGCGGTCGGTGCCTGGCACAGGAAACACCTCTGTGCAAACCGATTCGGCCTCTCCCACCCCATCGACAGACCAATACACCCGCACGAAATACTCAAATTCGCTGTACTTCGAGCGTGCCGGGGCGGAATAGCAGTCAATGGATTGGTAATAGGCAACCACCTTGTAAAGATAAGCCGTTTCATCCTCCATTGAGGTGTTGTCGGTATAGGACGTGTAATTGGCTCCCAATGTCTTGATTTTCTGCCAGTTCATATCCGTTTCCTTGGTGCGGTAGATGTAGAACCCCGAAAGGCCGTCATTGGGTTGGGGCGTTCCCCAAGTGAGTTTCACCTTGTTATTGTTGGTCATCTCATACCAAAGGTTGGTGGCTGGCTGGCAGTCGTCGCCAATGGTCGCACAAGCCTCGTTGGTTGGGTCGCTTTCGCCCGAAGCGCAAAAAGCGGTCACAAAGTAGCAATGCCCGCCATGCGTCGCTGTTTCATCGGCAAAAGTAGCCTCGTTGTCTCTCACCGTCTGAATCAGTTGACCGTCACGATACACATTATAATTTGCGTACTCGTCAAAGGAAGTCCAAGCCAACACCACACGATCTTCCTCGGCAAAAGCATACAAATCGGTGGGCGCACCGCAATCTGTGCCATTGCCGCAACTGTTGTTCATTTGCAGGAAAACGCCTTCGTCGATGCCTTCCAAAGTGCCTGAATAGGAATAAACCACCTGATTGTCAGCATCTCTGATGACAAAACTCACATCGCTAACCGTGCTGTTTCCTTTGACCCAAGCGAAAGCAACATGGCCCAAAGGCACCTCAACGGAAATCGTCTCGCTGCTTGAGTGCGCCGTGACTGCTTCCACCACTTGCGAGGCATTGTTGATTACCTGAATGGAAGCGCCCTGCCATCCGTTGAAGAAGGTGGTGCCTGCCGCGATGGTCCATGAACAAGAAGGCCCGAAGCGCACCCTGCTTTCTGTGGCAATCTGGCCATGCAAACCGTTGTTCACTGCATAAACCTGATAAACGTGCAAGCCATAAAACGGCACCTCATCCGTGATTTCCATGGCCGCACCCGGGGTGACATTGTCTTCGGTATAAACAACCCTTCCGTCACGTTTGACTACGATTTGGTCGATATGGGTCAAATTACTGTTGTTCAATGACTTTGTTGGATTGTTCCAATGCACAGTGCAGGTATAGGAATCGTCTGAAAGCGGCTGTACGCTCAAATTGGTCGGTGCCTTGGGCATAGCGTTATAGACGCCAGAAGGAACGGCATCGGCAATCATCTTTTGCACAAGGTTCCATGACTGGTTGTAGGTTTGCAGGTTGTCGATGCTGAACCAGCCATCGAGTTCGCCTCCCCAACTCCAGTTGATGTGAAACAGGCCGTTGTCGTCGTAGCCGTCGCAGATGAATGAATGGCCCTGGCTTCCTCCATCGGTACCTGCATACAAAATCGGAATGCCCATATCCAAGGCATCACGCATCATGGCCACCCATTCATCGTAGGGATAATCGTCCCTAAACAGATTGTGCGAAGTGCCATAGCCGAAATAGGAACTCATCGCCGGTGGGATGCTTTGGTGCAAGGCGCCACTGGCCATGCTGCCATAGTTCATGTCGACGCTCACGCCACAATGATACATGAGAAGCGAAACATATTGATTGTCATCATTTAGCGACTCTGGCATTTCGTCCCAGTGGTAAGTGGTCGCGCCGAAATCAGCATATTGGGTGCCGTAAAGGTAACTGTTGTAGGAGTGCGAGCCTGTGCCTTGCTGCGGATGGTTCCAATACTTCATCACCTGCGCCATTGAGGTGGCCACACAACCGGCGTAAGCATTGCCGCAAGGTCCCGCTTCGTCTTTTGGGCAAAATGCGTTATAAAAACAATCTTGGTCCCAATGCGTGGCAATCAAGGGCTGGACGACCACCGATTTCAAGGTTTGGGTTTTGCCACAGCGTTCAAGGTTTTCCCATTCTTGGGCAATCACGAAATCGGCTTTCTTCAGGTTTTCTTCCGCAAAATCAACGGACTGGCCATAGCCATCAAGGAAATAAGCCAATCCATCAGGGATGTTTTCCGTGTTGAAATTGCCTGTTTCGGCATAGCCGAGGATGGGGCTGGTGAGGTCGCTGGCCGAGATGATGACGAAACCGCCCAAAGTGCCGTTGAAAGCATAAAACGCTGGATGGCCTTTTTCGGAAACGCCGGTATAGACCCATTCCAACTGCGTGTCATTCTTGAAGTTGGCCTCGACAAACTTCGCGCCCAAGGCCTTGGCGCGTTCCACGTCGACCGTTCCGCCAATCAGCGGCATCGATGCCATCAGCAGAACGGCGAGCAAACTATAAAATCTGTTGTTTTTCATTTTAACTTGTTTTTTGGGTTATTCTTTTATCCATTTTCCAGTCTCAGTGAGAGCCGTTGAGCCGCTCGTTGAGTAGATTTTCCAGAAATACATTCCCGAAGGCCAAGCCTCAGTATTGATAGCAATTTGATTTCCAAATATTTTGTTTTCAAAAACTTTGCGTCCGGTGAGGTCGTACACCTCCACCCTATCCGCTGCATCGCGAACCTCAATGTTGAGCACATCCTTGCCCGGATTGGGATAGACACAACTTTGGGCTGCGGTTTCCTCCACTCCATTCGGGATGGGAAACTCGATGGCTCCGAGGTCAATACGCTCGTCAACCACACGCGGACTGCCCGTGAAATCGGTTTCGGGATAGTATTGGCTCATGTCGGTTGTCCCCGCATTGACGCAAGGCGAAGTCTCAAGCAACGACCAATGAAAAGCCGTGGTCGAAAGGTCATAAGCAGGGCCTAAACCCTCAGTCGGACGGAAAAACTGCGGGTTATCGTAAACCGAGCCATCATGCCCGTCGGGACAACTGACACAATTATTGAAAATAGTCGGGTCAGGATGCGTCGGGTCCATGCGCTCAAAATGTATTTGGGGCAAGTTCTGCGGATAGAAATCGTACAAATCGTTACCATACACGATGTTGTTGTAAATCTTCTGCCCTCCATTGGTCCAAATGCCAGAGCCTCGTCCGTTTAGGAATCCTTCGCTTTGGTTGTTGGCGATAGTGTTGTTATAATAATGGGAATAATTGGGTGCCGTAGTACCCAGCACTGGCGAATAGCCATCGTTGTTGACGATGATGTTGTCGTGGAAACGCCCCACGCCTTCCCAACCGAGATAGGCCGTGCTGCCGTGGTTGCCGTGGATGTAATTGTTATAGACTTGTGGCCCAGAAGCCGTCAGCGGCAATTCGCCAATGTGCATATCAAGCGCAGTGCCGTAATGCCCCGAGTTGTTGTAAAACTCGCAGTTGCGCACCGTGAAATGTCGTAAGCCGCCCATCGTAACACTTGCGCCCCACCATGCATAATTGTCGTGGAAAACGCAATGCTCTACAAGGATTGTCCCAGGGTTGAGCACATACATTCCGCCTCCACCGCTACCGCTTGGCGAACTAGTATTGTGATCATTGCGGTTTTGCGAGAAACGGCAATGGGCGAAGTAACAGTATTTCTTGTTTCTCACCTCAACGCCAGCGCCGTACCTTTCCCCTTCGGGTGCGCCCGTGATGATCTTTCCGTACTTGACCTCACAAAACTCCATCATCACGCTGTCTTGGGAATTGCTTTGGTCGGAAATCAGGCGGATGCCTCGCCACCCCGTTTCCGCTGTAGGATTATGGAAATCGGTGGTGTCGCGGGCGGTGAAGGTGACGAGAGCCTTATCCGCGCCCAAGGCATAAAACGAGCCGTTGTGGACGGTGATGCGGTAATAGCCTTCCGCAATCACCCAAGTCCCACGCTCAATGGTGAGGCGCGCCGTGCCTTCCGCATCAGGCTCGATGACGACATCACCCACAAGTTTAACGGTGTCGGCGTCCCAAAGCACATTGCCTTGGTATTCGCCCGAAACCTCGATGACATTTTGCGCGGCCAAAGTTGCCGTCAGCAGCGTCATCCAAATTGCAAAAAACAAACTTTTTTTCATGGCATAAAACAGTTTTAATGATACATTTAGTTTCATGCCTCCAAAATTATATAAAAAAACAGGGAGTTTTTCAACCCCAAAGGCCAAGTACAGATTTTTCTTTTTAACTCATTTTGATAATCAATGAGTTACGAGAAAAAAGTACAGATTTTTCTCAGTCCAAAAGCGCAGAAATCGGGTCAAAATCGGCCTTGTTATTGAGGTTGGAGCTGTATTTTCTACTTTGTTTTAGCGTTCAAACCTTTATCACATCTTCACCCAAAACCGTGGAGATTTTTGCCAATGTGCGAAGGGTGAAATTGTGCGTTCCTCCCACCCATCGCGACACTTCTGGTTCGGTTTTGCCCATGAGGTGAGCAAATTCCTTTTGTGACAAACCTCTCGCTTTCAGTAGCGAATCAATCTTGTCGGCAATGGCCCACGACATGTCTACCTGCTTCTTCATCTCGGCAGGAATCTTGGCCAATTCTTTCTGAAACATGCTGCTTGCGCTCATAACTCAAAATATTTGTTTTCGACACCAACCAGTTTTGTTTCTTTTATTTCGATTTCTCCAGCACGGATGTACGATTTTAGCAAAGCATCAAATTTCTGTAAATCAATCACATAACCTTTCAGTTCTTCACTTTCTTCGTAGGTTTTTGTTGTCTTCTCTCCACCATTCCCCAAAATCAATATTTTGTCTGTCAGTCTCAAACAATATAAGCGCAATTTGCTTTTCTCAATGGGTAAGGCCACAACATTGTCATTCATTTTCCCTTCGGGGCGAAAATTTCTTTCTAATGCGCCATGTGAGGCTATCTTGTCAAGTGCAAGCAATATAATCTGATAATCGCGCTGCAAAACAGCATTATCCTTGAATTTCTCCATAAACTTCTCAAATTCAGAGATTTCACTATTCTCAAAGATAATCGTGTAAAGACTGACAAAATCTGTCTCATTCATAATGTCAAGTTTGGCCTGCTTCATATTAATCATTATTGTTACATAGTGCAAAAATAAACATTTTTCGGAAACCAATTACTTTATATGCTATTTTTTTTGTAAAAAACCACCAAAAGCCCTCAACAGTCCCCAATCGCCATTGGGAACGGTTAGGCTTTCGATGGCTTGTCGGTTTACTTTATTCCTTAACCCACTTCCCCGTTTCCGCGAGGGTCGTTGAGCCCATTGTAACGCCTGTAGTATAAACCTTCCAAACATAAGCCCCCGAAGGCCAACTTTCGGCATTTATCGAAGTGACATTCTCCGTAATTTCTTTCTTACAAACCAGTTTCCCAGTCAAGTCATAGATTTCCACACGGGCGTTCTGCAAGGCCGTGCGGACATTCAACACATCCTTTCCCGGATTGGGATAAACCGAGGCCACAGCAAAGCCATGCGAATGTGCCTCCTCTATATTCCAAAAATCCTCAAGCGTGATTCTGTAAACACAATAGTCTGTCGGGCCAGAATCTTTGCCACGGAAACAGCTCAAAATGCAACCTCCTGCCGGACAAGCCGAAATGGTATTGGGAGCCAAACTTAAGTCGGGCTTGAAGTAAATCTCACTCTGTTTGTTCAAATCTTCGTCCATCAGCCCTACATAGACATTGTAAAATTCCT
This sequence comes from uncultured Bacteroidia bacterium, assembly GCA_902780055.1. Lineage (GTDB taxonomy): Bacteria > Bacteroidota > Bacteroidia > Bacteroidales > F082 > Limimorpha. The sequence continues at coordinate 89,277 of CACZDU010000010.1, read as the reverse complement.
CGCTTTCCGTTTGCCCAGTTCCTTTGAATAATGGCAAATCCATCCAACCAAGCATATACACCTCACCATTAGGACTGAAACTCATCCCATAGCCTTCATCCTTACGATAGGGATTGATGATGCCAAAAGTCCAATTCACAAGGTTAAAGTCCTCGTCGTAAGCAGTCATAATTACATTCGTTTTTTCATCCTGATATTCCCATGCGTCTTCACTGCCAACCGAATAAGTACGACCGTTGTATGGATTGAATCGCATTGAGCAAACATCGTTGGAAATAGCGTATAACCATCCGCTCATATTCTGGTTGGAATAGTGTACCCTACCCACAGAATCAGCGACAGAGATTGTGTTAAGGTCGGCATCAAGGGTGTAACAATCAAAGTCATACCTCTCATTCATCAAAATGAAGCGAAAACCCAAAGAATCAGGTGCCGAGAAGAAAAAGTTGGTCAAAGAGGCTTTATAGTCGCGAAACACCCTTTCCTTTATTATATTGCCCTCATTGTTAAACTTTACCAAGTGCATGGATTCTTTTTGGTCAATCATCCAAAGACTGTCAACGGGATATGACAAAGTCAGGCTACCGTCCTTTGAAAAAACGGGGTAAATCATATTCGTGTAAAACTGGGTTACTGGTGGATGGTTGAAGTCAGAGCCGTCCCAATTGTAACCAGTGTAAGTCAGCGAAAGGCCATCAGGATCAATATCAACAACACAAAGCAGAGGAAGCGTGTCGTTGTCATCCAAACGAAACGAGACATAACGGAGTTTCCCATTCATGAAATTGGCATGCCGCCACAATTCCAGTCGGTTATCGGGCAAACTGATGGAATCAAGGATTTCGCCCTCGTATGTGATTTTCATCAGTGCGCGGCTTCCTGAATCGGTTGCTGCAAATGCAAGGAAAGCATTCTCGTCGATACAATACACACTTGTAACCCTGACATTATCCGACCTGTAAATCACTTCGAGGTCTTGAGGATACTCTTGCGCTTGCATCGTCACCCCTTCCACCATTAGGAGCGCAAGCAGGGTGAAAAGTCTAATGTTTTTCATTGTGTTTTAGTTTTGATGTTTTGCCATTCAGTTGCGCTTGTCGTCACTGCGAGGAACGAAGCAGTCCAAATAATTCGTTTCATTCGCCTAATTCGCCGTTTTATCGTTATCGGCGAATTGAACGGATTTCGCGAATTGGATTGCTTCACTTCGTTCGCAATGACGCGAAGCGACCACAAAATTATAGCATAAAAACATCGAAAAAACAAGATTTGGGCCAAGTACAGATTTTTCTTTTTAACTCATTTTGATAATCAATGAGTTACGATAAAATAGTACAGATTTTTCTCAGTCCAAAAGTGTGGAAATCGGGTCAAAATTGGCCTTGTTTTTGAGGTTGGAGCGGTATTTTGCCACCGTGTTTTCGCTCAGGCCGAGGAGGTCGGCCTCTTCCTTGATGCGGAAGCCGAGGAACGACAAAATGACGAGATGCGTCTCCGTCTTGTTGAGGTCGGGATAGGCCGATTTCATTTTCCCAATGCCTTGGGAATAGGCCGCCTCGAAAGCCTCCATAATGCGCTGCAAGCGGTCTTTCTGCCCCGATTGATAAATCGCCAAAACTTGTTGGTTGAGCATCTCCTTCTGCTGCGCGGTGAGTTGCTCCAACTCCGTTTGCAGTTGGCGTTGCGCCTCGCGGAGTTTCAGCGTTTCCAATTCCTTGTTCTTGCGGTAGCGCAACGCCGCCCATAGCACTGCCATCAGCACGATGACCAACAGGGCTATCCACAAATAGAGGCGGTAACGCTTCAACTGCTGCTCGCTTTCCAATCGCTGGATTTCCAACTGTTTGTCGTATTCTTCCTTCACTTGGGCAACGGCTTTACCGCTGTAATCGTATTTGTGCCTCCCATCCATATATTTTTCTGCATACAACAAGGCACTATCCATACAGCCCAAAGCCTCAAACGATTTGTAAAGATACATGTTGGCATTCATCCTCCACACCTCCAAACCGTATTGATTCGCTGCTTGCTTGGCAAAAAAGATGCAAGAATCGTATTGCCCTAACTCGAAATAGGCATGGGTCAGTCCATCGATGGTGCTCGCCCTGAACTTGGCCGTTTGCCCGCCCAACAGCTGCAAAGCCTTTTTCTCTTCTGCAATGGCTTCTCGCAACAATTTCTGCATTTCCTCCTCACTTTTAGCTTTTTTCTGCTTCTCGTAACGAAAAAGCAAATGCAAGGCAGCCGAACTATGGCAGGCTGCCATTTTCCAAGTGTCGCCAAGCGTTTGGGCAGAGCGAAAGCCTTTTTCCAGATACAACGCGCTGCTGTCGTACTCCCTGAAACGAAGGTACAATTCACCTATCATGAGTGCCGTGAGACAATGTTGGTCGAGCCATTGCCGATGGCATAAAAAACGTTCAGCCTCTTTCAGCACCTCCAGACTTTCATTGTGGTAACCGAAATCGCCGTATGCCGAACCAAGACCGCTATAGACTTTGTATTTCAAGTGGTCGATTACGTCTTGCTCGGTAGTGGGTGTGGGTGAAAAACGCACAAAACGCTCGTCCACATGCTGGCATTGGTCGATGCTTTGTTTGGCTTTCTGGTAATTGTCGATGCAAAGCCAACGGTGCTGTGGCGATGAGCGGTAGGCATAGCCTTTGGCGTAATACGACTTAGCCTCGAAATACTTGTCACCGCCGCCGACAAAGCAATTTTCGGCCACTTGCAGAAGCGAATCGATTTCGGCGTTATAGAACATCGTATCGAATAAGGCATCAAGCCGCAGCAGGCAATAATGCGCCCGTTCCTTCTCCGAAAGCAAGGAAACGTTCAATGTGTCGAGAATCCGACGTGCGCTGTCGAGGTTGGTTTGGTAGAAACACTCCACGCGATAGAGCATGTCCTCCTCGGGCGGTGGAGGCGTTTCGCGCTTGGAGCAAGCAGCCACCAACACGACAAAAAGCAAAAGCCATATAAAAAACATGCGTTTCATGGCTGCAAAGGTAGCATTTTTTTTGCGACGCCAGCAAAAAAAGGCCAGCCACTTTGTTGTCTGTCAAGAGCGGAAATCAAGGCAAAATCGGCCAACACTTCAATCCAAATCCAACAAATAGGAGCAGTATTTCCCCAACAAATGACTTATGGGCAGCTCGCCTTTCCGATAACGCTCGGCATCCAAAGAAAGCAGGCGTTCCCTGACTTTTGTATGCCCGTCGAGAACCGCAGTGAGATAATAGTCTCCCGCTTCCTCGCTGATGGCTGTGTCACTGAAACGCGACACAATGTCATCCCTTTCGCCACCATAATTGATGGAATAGGAAGGCCGCTTGGCTCCGGGATTGTCTTCGATAAGGATGTGCTTTTCCAACAAGTCCTGAATGTCGCGAATGGCCGTGTCTTTCGAGCATTTGCCCAAATTCGCCCAAGTTTTTGAAGTGATTTTGGCCTCGTAACCATCGAGGAAAAGGTTCAGTGTGTTGGTTTGGCGCTCTGTCAGTGGGACACTGGCAAAACGCATCCAAAAGAAACTCTTGTTGAGCACTGTGCTCACCGTGGCCGAAGCCTCACGGATAGCAGCCAACAAAGTCTTCAGGTACCAAACGACCCATTCAGTGATGTCGCCGTCGCCGTGCTGCACCCGCTCCAGAATGTCGTAATAATGGTTCTTGTCGCGGTTGATTTCCGACGAGATATTGTAGAATCGGAAACGGCTGTTGTCGCCTCGGGCAAGGTACATATCGCCAAGGATACGTGCCAACCTGCCATTGCCATCCTCGAAAGGGTGAATGGAAACGAACCACAAATGGACGATGGCAGAACGGATGACTGGAGAGATGGGCTTGTCGGAATTGAACCAGTCGATGAACTTGCGCATCTCCTCCTCCACTCGGTCGGGCGATGGGGCCACGTAATGCACCCGCTCACGCCCCCAAAGCCCCGAAACGACGTGCTCCTCGTGGGTGCGGTATTGTCCAACCTCAATGGGTGTACCCTCGCTGAATCCCGAAAGGAAGAACACCGACTGCCAGCCGCAGAGTTTCTCCTTCGTCAAAGGCTGGTCAAAGTTCTCCATCGCATCGAGCATCACCGCCACAACACCCTCCACATAGTGTGACGATGGGACGAACTTCGCGTTTTCAATCCCCAAACGGCGGGCAATGGACGAGCGCACCTCATCAATATTGAGCCTTATGCCTTCTATTTCAGAGGAATAGACTACATCGCGGGTAAGGTTTTCGGCCACCGCCTTCAATTGGCTGTCGAAGCCCAAACCGCTCAAGCGACCAAGCAATTTCCCTTGTTCCCGGCAAACTTCGTCCAAAAGCAAGGCCACCTTTTCCGCCGACCATCGGAAATCCGTCCAGTTCTCGTGTTCGTATAAATACATAGTGCAATAGTTTCTGCGGCATTATCCATCCAATATCGTCGCAAATTTTGCGACAAAAATACGAATAAAACGACGCAAAAAAGAAAAAAAGTGTTTTTTTGTTATTCCTTCACCCACTTCCCCGTTTCAACCAAGGTCCCTGAGCCTGCGGTCCCTGAGGCCCATCGAAGGGTCGAAGGGCCGGCTTGATTCGTGTAAACTTTCCAAATATAAACTCCAGCAGGCCAGTTTTCAGTATTTATTGAAGTGATACTTCCCGTAATCTCGTGATTGAAAATCAGTTTTCCACTTAAATCATAGATTTCCACGTGGGCGTTTTGTAAAGCAGTCCTGATATTCAGCACATCCTTTCCGGGGTTGGGATAAACATCTGTTGTGCTGGCTTTCGTGCCGTTTTCCCCAACGGAAAGAATGCCGTCCTCAAACATCGGGATGTTGTAAGGTTCATATACTGGCACCCAATGTTTATAAATTGAAGGGTTTTCCTGCGCATCCACCCAAGCGTTGAGGGCATCCACCATGATGTCGGTTGAAGTGCCGCCTGCCAACACACTCGTTTCCAGTTGGCAGGGACCTGTGGGGAGAAACTCGGCGCACTCGGCTATATTGCCCAGAGTAAAGCCAAACAAGCCAGCATTTTCATAGTTGTTCCAAATATGGCCATAACAGTTTTCCACAAGGCAACCTTCCATGTTTTTGCCAACAATTGAGCCGTCATAAGTGGCTCTCAATACCGAAATACTCTCGGCGAAACAGTTCTTCACAACAGCCTTATATCCACCTGTTTGTGACTTTGGATCCGTCTCGTTAAAGCAAGCCACTCCACCCAATGCGTACGCTCCTCCAAGACATTCCAAAAAATATCCGTAGTAAAAGCAATTGCATATTTCAGCATCAGCATAGCCTCCTTCTGAAAGGTTCTTGAAAACGATGCCTCCTGCGCGGTCTCCTGCTCCCATAGCATGATTGCCATAGACATAAGCACAATTCCTGATTGTGGAATTGCGGTTCAGTCCGACCACCCCTCCAAGATTATTCACATCCATACCACTGGAACTCACAAAAATCTTGACAATGCAGCCATCCACCAATGACAATGAATCTGCAAAGCCGACCATGCCCCCATCGTAATATTGTTCATAATCCGGCCCAAAAACAAGGTGACGATTGGCGAGACCACCTGAATTGATAGTAATATCTTTCACGATGCCATGACATATATATCCGAAGAATCCAAAATCAAGATTGGTCTCTTCGTCGCTTATCCCACCTTGATTCAGTCCAATGTACAAACCATCAAGTGTATGACCACCTCCATCGAAAGTGCCCTTGAAAGGATGCTCCCGGCTGCCAATAGGCGTAAAGCGCAATTTTGCCACGGCTTCAAAGTCTATATCGTTAGTTAGTCGCACAGTGCGGCCGTTGAAGTCATCTGGAATGCAACCGTTCAAGCCATTCACCACACTTGGAAGCCAAGCCAAGCCTTCTACCGTCGAGATTTCTACATTGCCATTGACATCAATAACATAACCAGTGGGCTGCTCTGTAACCTCATCAATCCAATAAGGGTAATTTATGTAATCCCTTTCTTTTTCCATTCCGTCTGCGCCTTGCGCGTGGCACAATGCCGCCGAAAAAAGAAATGCGGCAAACATAATCGTAGTCTTTTTCATATTCTGTTGATTTTTAATTTGTTATTCTTTAACCCACTTCCCCGTTTCCACCAAAGTTCCTGAGCCTGCGGTCCCTGAGGCCCATCGAAGGGTCGAAGGGCCGGCTTGATTCGTGTAAACTTTCCAGACATACACTCCCGAAGGCCAAGCCGCCGCGTCAATAGTCGTCACATTGTCCGTGATTCTTTGGCTATGCATGAGCCTTCCATTGAGGTCGAAAACCTCCAAGTGGGCATTTTCCAAGGCCGTGCGGATATTCAGCACATCCCTTCCCGGATTGGGATAGGCCGTAGCCACGGCAAAGCCATGGGAATGAGCCTCCTCGATGTCCAAAAGGTCTGACAGCGTGACTTTGTGAATGTATCCATCGTATGAAAAAAAACTGGAACTGCTTACCAAACAACCACCCTCTGGCATGGCTACAAGAGCCAACGGGCCTAAAGGCGTATCGGGTTCTTTGATGTAAATCTCCCCGATTTTGTTCAAGTCGGCATCCAAATAGGCGATGTAAAGCAACTCATAGTCCACGTCTCCAAGTATATACACGTTGTCGTCGGAATCGAAATCAATGGAATACTCGAATCCTCCATAAAAGTGTTCGTCGCTATGTTTCGCCCAAGTGTAGTTCAATTGGAACATGTTTTCGTCGTAAACGCCCATCAACAAGTCATATTCTATTTCGGGATTGCCATTCACGGCAGGATAGGAAAAAGAGTTGACGGAATATGAACGGCCATTGTGGTGATTGACCCGATAATAGGCCATATTACCGCATAAGAAGGGGAATGAAAGCGTGTCGGTGTTCTTTATTGAATCCACGATATTGAGGTGCTCATCCATCGTGAAGCAAGTATAGACAAGTGGCCCCGGAGGGTTATAAGGCCCCCATACATAATGTCGTCCCGTGATGAAGCGGCATCTGGCCGAATCGGGCGTGGGGATAAGTTTGTGGTAAAACGATTCTTCGTAAACAAGCCCACTGCTCACTTGCCCGCCGTAGCATTTCATTTTGCGTTCCGCGAGGATTGCTCCATCGTCGGCAAACCTGACGATATGGACACTGTCCAAGAACTTGTCGTTATATGATAGGAGCACACTCCCGTCCTTGACCACAAATGTTTTCACGCCGTTCCTATCCTGAATTTGGGTGGGAAAGTCGAGGCCGTACCATTGGAAATCTTGATAAACCAAGCCCATGTCCTCGGTGATGGTGATTTTATGGAAAGTCGTGGTGTCGGTTCCCAATCGCGTCGACACATAATAAAGACTGACATTCCCGTTGTAATTACTATACAAGTCCGCGTCATGGATTCGCATGGTGCTTAATTCCTCGTCGCTCCAAGGGATCGCAGAGCCCAACAACTGCCCGTCAATCGAATATCGGTTGACGGAATACTGGTTTGCATCAGGACGCGAGATTTGAAAGGTGGTAATCTCGTTTTTATTTGAATACACCATATCATACGCGACGCTGTTGGGCGTTCTGATGATTTGTTCGATGTTCGTTGCTCTTTGGGCTTGCATCGTCACCCCTCCGACTATTAGCAGAAGTGCAAGCAGAGTGTAAAGTCTAATGCTTTTCATAATTTGTCAATTGTTAATTTGTTATTCTTTAATCCACTTCCCCGTTTCCACCAAGGTCCCTGAGCCTGCGGTCCCTGAGGCCCATCGAAGGGTCGAAGGGCCGGCTTGATTCGTGTAAACCTTCCAAACATAAGCCCCCGAAGGCCATCTTTCAGCATCTATCGAAGTGACATTTTCTGTAATTTCTTGATTGCAAATTAATTTTCCACTTAAATCATAGACTTCCACCCTTGCATTTTGCAATCCTGTCCTAATATTCAGCACATCCTTCCCAGGATTAGGATAGGCAGTGGCCACAGCAAACCCGTGCGAATGCGCTTCTTCTACATTCAAGAAATCCTCAGGTGTGATTCTAAATATACAGTAATCCACATAGCCAGTCGTTTTGGAACGATTGGAGCAAACGATACAACCGCCATCCGGACAAACGGCAATATCCAACGGACCAAGATTATAATTCTCAGGTATGAAGTAGATTTCACTCAACTTGTTCAAATCCTCGTCCATAACACCTACATACAAATTCCAACCTGTTCTAATATCCATCCAACCGAGCACATATATTTCGCCTTGTTCGCCGAAACACATGCCGAAGCCTTCATCGTTGCCCCTTGGGTTGGTGAGGCACCATGTCCAGCCCAATTGTTGGAATTGCTCATCATACACGCCCATTATAACATCCATTTCGCCGTTTGATTCAAAAGGAGTTTCGCAACCAACTGAATAGGTACGACCATTGTAGGGATGGATACCAAAAAGACAAGGGAGTTCGTGGATGCAGTAATAGGGCCAATTGTTTACATAGGAATTGGAATAATAGACCATTCCTGCATCTTCAACCACAGATATGGTATTTAAATCCTTGTCCAAGGTATGGCAATCATAAGCATAATGATCGGGATTCATCAAAATGAGACGATATCCCAATGAATCCGGCACGGAAAAGAAATAGTTAGTTAAACACTCACGAAGATCGTAAAATATCCTTTCCTTACTCACATCGCCTTGGCTTTTGAATTGTACCAAATGCATTGCTTCCTTTTGGTCAATCATCCAAAGACTATCAACGGGGTAAGAGATAGTCAGGCTGCCATCCTTGGAGAAAACATAGTGAATCATATTCCTATAAAACTCAGTCACCGTTGGATGATCGAAATCAAGGCCTTCCCAGTTGTAGCCTGTATAAGTTAGCGTCAGGTCATCCAGGTCGACATCCACCACGCAAAGCAAGGGTAACGTGTCGTTATCATCCGCACGGAACGACACATAACGAAACTTCCCATTCATAAAATTACCCTGCCCCCAGTATTCCAACCGATTGTTGGGCAAGCCAATGGAATCAAGGATTTCACCATCGTAGGTCATTTTCATTAGAACGCGACTGCCGGCATCAGTCCCGCCAAAGGCCAAAAATGCATTCTCATCGATACTTTTTATGGTCTTTATCCACACACTTTCAGAAGTTCACCCCTCCCGCCATCAGCAGGAGCGCAAGCAGGGTGTAAAATTTTATGTTTTTCATTGTATCGTGATTTTATTCGTGTAAACTTTTCCTTCATCATCCACAATGCGTAGTAGGTAAACTCCTTGCGGCAAGTCTGCTACAGGAATTTCATTTGAGCCTTGAATGGTTTTCACTAACTGCCCAAGAGCGTTGTAAACCTGCACTTCAGAAACCTCAATCCCTTCAATGTGAACAAGATTGCTGGTTGGATTGGGATAGATGCAAACATAGGCATCCGAAACGAATTCATTGATTCCGTTTGGCCATTGGCTGCCAAAGAGTGGGAACCCGCCGTTTGACATCTCTGCATCTTCGCGCCAGCGGCTGATTGAACCCAACACGGGAAATTCCGTTTCTATTTGCTCCGCGCCCAAATTCAAGGCGGTGAGCAGGTCGTCTGTATTGTGCATCGGAGTTTCAAGTTGCCATGCCGAAGGCGAGGTCGTTGGGTAGAAAGCACTTGAATTTTCGAGTTCGGGGCCTTGGCCATTGCTGCCGTATTCGTCAGAGGCCAACCAATAGCAACTGCTGAACTGGTAATTGGTAGAAGAATATCCGACAATGGCTCCTCTCGGACAGACATAATTGTCAATTTCATGGATGAGTTCGCCGGTGCTGTAAGCATTGATGACCTTGTCTTGCGAAAGCGACAATTCGCCCACGATGCCGCCGACACCTAAACGCGCCCCTACGGTTGCTGTATTGTACACGTTCAGTATCCTCATCACATAACCATTGCTAACGCCTAAAATGCCACCTGCGAGATAAGCATTTTCGACTACCACACCGCTATTGCTGCAATCCACAATGAACAATTTCTCAATGCCACTACCTTCTGCAAATCCTATGATACCTCCAGCCTCATCGCTGGAACCTGTAATGTCCCCGTAGTTATGGCAATTGCGAATGAAGTTTTCGCACGGTGACTCAGCAAGGATCGGGTCAGGCTCATATCTTCCAACCATGCCCCCAATTTTCGAGATGCCACCTGCTCCACCTCCATAAATCCAGCCATAATTCTCGCAGTTTGTGATATTTCCTCCATACAATTTGCCGACCATTCCGCCACTTTGGTAATTTCCGGTTACATTGGCACCATTCTGGCAATCGGTGAAGTTGGCACTGATTCCCAGGCCCATCATGCCCCCTGCATATTGGGAACAATGCACCTCGTTCCAGCAACGGCATGACTCAATCATGCCGTTACGCATAAAACCGACGAGACCGCCAACGCACTCCGCACCCATCATAACGGCATTGCCTGTGCAATTCGACACGACTACAGGCACCGACGGCCCCCAAAGCAGGTATTCGGTGATTTCACCCACCAGTCCACCAGAAAGCCTTCCGTATACGGTTACATCTTGCCCTACGTGACAATCAACAATGTGGCAGGTGTCGTTGGAGTTTTGGCTCATGCCGTAGGGCAAGCCGAAGAAACCCGCCAAGCCGCCCGCCGACCTTACTTCGCAAGTGACGGAAACATCGTCAATATAGCAGCCAGTAATGTCGGTCAATCCTGCATATCCTACCAACGCACCCGTATACTGCGTCCCGTTCAATCGGCAATTTTGAAGCGTAACATTTTGTATTACAGCACCGTTTGTACAGCCGAACAAGCCAGCAATTCCATGTCCGGAATTTGACTGGCAAACCAAGCCGGAGATATTCATTTTGTTGCCGTCGAAATGACCCGTGAAATAGGGTGGCTCGTTCCCGACGACATGCCCGATGGGTGTCCAAAGCACGGGATCGACATCGGGGTTCTCGTTCAGGCAGATGTTGTCCGTCAGCATGTAGTAGGCGTTGCCGCCTATTCCATCGTTGGTTTGTTGCGCGAGCAAGGCTAATTGTTCAGCGGTTGCGATTTGATAAGGGTTTTCAGGAGTGCCGTTGCCGCCAGCATAAGCCTCGGCAATAGTGCCGTCCCAGCAAATGTTTTGTGCCATCACCCCTCCCGCCATCATCAGGAGTGCAAGCAGGGTGTAAAGTTTAAGGTTTTTCATTGTGTTATGATTTTGATGTTTTGCCATTTCAGTTGCGCTTGTCGTCACTGCGAGGAACGAAGCAGTCTAGACCAACACTTTTGGTTTGTTACTTGAAGCCTGGATTGCTTCGTCGTGCCTCCTCGCAATGACGCGAAGCGCGGCAAATATATAACAAAAAATCGCTAAAAAATTAGCCCAAGTGTTTGAATACAGATTTTTCTTTGAAACTCATATTGACAATCAATGAGTTACGATAAAAAAGTACAGATTTTTTTTCAGTCCGTCAGGGTGGAAATTGAGTCGAAATCAACCTTTTTGTTGAGTTTGGAGCGGTATTTCATCACCGTATTTTCGCTAATACCGAGTAGGTCGGCTTCCTCCTTGATGCGGAATTGGAAAAACGACAAGAAGACGAGATTCAACTCCGTCTTGTTCAAATCGGGATAGGCCGATTTCATTTTATCGAGGGCATTGGGATAAACGGTTTCAAAAGCCTCCATGATGCGCTGCAAACGGTCTTTCTGCCCCGTCTGGTAAATCGCCATCACCTGCTGTTGCAGCATTTCCTTCTGCTGCGCCGAGAGTTGGTCCAAATCCGCTTGCAATTGGCGTTGCGCCTCGTGGAGTTTGAGCGTTTCCAATTCCTTGTTTTTGCGATAGCGCAACACGAAAAGCCACAACAACAACAATCCAAGGGCCAGCACTGCAATCAGAAGATACAATTTTAGCCGTTTTGTTTGATGCTCATGCTCAACACGTTGCAATTCCAACTGCTTGTCGTATTCATTCTTCACCTCGGCCACGGCCTTTTTTTCCTCGCCACTATCGAAGTCGATTTCCAACAATTTGTCGGCACAAAAGGCCGCATTCGCCTCGTCGCCGATGGCCTTATAGGAGTGGTAAAGGCGTTTGTATTGGAAAACAAGGTTCTCATTGCCACCGACCATTTCCATCGCCATCCGGCCGTAATGGATGCAAGAATCGTATTGCTGCAAGTCGAAATAGGCCCGTGAGAGGTTGGTAATCAGTTCGTAACGATAACTATAGGCCATCATGCCCTCGGCAAGGCGCAAGTCGTCCAACCCTTGCCGACATTCCGCAACGGCCTGATGGAGCATATTCGCACCATCTTCTTCATTCTCAAAATGTTGCGTTTCTTGGCAATAGAGGTAATATCCAGCCAAGGCATTATGGAAATAGGAAGCCTCGATGCTGTCGCCAATCATTTCGGCGCAATGCAGGCCGTTTTGGTAACACATCAGGCAACTGTCGTATTCGCCCAATGCCAGATACGACATCCCCAAGGGGAAAACGGTGATCATTCGAGCGCGATAGTTCTGTTGTTCAGCATAATAGCGGTCGGCCAGTTTCAGATGGTCAACGCCCTCGCGGTGATAGCCCGTGCTGGCATACGACATGCCTAACCGTTGGTGAATGGCATATTTCACTCGGTCGATTTCGTTCTGCTCATCGGTAGGCTTGAGCGAAAAGCGCACCAAACGCTCGTCCACGTGCCGACATTGCCCAATGCTTTGCAAGGCCTTCAGACGGTAGTCGAGTACGGTCTGCTTGCTATCGCTCTTGAAACCGTATTGCCGCGCAAGGGTGAAATAGGTCATGGCCTCGAAATACTTGTCTTTGCTTCCAGCGAAGTAGTTTTCAGCCACTTGCAAAAGCGAGTCGGTTTCGGGGCCGCGCTTCCTGAAGAAGTCGTTCACCTTGGCCCGCAGCAGGCAATAATGCGCCCGTTCCTTCTCCGAAAGCACCGAAAGGTTCAGTGTGTCAAGGATTTGCATGGCACTATCGGGATTGCTTTGGAAAAAGCATTCCACGCGATATAGCATGTCTTCTTCGGGCGGAGGAGTTGATGAGGGCTTGCAAGCAGCCATAAAACTCAACAATATAAAACCGATGTAAAACAGACGTTTCATAAGTGCAAAAACACATCAAATGCTTTTCATTGCAAAACTATCATTTCAAATGCTCAGCAAACCAAATATCCAACATATCGGCGATGGTCTTGACAAACACTTGCGCTTGTGGTAACAACTCATCCACGGTTTCAAGCGTATGGTTGATAAAATCGTCATAGTCGCCAGTTGAGCGTTTGGAAAACAGTCGACTGAAAAAGCGACCTTGCTCGGGCGAGATTTTCCCAGTCAACACGAAATTCAAACCGAACTGATGGCGGACTCCATCATGTGACTTGGTGACGATGCCATTCGCAATCAATAAAGCACTTACGGCATAATAGCAAGCATAATACATCCGATTGATAGCCGTGTTATAAAAGCCGTTTTCCTTATGGCTCTCCACTTCCGCCAAGGTGTTCCAAGCGTTTTCCAACCTGTAACGCACGATGTCAATTCTCTGTTGTTCAGTTAGTCCCGTCATAGTTTCACCCTTTCATTGACCACATTGATATAAAAAGGTGTCACAGGCTTTCCCCATTGGGACTTGGGAATAATCAAGGGATTGATGAGAACGCCGGACTGAAGTTCGATTTGGTAAAGCGGCGTAAAGATTCTGTTTTCATCTTCTCCCGAAACCGAAGGCTGGTCAACCAAAATCAACAAATCTATGTCGGAATCCGGCCTTGCATCGCCTCTCGCCTCACTTCCATAAAGCCACGCCTCCATGCGATAGGGCAACAAATCCAAGGCTTTTCTAATCGACTGAATGACACTTGTCCGCTTCATTTTGTTCTGTTTTGCCGCAAAAATAGATATTTTTATCGGTTTTTTGATAATTCTTCAAATATTTCTCTACAAAGCAACTCAAAACTTCACATAATGCTCCAGCAGGGGATTCACCTCCCCGTCATCCTTGATAAGTGCCTCCAACTGCACCCAGTTCTTGATCATTCCGCGCTTTTCTCGTTGGTTGAAGATGCGTTTCACTTGCTCGTAATTGAGATAGGGATGGTGTACCAAAGCCTTGAAATCGGCGCGGTTGATGTCTATTTTGCGCGTTTCGGCCTCACCTATATTAATATACGGCTGTATCGTGGCGAAACGCGCCGAGTCCATGCCCTTCACGTCGCGGAGTTGTTCCTTGTCGATGAAGCCGCCCAACTTGTCACGGAACTCGATGATGCGCAATGCCATGTATGGCCCGATTTGCGGCAGTTCCACCAAAGTGGTCGAATCAACAGTATTCAGGTCGACAATGGGAATGGGCTTTTTTTCGGGCTTGGGCTTTTCCTCAAACTGCTGATTCTCTTGCTTTTTCTCCGAAGCCTTGTTGTTCATCCCTCGCGAAATCTCAGGCAGCACAATAAACGGCTCCAACTGCGCGAAGTCCTCCTCGCTGATGGTGTAGAGTTTGGCAAGGTCGCTTTTCGAGTAGAACTTTCCACCTTTGGCCTGATAGTTCATAATGTTGCGTATCTGCCTGTCTGTCAAGCCAATTTGCTTCCATTCGTCTTCGGTCAAGGTGTTGGGATTGAAGGGAAAAGGATGCAATTCGGACACTTCGGGAGTCGATTCTGCCTTTTTGCTTTGCTGCTCCTCAATGGCTTGCTGCCGCAAGGCCAACAAGGAATCCAGATTGTGTAATGACTCCTCATCTAACGATTTGGGCCAAGGCCGAAACACACTGACCAAAATCAACGCAACGATGATGGCCAAAATGGAAATGATGGCTACACGCTCGCCTTTACTGAATGTCAACCAATCGCGCAAAGAGTTCATATCCGTCACTTAATCAGTCCACTGACAAAGATGAAGGCGATGGCCACAGGAGCCAAGTATCTGATAATGAAGAAAAAGAATGTCTTAAGTGACGACTTCAATGTGCCCTCATTCGACACCTCATCAAAAAACTTCTGCTTGCCCAATTTCCAGCCCACAAAGATGACAATCAGCAATCCGCCGAAAGGCAACAGAATGTTGGACGAAACGAAGTCCATAAGGTCGAAAACAGTCATGCCACCGATGGCGAAGGGCGTGTGTTCCATTAGGCTCAACGAGGCGAAAGTGCCAAGGAAAAGCGTGGCGACACAAGCCAAGACAGTGGCTTTCTTCCTGTTGAGGTGCAACTCCTCAGAAAGGAAGGCCACGATGACTTCAAGTAGTGAAATCGTGGAAGTCAGTGCGGCGATGGCTAACAACACAAAGAAGATGATGCAGAAGATATATCCTCCCGTCATCTGGTTGAAAATCATCGGTATCGTATTGAACACCAGTCCCATGCCTGCCGTCGGACGAATGCCAAACGAGAAAGCCGCAGGGAAAATGACGATTCCCGCCAGCACTGCAACCAATGTGTCGGCAAATATCACGGAAAAAGCCGTGGAAGTCAGATTGTCGGTTTTCTTTACGTATGAACCGTATGTGATGAGTACACCCATGCCGAGGCTCAACGAGAAGAAACTTTGTCCCAAGGCATCAATGAGCACTTCACCCGTAATCTTCGAAAAATCAATCTTAAAGAGGAAAGCCAAGCCATCGTGGGCACCCGGCAAGGTGGCGGAACGTATGCCAAGAATGATAAGTATGACCAAGAGCAGCGGCATCAGGATTTTTGAGTATTTTTCAATGCCGTTTTGCACGCCTCGGAAAACCACATACCCCGTCAGGAAGATGAACATGGCCTGCAATATCACATTGAGCCAACCCAAGTTATGGAAATCGGCAAAATCTTGCTGCATAGCGGCCAAATCCTTGCCGTGGAACGAGTTGGTCACGGCCTTGAAGATGTATTCCAAGGTCCATCCCGCCACGGTGGTATAGAACGCGAAAATGATGAGGCCACACAAAACGCCCATGTAACCGACTAAAGGCCAACCCGATTTAGGTGCCAACTTCTTGAAGGCTCCGACTATGTTGCTTTGGGAACGACGACCGATGACCAACTCCGAAAGCATCACAGGGATGCCGAGGAGAATGACCATGAAGAGATACACCAACAGGAACGCCGCCCCACCATTGTCTCCCAACTCGCAAGGGAAACGATAGATGTTGCCTAAACCGATGGCTGAACCCGCAGCAGCGGCAATGATGCCCAATTTCGAGCCAAATCCATCGCGTTTTTTCTTTTCTACTGCCATAGTATATGATTTTTAAGATGATCTCTTTTCGCCGTAGGACAAATCACCCACATCGCCAATACCCGGCACAACGTAGGCGCGAGCCGTAAGTTCCTCATCGACGCTGCCCACCCAGATAGTGACGGGAAGTCGCGACATGGTGCGCTCCACATAGTCCAAGCCATCTTGCGAAGCCACGGCAACGGCAATATGAATCTCCTTGGGCATCATGTCCTCCATAAGGCCGTTCAAGGTCTTAACGATGGATTCGCCCGTGGCCAAAAGCGGGTCGCAAAGGATGAGGATGCGACCCTCCAAATCGGGCGAGGAATAATACTCAACGCGGATTTCGGAATCTTCCTCGTTTTTGTCGTATTTGCGATAAGCTGCGATGAAAGCGCTGTCGGCATGGTCGAGCATGTTCAACATTCCGTTGTGGAAAGGCAGTCCCGCTCGCAAGATGGTGGCGATGACGGGTTGCTCTCTCAAGGTTCTTATCGTCTTGATTCCCAAAGGTGTATATACATCTTCGGCCTCATACTCAAAAGTCTTGCTGATTTCGTAGGCCATGATTTCGCCGATGCGCTCAAGGTTGCGGCGGAAGCGCATACGGTCTTGTTGGATGGTGGAATCGCGCAGTTCGGCCATGAACTGGTTGAAAACGCTGTCGGCCAAGCCTAAATTGTGGATTTTAATCATAATGTCATGTTTTGATTTGGGGCAAAAGTAGGGAAAAGAAACCAATTCCACACCATTTGACCATATTTTTTTACAAAATCTCACACAAATCCAAATTATTTCCTAATTTTGCCTTGTCAATCGGCCGACAAGCCAAAGTTGGTACACATTTTGCAGCGGCGAAATGGCTTCGGCACAAGAGAAAGGAGAAATGATGAAAGCATTGAAAAAATACGGATTGCCCATGATTTTGGTGACAGTTTGCCTATTTTTGACCTCTGGCAATCTGTTGGCACAGGAAAAATCCAACTTGCTCTATCAGGGCGTTTACAAGATCCAAGGCACCAAAGCCAAGGATTTGATTAATGGCTACGAGGTCGGCTCCAGTTTCGACGCCAACGAAAAGGTCGAAATCTACGAGGACCGAATGACCATTTATTTCGGCACGCTTTGCAAATACAAGTCGACCAACGAGGAAGGAGAACGCATTTATGAAGGCTCCGCAACCGTTGGCAAAGGCAAGATAACTGCGTATGTGAGCCAAAGTTTCAAAATCAGGCTGACCAACGAAACGGAAATCAACGGTACGCATGTGCTGATTGAGATTCCCGTCATAAAAGGTCGCCCATTGACGCAGAATTACCATCCGGAAGAGTCAAGCGGCACATCGTCAGGCAACCCATCGGGAAACGGCAACAATTCAAATCAGCGTTCTTACAACAGGACTGAAAACTGCCCAAGTTGCCACGGCTCAAAGAATTGCGAGTCGTGCCGAGGCAAAGGAAAGCGCATCAACCCTTACACCAACAAGCAGGAAGAATGTCCCATTTGCCACGGAACAAAACTTTGCCCCACTTGCAACGGAACGGGAAAACGGACCAAGACGGTCTATTATTGAATCAATTTTCCGAAAACTCTGGATGCAATTCCTTGAATTTCCGCTCGTATTGACGGATGCGGCTGAGGGTTCGGCGTGTCCATTGCAGGCGCAATTCGTTGCGTTCCACCTCGGAAAGATGCCAGTCGATGTCTGAGGAAACGTGCAAGCGGTTGGTCAGCGAATAAAGGAGCAATGCTGCCGACACGCTAATATTGTAACTCTCAGTAAATCCGAACATTGGAATACGAACATGCATATCGGCATTTTCCACGGCATAGTCCGAAAGACCTAATTTTTCCGTTCCGAAAACCAAGGCGATGGGCTGGTCGAGCGGCAAAGTGTCGGGAGTGAAGTCGTCGCGGTGCGGGCAAGTCGCCACAATCTTGTAGCCCTTGTCGTGCAAATGCTCGAAGGCAGCAGGCGTGTTAAACTCTTTTTCATTATAATGATATAGGTCAAGCCATTTTGTGCTGCCCAACACCACATCGGGATTCACGTCATACTGGTAATTGTTTTCCACAATGTGTATGTCTTGAATGCCCCGCAAATCGCAACTGCGAAGCACCGCACTGGCATTGTGAGGCTGAAAAATGTCCTCCAAAACGACGGTGAGATGTCGTGTGCGGTAGTCGAGCACATCCTCAAAGCGCTGCTTTCGCTCGTCGGTGATGAACTGGCTGAGAAAACCGAGTAGGGCTGTATCGTGTGGTGTCATGGTCATTTGTTTGATGGTGAAAAGTTGCGCAAAAATACAAAAAAAGAAAAAAAACAAAAAATTGGTGTATCGTAAGCCGAAAAAGCGTACTTTTGCACGCAAAATTTTGAACAGTTATGGCAAAACAACAAGAGACAACAAAACAAGGAGATGAAAGGCTCGAGAACGTAGAAGTAGCCTTAAGCAAAACCGAACTTTGGATTGAAAACAACCAGAAGACCCTGTGGATCATCCTCATTGGCCTGTTGGTCGCCGCTTTCGTCATCTATGGCATCACCAACTACAACAAGAAACGCAACGAAACCGCCAAGAACCTGAGTTATCCGCAGGAAATCAACTTTGAGACACAAGCCTCGCAAGCCGTTGATTTCGCTTCATATTACATGGAAAATGAAAACTACGCCACAGCCCTTAACGGCGACGGCGAAAAGCCAGGTTTCCTCGACATCGTGAAAGACTACGGCTCAACCAAGGCCGGCAAGCTGGCTGCCTATTATGCTGGACTTTGCTACCTGAAACAAGGCAACTACAACCAAGCCATCGAGTATCTGAAGAAGTACACTAACGACGACAAGATTCTGTCGGCTATGGCTTTAGGTCTTATCGGCGACTGCTACCTCGAACTTGGCGACCAACAAAATGCCATTGCCTATTACGACAAGGCCACCAAGAAAAACCCCAACGATTTCACTACGCCGATGTTCCTCGTCAAGTTGGGCATGACCCACGAAATCATGGGCAACAACGCCAAGGCTTTGGAAACCTACAAACTGTTGAAGAAAGACTTCCCGTTGAGCAACGAAGCCTTTGAAATCAGCAAGAACATCGCCAACCTCGAAGAGAAAATGAAATGAGATTTTCATATATTTATTTTGTTATGTTGCCTGGCCTTAAATTGGTCAGGCTTTTTTTTGACAAGCCATGAAAAAAAACATCAGAATCGCCTATTTCGGTACACCCGAATTTGCAGCCTCGCAACTGGAGGCCATAATTGCCGCTGGATATGAGGTGGCCGTTGTCGTCACCATGCCCGACAAACCCGCAGGACGCGGACGCAAAATCCAATACTCCGACGTGAAAAAAACCGCATTGGAGCATGGACTGCCCTTGCTGCAACCCGAAAAACTGAAAGACCCTGATTTCTTGCAACAACTGGCTTCCTATCAAGCCAATCTTTTTATTGTAGTGGCTTTCAGGATGTTACCTTCTGTAGTTTGGCAAATGCCTGAACTCGGCACCTTCAATCTTCATGCTTCACTTTTACCCCAATATCGTGGCGCAGCACCCATCAACTTTGCCATCATCAACGGCGAAACCGAAACCGGACTGACCACTTTCTTCCTCAACGAGGAAATCGACAAGGGAGCCGTCATCATGCGCGAGAAAGTTGGCATCCGTCCCGACGAAACCGCCGGCGAACTCCATGACGAATTGATGTTGCTGGGCAACAAGGTCGTCGTTGAAACCATCCGAAAAATAGAAAACGGAGAAGCAAGTGCGCAACCACAAGACGAACTAACTGAAAACCAACAATTAAAGCCCGCCCCGAAAATCACGAAAGAATTTTGTGATATTGATTGGAGCCTCGACTGCAAAACCGTCTACAATCACATTAGAGGTCTGTCGCCCTACCCAGCCGCCCACACTCGACTCATTTCCGAAAATGGAGAAACCGTCGAACTGAAGGTTTTCGCTTCAGAAATAGAAACAGGCAAACACGACTTCCCTATTGGGCAGGTTGTCACCGACAACAAAAAACATCTCAAAGTGGCTTTAAGGGACGGTTTCATCCAATTGACCCAAATTCAGCAATCCGGCAAAAAAGCCATGCCCATCGCCGATTTTTTGAGAGGAAAAGTGCTTGATGGCATTTGGAAAACGGTCGGTGAATGAGCGAAATAGGCTGTTTTTCGGTTTTTTTATGTTTTTTTTGATAAAAATTACACATTTTTCATCAAAAACACTTGCATTTGTCAAAAATACACTATTTTTGTCGGGTCAAAGTTTAACCACTAATTATACTAAAAGATGAATAAAGTCGAATTAATCAACGCCGTAGCCGAAAAGGCAGGCATGACCAAGGTTGATGCTAGAAAGGCCATTGATGCTATCATGGATGTAACGAAAACTGAACTGAAGAACGGCGGCAAAATCGCCCTCGTCGGACTTGGAACTTTGGGCTGTGTTGAACGCCCCGCCAGACAAGGCCGCAACCCAAGAACGGGTATGAACATTAATATTGCTGCGAAGAAGGTTGTGAAATTCAAACCCGCTGCAAACATTATGGATTAAGAGTAACAAACCAAAACAAAAAGCCGTCAGCAATGGCGGCTTTTTTTATTTCTTCTTGCGCTTCACCTTGCCCTCGCCATCCATCTGAATCACATCGTTGTCGATAAGGAAACGAATGGAATCCAGCACTTTATCATCATCATATTCCCTGCATTGCGACAACACATCCCCCACCGACTGGCTCTCCTCGCGCATCACGCTCCTTACTTTCTCCTCAATCGTATCGTAAGGCACTCGGTTTTTGGCTTGTTTCTGGCAAACATCGCAACGGCCACATGTTTTGCTGGTTTTCTCGTTGAAATAGCGCAACAACTGCACGCTGCGACATTCATCGCCGTTGTTTACAAAGTCAATCACGGCTTTCACGCGCAACTCGGCCTCGCGCTTGCGGTCGTGATAGTTTTCCTTTGACAGATTAAAATGCTTTGTATCAACAAATTCCGAAAGAAAAAGCACTTTAGGTTTGTCGTTGCGCGGGACATAAGTCAGAAAATGATAAGCCTCCAATTTCTTCAGTTGCTCGACCACCTTTTCCGTCGTCAAGCCGATTTTCTTGGCCATCATGTCTTCATTTATCTTCACAAAATCCGTCATCACCCCCGGCAAACTTCGGAACATGAGCTTAATCAATTCGCCAAACTGCGGATTATTGACCTGAAAACCGTAAATCTCGTCGCGTGTGGCTTTTATCATCACTTTTGATGGTTCGTCGAAACTGTCGGAAAGTACGAGAATACCCTCTTTTTCAAGGATTTTCAAGGTATGGAACACCTCAACGATGGAAAAACCGTATCGACTGGCAAAATCGCTGATGACAAAGGGATAAGACACATTCTCCCCTGCCCCAACGGGAATATTGAAATAATTACCCAATGCGTTATAAATCAATTTGATTCGGTCGAGTTCAGGGAAAGATTGCGTCAAGTAGTCCTTCAGTTTTTTGATGTCGGCTGGAGAAACAAGCAAAATGGCCTCTGAGGGTTTCAAGTCGCGACCCGCACGGCCTGCTTCCTGGAAATAGGCTTCAAGGCTGTCGGGCAAGTCCATGTGAATGACGAGGCGCACGTCGGGCTTATCGATGCCCATGCCGAAGGCGTTGGTCGCCGCGATGACCTTCACCTTGCCTTTCATCCAAAGGTCTTGTCGCAAGTCGCGTGTCTTGCTGTCCAAACCAGCATGGTAGAATGTCGCCGAGATGCCCACCGAATTGAGCCAGTCGGCGATGACTTGCGTCCGTTTGCGGTTGCGCACATACACGATAGCGCTGCCTTCTGTCATGGCTTCCAACTTCCGGCGCAGCACACCGTATTTGTCGGCCTCATGGAACACATTGTAGGTCACGTTCTTGCGCTCGAAACTACTTTGGAATACGTTTTTCTGTTGGAAACCAAGGCGCAACTGAATGTCGTCCACTACTTTGGCCGTTGCTGTGGCGGTCAAAGCCAAAACAGGCGTTTTAGGCATGTACGGCCTGATTTCCGCGATTTTCAGAAATGGTGGACGAAAATCGTAGCCCCATTGTGAGATGCAATGCGACTCATCAACGGCCAAGAGGCAAACTTTCATCCGCTTCAAAGCCTCAATGAAGGTATCAGTTTGCAATCGTTCCGGCGACACATAAAGGAACTTCAATCTACCATAAACAGCTTGATTATAAGCCAAATTGAGTTCGTCGGGGTGCATCCCCGAATAGATGGCCGCAGCGGGAATGTTTTTCTCCACGAGGTGAGCCACTTGGTCTTTCATCAGTGCAATGAGCGGCGTGATGACGAGGCAAAGCCCGTTCATCGCCATCGCCGGCACCTGAAAGCAGATGCTCTTGCCGCCGCCCGTGGGCAGAAGCGCGAGCGTATCCTTCCCCGCCATTACGGAATCTATGATTTCCTCTTGGAGGGGGCGGAAGGTGGGGTAGCCCCAATATTTTTGAAGTATGGATCTTGTGGTCGCTGACATTATTCCTTTATCCTTTCCTGCAACTCTAACATTTCGTCGCGATACTTCGCCGCCGCAAGAAAATCCATCTCCTTGACGGCTTTTTCCATGTTCTTCTTGGCCTGCTGGATGGCCTTTTGGATTTGATCTTTCGACATGTAAACCGATTGACTTTCAGCAGCCATGCTCGACGGAAGGTCGGATTGGGAATAAGGCATGGGCTGGGTTCCCTTCAAAGTGCCAAGCGAGTTGTCGATGGCCTTGACGATGGTCTTGGGCACAATGCCGTGCGCTTCATTGTAAGCCATTTGCTTGGCGCGACGGCGGGCGGTCTCGTCGATGGTCTTGCGCATGGAATCCGTAATCGTGTCGGCATACATGATGACCTTGCTCTCGGCGTTTCTTGCAGCGCGGCCTGCGGTTTGCGTCAGGGAACGCTCGGAACGGAGAAAACCTTCCTTGTCGGCATCGAGGATGGCCACAAGGCTCACTTCGGGCAAGTCCAAACCCTCACGAAGCAAATTCACGCCGACCAACACGTCAAAATCGCCCATGCGCAAGCCTTGCAAAATCTCCACGCGCTCCATCGTGTCCACATCGGAATGAATGTACCGCGTCTTGATTTTCAAGTTGTTAAGATAGGTATTCAATTCCTCGGCCATACGTTTCGTCAATGTGGTGACAAGGACGCGCTGGTTTTTCTCCACCACCTTGTGGATTTCATCGATAAGGTCGTCAACTTGGTTCAAGCTGGGACGAACCTCGATCACTGGGTCAAGCAAACCCGTTGGACGAATCACCTGTTCCACATACACGCCCTCGCTTTGCTGCAACTCGAAATCGGCTGGCGTGGCACTGACATAAATGGTCTGCCCCGTAAGGGATTCAAACTCATCGAATTGCAATGGTCTGTTGTCCAAGGCAGAAGGCAGTCGGAAACCGTATTCCACCAAGGTTTGCTTGCGCGAGCGGTCGCCGCCGTGCATCCCGCGAATCTGCGGAATGGTGACATGGCTTTCGTCAATCACGGTGATGAAATCGTCGGGGAAATAGTCGAACAGACAGAAAGGCCGCGTCCCGGGACTGCGCCCGTCAAAATAGCGCGAATAGTTCTCAATGCCAGAGCAATAGCCTAATTCCTTCATCATTTCGATGTCGTAATTCACACGGTCTTCCAATCGCTTGGCTTCCAATGCCTTGCCGATTTCGCGGAAATACTCTGTTTGCTTGAACATATCATCCTGAATCTCGCGCACGGCAGCATTGAGTTTGGCTTGCGAGGTCACGAAAATGTTGGCGGGGAAAATGGTCAGTTCCGAAAGTTCTTCCATCCTTCTACCTGTCACAGGGTTGAACATTTCAAGACTGTCGATTTCGTCGTCCCAAAACACGATGCGGTAGGCATAGTCGGCGTAGGCCGGAAACACATCCATTGTCTCGCCTTTTATCCTGAATTTGCCTTGCGTGAACTCGATTTCATTGCGCACATACAGGGCGCTCACCAAAGCCTTGGCAACATCGTCGCGAGTGGTTTTCATACCGCGTTCCAAATAGATGATGTTCTTGCCGAAATCATCAGGATTTCCAATTCCGTAAAGACATGAAACAGAAGAAACTACGATAATGTCCCTCCGCCCCGACAGCAAAGCCGAAGTGGTCGCCAATCGCATCTTGTCGATTTCAGAATTGATGGCCAAGTCCTTCTCGATATAGGTATTCGTGGCGGGAATAAACGCCTCGGGCTGGTAGTAGTCATAATACGAAACGAAATACTCCACCGCGTTTTCGGGAAAAAACTGCTTGAACTCACCGTAAAGTTGCGCCGCAAGGGTCTTATTGTGACTCAACACCAAGGCAGGACGATTCAGTTGCGCCAGCACATTGGCGATGGTGAACGTCTTGCCCGAACCCGTCACGCCGAGCAGCGTTTGGGCACGGTCGCCGCGCCTAATGCCATCCACTAGTTCCTTGATGGCTTCGGGCTGGTCGCCGGTGGGTGCGAAATCGGAGGATAGTTTGAAGTTCATGGTCTTGATATGAACTGCAAAAATAATAAAAAAACCCGACCATTGGGCCGGGATTTCGTTGTTATCGTGAAAAACAATAACGCGCTTGTTCTTACTTCACCTTCTCGACAATGGCCTTGAAAGCCTCGGGGTTGTTGAGGGCGAGGTCGGCGAGAACCTTGCGGTTCATCTCGATGCCGGCCACGTTCAGTTTGTTGATGAATTGGCTGTAGTTCATGCCATACTCGCGCACGGCGGCGTTGATACGGACAATCCACAAGCTGCGGAACTCGCGCTTCTTGTTTCTTCTGTCGCGATAAGCGTAGGTCTGACCCTTTTCGTAAGAGTTCTTCGCCACAGTCCACACGTTTTTCCTCGTGCCGAACTGACCTTTGGTCTTTTTCAGGATTTTCTTTCTTCTGGCTCTTGAAGCCACTGCATTGACTGATCTTGTCATTTTGTTTGATTTTTTCGTCCAGCGCCTCGCTCCTTTCGAGAACTTTTCTGCTGAGACAAATTACACATTAGGTTAATTACATGAGAAGCAGTTTCTTGACAACTCTCTCGTCAGCCTTCTCAACGATGGCGGTGTGATCGAGGTTGCGTTTTCTCTTTTGGCTCTTCTTGGTCAGGATGTGGCCATGATAAGCATGCTTTCTCTTCAACTTGCCGCTACCCGTTACTTGGAAACGCTTCTTGGCAGCGGACTTTGTCTTCATTTTCGGCATTTTACAATTGGTTTTAAAGTATTAAAAATGAGTTATTTCTTTGTCGATTTCGGAGCAATCATCATTTGCATTCGCTTGCCTTCAAGTTTGGGCATCATCTCCACTTTTCCGAATTCCTCCAACTCCTGAGCGAACTTCAGCAACATAATCTCACCCTGTTCCTTGTAGACGATGGAACGGCCTCTGAAAAAGACTTCCACCTTCACCTTTGAGCCTTCCTGAAGGAATCGCTTGGCATGGTTCAACTTGAACTCGAAGTCATGGTCGTCGGTTTGGGGTCCGAGGCGGATTTCCTTGATGACTACCTTGGTGGCTTTGGCCTTCTGGTCTTTCAGTCGCTTCTTCTGGTCGAAGACGAACTTCTTGTAGTCCATTGCCTTGCAGACTGGCGGGTTGGCATCGGGTTGGATTTCGACCAAGTCGACACCCAACTCCTCAACGATTCTCAAAGCCTCACGCAAGGGATAGATATTAGCTTCGACACCCTCGCCCACCAAGCGCACCATCGGAGCCTTGATTTCCTCATTGATGCGGTGGTTGAATCCGTCTTTGTCCTTGTTCGGCCTTTGACCGGGTCTTCCTTTTTGTGGAATCTGTGCTATTGTAATGATCTCCTATATTAAGTTTACAATCAGTTAATTATCTCTTGTTCTGTTCCTCCTCGACTTGCTTGCGAATCATCTCGGCAAAGGCTTCTGTCGGCATCGTGCCGAGGTCGACTTGACCGTGTTTGCGCACAGAAACCTGATTTTCAGCCTCTTCCTTTTCGCCTACGATGAGCATGTAAGGATATTTCTTCATTTCTGCATCGCGAATCTTACGCCCGATTTTCTCGTTTCGCTCGTCAATGAGGGCGCGAATATCGGACTTTTTCAGATACGATTGCAAATTTTTCGCAAAATTGAGGTATTTTTCGCTCACGGGGAGGATAATCACCTGGTCGGGAGCCAGCCAAAGCGGGAATTCTCCGGCGCAGTGCTCCAGCAAAACGGCCACGAAACGCTCCATCGAGCCGAAGGGGGCGCGGTGTACCATCACGGGGCGATGTTTCTCATTGTCGGCACCGATGTAGGTCAGGTCGAAACGTTCAGGCAGGTTGTAGTCCACCTGAATTGTGCCCAACTGCCACTTACGACCCAACGCATCCTTCACCATGAAGTCCAATTTCGGGCCATAGAAAGCGGCCTCGCCATACTCCACATGGGCGGGCAGACCCTTCTCGGCACATGCCTCTTGAATAGCGGCCTCTGCCTTGGCCCAGTTTTCGTCCGAACCCACATACTTTTCGGTGTCGTTGGGGTCACGGAGCGATATTTGTGCTTCAAAGTTATTGAAATCCAATGACTTGAAGATGATTTCGATGATTTCCATCACGCGGATGAACTCTTCCTTCACTTGGTCGGGACGGCAGAAGATGTGGGCATCGTCCTGTGTGAACGAGCGCACACGAGTCAGGCCGTGCAACTCTCCGCTCTGTTCGTAACGATACACCGTACCGAACTCAGCGCAGCGGAAAGGCAGGTCTTTATAACTACGCGGCTTCCACTTGAAAATCATACAGTGGTGAGGGCAGTTCATGGGTTTCAACAGGTACTCCTCGCCTTCCTCAGGCGTGGTGATGGGACGGAAGCTATCTTCGCCGTAGTGGTCCCAGTGACCCGAAGTCACGTACAACTGCTTGCCGCCGATATGGGGCGTGATGACTTGCTCATAACCATATTCCTTCTGAATCTTGGTCAGGTACTCTTGCAGGCGGAGGCGCAGTTCGGTGCCTTTGGGCAGCCAAATCGGGAGACCCTTGCCAACGGTGTCGCTGAACATGAAGAGTTCCAACTCACGGCCTAACTTGCGGTGGTCGCGCTTCTTGGCCTCTTCGAGCAAAACAAGGTACTCGTCGAGTTCCTTTTGCTTCGGGAAGGTGATACCATAAACGCGGGTGAGTTGCTTGCGCTTCTCGTCGCCACGCCAATAGGCACCGGCCAACGAAGTCAGTTTCACGGCCTTGATGAAACCCGTGTTCGGGATGTGAGGTCCACGGCAAAGGTCGGTGAAGTTGCCACATTTATAATAGGTGATGGTGCCGTCTTCAAGTTCACTGATGAGTTCTTCCTTGTACTCGTCGCCTTTCTCGGTGAAATACTTCAATGCCTCAGCCTTGCTCACATCAACACGGTCGAAGGTCTGCTTCTCGCGAGCCAATTCGAGCATTTTTTTCTCGATGGCTACGAGGTCGGCTTCTGTCAGGGTGAGGTCGCCCGTGTCGATGTCGTAATAGAAACCGGCATCCACGGCGGGACCGATACCGAACTTCACACCTTTATATAAAGCCTCGATGGCCTCAGCCATGAGGTGAGCCGACGAGTGCCAGAAAGTGGCCTTGCCTTCGGGGTCGTCCCAAGTGAAAAGCTGGATGGTGGCATCCTCATTGACGGGGCGCATAGCATCCCACATCTTTCCGTTCACTTTGGCAGACAGCACATTACGCGCAAGTCCCTCGCTCAAACTTTTGGCGATTTCCAACGGTGTGACACCCGACTCATATTGTCTGACACTATTGTCAGGGAAGGTTATGTTAATCATAAAACTGTCCTTTTGAAAAACGGCTGCAAAAGTACGAAAAATTCTTTTTCAAAATGCAGGTTGATAGCGTTTGAAAAGTTTTTTTTCTATTGCCTAATTCTTCAAGCACCCGATGGGCACAACAAACACACCATCCTCGCGGCGATAGGCGTAATTTCCGATGCCGACCAACACCATCATAAACGAAGGATTACGCATCCTTGTCGTGTCAATTTTCCCTGCCAATTGTTTCAAAGTGCTTGCGCCTTCCTCTATCAAGTCGTCGCCGCCCAACTTGATTTCCACAAGGCCGTATTTCCCATTGGCAAGATGCACGACGGCATCACATTCAAGGCCATTCTTGTCGCGATAGTGATACACCTGTCCGTCAAGGGCATCGGCATACACACGCAAGTCGCGCACGGCCATAGTTTCATAGAACAAACCAAAGGTATTCAAGTCATTGAGCAAGTCTTGAGGGCTTATCCTCAACGCAGCAATGGCAATGCTCGAATCCACGAAATAGAGCGTATCTGAGGTGCGAATGGCGGTCTTGCTGCGCAGGTTGGGGTTCCATGCAGGCATATTCTCGACCACAAAAATGCGTTTCAACGCCTTGATGTAAGATGCTATCGTGTCTTCGCTCAACGAGTTGCTCTCATTGGCCACCATGTCTTGGTAAATGGTCGCAATGGACGCTTGCGTTCCCTGATGACGGCTCAGGCTGCGCATCAGCAATTTGACAAGCTCAGGATTGCGAGCCACACCGTCGGCGCGAGAAATGTCGGATCCGCTACCATCGGCCTTGCCAACCACACCATCATAAAAAATGGTTGCCTGCTTCAACGCCGACTTCCTGCTTTTGGTATTGATGGCCATCGGCCACCCACCACGGCACACCACGAACGCAAGGTCTTCAATGCCCATTGCGCTTCGGGGAGTCAGTTGTTCGGGCGCATTAAAAAGGGATTCGAGACTCACCGTTCCATTGCTGTCACCCGATTCCCAAAGACTCATCGGACGCATCAATAGCGAGGCGATACGTCCTGTACCAGTGTGGATGATTTCGTCACGCGAGGCAGGCACTGCGGAGCCTGTCAGGATGAATTGTCCCAATTTCCTCCTATGGTCAACCTCAAAACGCACCGCGTCCCAAAGTTTGGGCACTACCTGCCATTCGTCAATCAAGCGCGGTGTTTCGCCTTCCAAAAGAAATTTTGGGCTGGTTCGTGCCAATTGGATATTGCGCTCACCGTCTTCAGGATCTGCCATATAGACGATACTTCCGGCGGCTTGTTCAGCAGTGGTAGTCTTGCCGCACCACTTCGAGCCTTCCACCAAAACCGAACCGCAAGCCTCCAATAATTCGACCAATAATTGGTCGCAAATTCTGGGTCTATAATTCTCCATTTTTTACCTCATTTTTTAATCCGCTGCAAAAATACGATAAATATTTGGAACTCAAACATAAAATCAAAAATTTTCATTTTAAATTCGGTAATTTGGCCGAGTTTTGTTCGGCAATTTGGCTGTATTCTGTTCGGCAATTTGGCTGTATTCTGTTCGGCAATTTGGCAGTGTTCTGTTCGGCAATTTGGCTGTATTCTGTTCGGCAATTTGGCTGCATTGTGTTCGGCAATTTGGCCATAGAATACAGATTTCTAATACATTTCCTGAAGTTTTCCTGAAATATTCAAAACAAGTTTCTATTTTTGCGCCAAAATTCCTACTTATGAAAAGACTATCATTCGTTTTGTTACTGGTTTTCACCATTCTTTCACAAACATTTGCGCAAACTGCCAAGTCGATCGATGAGGCATTAGCACGAAAGACCGCACATTCTTTCGTCGCTTCGCGTCAGGGCTTTGATGGGCAAGATTTGGATTTGGTTTCCTCCGAAAAGAACTTCATCTACAACATTGGCTCACAAGGCTTTGTCATCATTTCAAGCAATACCGTTCTGCCGCCCATTTTGGGCTGGTCCGACCAAGGCAATTTCCCCGATTTGGCCGATGCACCGGAAAACTTCACGTCATGGCTTCAGCATTATTCCGAAATGATTGATTTCGCTGTTGCCAACAACATTGCGCCCGAGGCAGACATTCAACGCCAATGGGCAGATGCCGCACAAGGCGTTTTCGGCTCACGCGAGGTGCAAACCGTTGATCCTTTGGTCAGTACGCGCTGGAATCAGGATTGTTATTACAATGAGTATTGTCCGGCCACTTCGGGCGGCGGCTGGTGGGGCGGCCCTTGCGGACATGTTTATGCAGGCTGTGTGGCTTGCGCTATGGCTCAGGTGATGAAATATTGGGATTATCCCTCAACAGGCTTTGGCTCACATAGTTATGTCCACAACCAATACGGTGAGCAAAGTGCCAATTTTGCCGCCACCACCTATCATTGGGAACAAATGCCCAACGATGTTTGGAGCCACAACGATGCCGTGGCCACGCTGATGTATCATTGCGGCGTGAGCGTCAACATGAACTATTCCGCTTCGGGCAGCGGTGCGCAATCGATGGATGTGGAAACCGCCATGCGCTCTTATTTCGGCTATTGCGGCGCGAAATACCGCCAAAAAAGCACATACACCAATGAGGCATGGACGGCCATGCTGAAGGCCGAACTCGACCAGTCGCACCCAATGTATTATTCCGGTGCCAACGGCGACAGCGGTCACGCTTTCGTTTGCGACGGCTACGACAGCAACGACCTGATGCACTTCAACTTCGGCTGGAGCGGCAGCGGCGACGGCTTTTATTCCACATACGACGTAAACGGATTCAACGAAGGTCAGGCCGTGGTGATGAACCTCTACCCTGCCAGCATCCAAGCCGATGAAAACGGCATCATTTATGTCAGCGAAAACGGCACGGGCGACGGTTCCTCGTGGGCCAACGCAACCAACAAATTGGAGTTTGCTTCCAACCTTTCAAGCGGTGGCGGCACCAAGGTTTGGGTGAAGGCCGGCACTTATTACGGCGACACCACCGACCCCGAGGGTGCCTTCCGCATCTCGCCAAGCAACCGCGTTTATGGCGGTTTCGAGGGCAACGAAGCCCCCGATTTCGACCTCTCGCAGCGCGATTTTGAGAAAAACACCACCATCCTTGACGGTCAAAATGCAAGGCGTGTACTGATGCAAGACCAAGCCTTCACTTCGGCTTCGATGGCCATTTGGGACGGCTTCACCCTCCAAAACGGAAACATCGGAAGCGGTGCAGGGGCTTACCTGAATAATCATGTCACTTTGTCGAACTGCAACATCGTGAACAATGAAGCCAGCATGTACGGCGGCGGCGTTTACATCAACTCAACGGGCGGCACGGCACATGTCGCGCTGAACAACTGCCGCATCATGGACAACACCGCCTCGATGGGTGGTGGCATTTGCGACCGTATCGGTGCCGACTGCACAAATTGCCGCATCAGCAACAACCGCGCCTCGACCAAGGGCGGCGGCATATACCTTTATAATAATACCGAACCGACGCTCAAAAACTGCATCATCAGCAACAACACGGCCAACAACGCCGGCGGCATGTACGCCCGAGGCCTATTCACGGCTTACAACTGCGACTTCGTGATGAACTTGGCCACAGAAAGCATCGGCGGCATCTATCACGAAAACAGCCACAACAAATACTACAATTGCATCGTTTGGGGCAATATGGCCAACGGCCTGCCCAACCAGTTTGCAGGGTTGAGCGACTTCGACCATTGCGCCGTCGTCGGCATCGTCAATGGGTCGGAGAATTACAATGTTCCCGTTGAAAACGATGGCGAAGAGCCGGGTGTTTTCGTCCGCTTCGCCCATCCCGCCGAAGGTGCTGGTGCCGACTATCACAACGAGAATTGGAGCCTGCATCCGCGCAGCATTTGCCTTAATTCAGGCAAGCCAAACACGACCGGGCTTGGTGCCACCGACATCGCGGGCAACCCGCGCATCCAAAAAGGCCGAGTGGAAATTGGAGCCTACGAGAGTTGCGCCTCGCTCACCAACATTGAAGACGCATCTTACGGAAACTATTATTTCCACGGAAGATACTTGAACGAGCCGGGCTATTACACTGCCGTCCTCAACGGCCTTGACTGCGACAGCGTCATCGGATTGACACTCAACATCTTGACTGGAACAACCGAGCAAAAGGAAGCAGAAATCAATGTTTGGCCCAATCCAACTTCAAGCACGTTGCACATTGAGGCCGAAGGGATTGAAAATGTGGAAATCCGCAACCTGTTAGGGCAAATTGTTTTGACTGCCGAAAAGGTTGAAACAATCGATATGGGCAATCTCGAAAAAGGGGTTTATTTACTGATTATCAGCGGCAAAAACGGAAGTAAAAGAGTCATCAAAATAATAAAGGAATAAAATGTCAAAAGCCTATTTCTCAGCAGGTTGCTTTTGGGGCGTGGAGTATTACTTCAAGCGGCTCAAAGGCGTGACGAAAACCACCGTCGGATTCATGGGTGGCGAAATCGAGAACCCAAGTTACAAACAAGTAAAAACGGGCACGACGGGGCATCTGGAAACCATCGAAGTGGAATACGACCCCGAAATGGTTTCCTACGAAGCCTTGGCGCGCTATTTCTTTGAAATCCACAACTTTGAGCAAGCCGATGGACAAGGCATCGACATCGGCACACAATATCTTTCCGCCATTTGGTTCAACAATACTGAGGAACGCGACACCGCCATAAAAGTTTTCGGCGAACTGATGCAGATGGGCTATCATCCTGCCACACAGATTCGTCAAGCCATGCCCTTCTACCCTGCCGAGGACTACCATCAAAACTACTTAGACGAAAGACAGGAAACGCCTGAATGTCACATCTATACGAAGATTTTCTAAAAAACATTTAGGGCTGTCACATTGTGGCAGCCCTATCTGTGTTTTCAATGCGGCTGCCGTAATACGACAGCCGTACAAACCTAAAAATCAGGTTATTTCACTATGGAAACCTGTCTTGAAACGACACCGTTTTCCGTGTCTATGCGCAGCATATACAATCCCGCCACAAAGCCGGCAAGGTCGATGTTGGTTTGGTTGCCTTCGGCGATGGCATCGTAAACGATTTGGCCTTGCACATTAATCAAGGTGACATGCCTCAAACCTTCGGCCTCAATGGTCAATCGGGCACGAGCCGGATTGGGATAGACGCTGACACTTTCGCCGTTTTCGTCCAAGCCGTCAGTGGTCACAGTCACAAAGTTGTGAATGCCGTCAACAGACATGGCGGGCTCCGATTCGCAAGTGCCACCCACAACGGAATTGACCGCCGTCACCTGATAATAGAAATTGACTGCGTTGATGTCATTGTCGTCGAAACTCACGGCATTGCCGTCGGCCACGCCAATCAACTCGTAATTGCTGCCGTTTATGGAGCGGTAAACATTGTACCAAAGCGTTTCGCTCGAAGTGCCGGCCCACACCGCATTGGTCACGGTGATATTGTCAATGCAGAGGGCATAGTTGGACACGTTGGTGAAATGGCGGAAACCGAGGTAAATTTCTTGTCCGGCATAGGCCGACAAGTCAACGGAATAGGATTGGTAAGGATGCCTTGATTCCCATTCGGCGATGGTGGCCACATTCAGCCCGTCAGCCGAAGCCACGGCCACGCCGAAATGCTCGGTAGGATAAGCAGGGTCAAAACCAGCGGCATAAAAGGTCATCTTGGCATTGGGCAGCACCTTGACTTTGGGCATAAAAGCGTAATTGTCAGGATGAAGCGCACCGTAATTATTATTATATGAGAACGAGGTCAGTGAGGCGTTGGTGCCTGTGTTGTTCACGCTGCCATCGGGATTCATGCCACCTGCGGCGTAAATGCCGAAAACAAAGCCGTCGCCATCGGCATCGAGGAAAGTCCAGCCATCGGGGTCGTCCTCAAAGTCGGTGAAAATCTCGCGTTCCCAAGTGAGAATCACCTTTTGGCCGTCCCATTCTGCCGCCAAGTTCTTCGGAGCCAAGCAATTCACCTCGACCTCGGCACATTGCGGGGCGGCAAGGGCGTAATAGTCGCCCGTTTCTTTGGCACCGTCTTGGATGATACGGATACAATACTCGGAAGTGTAGCGGTTTACGTCATGCGAGAAAGAAGTTTCGCCGTGGTTGAGGGTGGCCAGCAGCTCGCCGTTGGCATAAACCAAGGCACCGATGGCGGGGCGCGTCACCTCGGCCTGAACGCCTTCAACCTTGATGTCGTCGACGCAGAGGAAATAGGTCTCGCCCGTGGTGTTGAAGTGGCGGATGGCCACATAAATCTGCTGTCCGGCGTAGGCCGAAAGGTCGACGGAATACTCGGTATAAGAACCCGTGCTGTTCCATTCCTGAATCATGGCGAAATCGGCGGGATTGGTGTTGCCCGAAGTGGAAACGGCCACGCCAAAATGCTCAGGGTCAGGGGCAATGCCGGGCATATCGGCGTCGCAGGCCATAAAGGAAATGCGTCCGTTTTCGGTGGGCGTCAGTCGCGGCGTGACGATGAAATTGTCGGGATTGAGCGCACCCGGACCATTCATCCATGAGAAGGAACGCAGGCCGATGCCGCCGCCATAGCCGCTCCAAGGATACACACGGAAGTTCTGTCCGTCGTTGTTGGCATCGATGAGGGTGAGATCCATCAAAGTGCTGTCGGCGAAGTCGTAAAACAGTCCTTCGATGGGGAATGGGGCCGACATTGTTGGCAGTGTCCACGAAAGTTGCACCCGATTGCCGTCGCTTTCGGCTTGCAATCCCATGGGCGAGCCTTGGAAATGGTTGCTTGAGCGGTAAGTCCAAGCGTATTCGCTTTCAAGCGTCGTGCCACTTCCGTAATGGGCACGAATGGTGGTCGTGTGGTTTGAACCATCAGCGAAGCCATTGGTATTCAAAAGATAATGGGTACCGTGCTGGTTGGTAGCCACTATCTGGCCGTCAAGAACGATGTCACAGCCCATCAAAGAAGAAGCGTTTTCATCGCCGATAAATATGTCGTCAACGCAGATGGCGAACATGTCGGTGCAGTTAAAGTGACGAATAGCGAGATAGACCTCCTGACCAGCATAAGCGGAAAGGTCAACTGTATACTGGCGCCAAATGCCTTGGCGGTTTCCTTGGTCTTTGGCAGACAAAGTCCATTCCTGCAAGGTGGTGAAAGCCATCGGGTCATTGTTGACCGTCGTGGAGATGGCCACTGCAAAATGCTCAGCGCAATATTGCTCATCCATAGCGCAAGCCCAGAAACTGA
Source organism: uncultured Bacteroidia bacterium (assembly GCA_902780055.1). Taxonomy (GTDB): domain Bacteria; phylum Bacteroidota; class Bacteroidia; order Bacteroidales; family F082; genus Limimorpha. The sequence continues at coordinate 54,080 of CACZDU010000010.1, read as the reverse complement.
TGATACCGCCTACCGAAGGCAAGATCACGCGGGGCGAAACCATGAAATTGTTGGGCGTGAGCGGCGAAGTGGTTGTGTTGTCGTAGGAATACGACACCAACATACCATCCGAATTGCCAAAGCCCATACCGCTTGCCAAAGGCAGTTGCCAGTTGTGGCTGTCGCCGTCGGCATCGATGAGGGTCCAGTCGAGGATGCGGCCTTCCTCGAAGTCTTGTTCAAAGTTCCAGGAATAGGCTCCGTCGGGGGAATAATAACCGGGCGCACGGTAAATCACATAGCCAGAGGCCGACACATAGTTTTCAATGCCCTGTTGGGCCTTCGCTCCAAGAGGGGCGGTCATTAATAGTGCCATTGCGAGGAATGGCAGTAAAATCTTTCTCATCGAGATCGTGTTATGGTTAATAATTAAATATGTTAATTCCTTTGTGAAAAGGGCTGCAAAGGTAAGGATTTTTTCTATTCGAATCGAATTCTACAGGGTTTGCATCATCCGAGCGGGTAAAAATTTGTCATTTCAGCAACTGCCATTCGCCTTTCACCTTTGAATGCTCCTTGCTGATATAGCCCAGTTCCTTCAAGTCACTGATGGCTCGTAAGATGGTACTCTCACTGACTCCAAGATTATCTTGAAGCCATGAGTATTTTGCTTTTCGGTTCAGTTTTATCGCCTTATAAACTTCCTCCACTATGGGCGCAGGAAACTTGGAAACCTTAATTCCTGACGGTTTTTTTGACGGTTTTTTTGACGGTTTTTTTGACGGTTTTTCTGACGGTTTTTCTAGCCCCTTTTCGTTCTCATAACCATTTTCGTGACCATTTTTATGACCATTTTTATGACCATTTTCGCGACCATTTTTATGACCATTTTCGTGACCATTTTTATGACCTTCAGAAACAACAAAAGCGGTCTGTTTTTCGCCTTTTTCCGTCAAGAATCCTTGAGCGATTGCCTCTCGTATTGCCTGTTCACCTCTCGGCGACTTCATCTCCCTCACCACAATTGCTGTCTGGTAGCCAAAATCGAATATTGCCTCACCGTTCTCATTGGCCATCAATTCTTTCTGAACCCGCAACACTCCACGGCTATGCCTATTCACAAACCCCAGAACCTTCATTGCTTCTGCCAAGACGATGTTTCTGTAATCGTTCACGTTGGGGAAATTCTGGACATTGGCCCTACCATATAGGCCACCATGGTTCATGATCTCAATGCGGTCGTCATACTGATAGAATTGTATCGGGCCATTGCTCTGATAGTCGCGGTGACAGATGGCGTTCATCAACAACTCTCGGGTGGCCCAATAAGGATAGTCAACAAATGGGTCTTCGCGCGTGGAACTCACTGGTATCGGCCTGCGATTGGCAATAGTTGTCTCAACAAATGTATCCAATTCGAACAGCGTCACACAAAGGTTGTCCTTAAACTCATGTTCGGTCAAAATCTCACCTGCACGATCCTTTCCTGCAAAACGCACATATTGGATATATGCCCCAGGGATAAACCTGCGCAAGTTTTTGGCGAAAAGCAACATACCTGCATTGGTAGGGCAATCGTAACGTGTGTCGAAGAATCCGAAACCGCTCAGTTGCAGTTTCACATCACGCTTGTCTTCTTCCAATTCATCGTCAGTCATCGCCTTTGGCAGGAATACATGCTTGAACTTTTGCAAGTCCAAGTCGTCGATAGTTGCATTCAGGCAAGGCGAGGCATCGAATGAGGTCACATTCGTTCTGCGTTTCTCCATCAATAGACGCTCGTCGTTTTCGCTGGCCACGCCGCGTCGCGGGCCAATGCGAATCCAAATGCGCCCTTTGTACCTGACCGGAGGAAACGAAGCAGGTTCCACCCTCACCATCACGATATCGCCCTCTGGCATAGCCACCTTCTCCACCGTCATCGACGGTTGCGGTTGAATATTGCCGTCGGTACGAATGGCTGCAACATTTTTCAACAAATCATCCGTTACGTCAATTCCTTTCACCGTTCCATCATCCTCAACACCTAAAAACAGATAACCTGCTTGTCTGTAGTCAGGTAAATCGTTGGCAAAAGCGCATATCGCCTGGCCGAACTTGTCAGTGTTCGTGGTTGAAATGGTGCGTTCCACACGGTCACTTTCAATGTCGTTGAGCAGTGCTCTTATTTCGCCTGTATTCATATCTTCAAAACCTCGGATTCAATGCTGCAAAGTTACACTTTTATCACGACAACACAAAATCTTGTAGAAAAACCAAACAAAATCATTCTTTCCACTTTAACAAAAAGAAATAATCCCTACCTTTGCGCATCATTTCAACTAAACTAACAATTATGGCAAAAAACATCGAAGAAATCAAAGCCGCTTTGGCCAAATACGGCATCACCGGCGCAAAGGAAATTTATTATAACCCGAGCTACGAACAACTTTTCAAGGACGAGATGAACCCCGCCCTGACGGGTTACGACAAAGGCGTTTTGACCGAGCTCAACGCCGTCAACGTGATGACGGGCATCTACACCGGTCGCTCGCCCAAGGACAAATACATCGTGATGGACGCCAAGTCGAAGGACACCGTTTGGTGGACCACCGAAGGCTACAAAAACGACAACCACCCGATGAGCGAAGAAGTGTGGGCACAGGTGAAAGACCTTGCCAAGAAACAACTCAGTGGCAAGAACCTTTATGTGGTGGATGCCTTCTGCGGCGCCAACAAGGACACCCGCATGGCCGTCCGTTTCATCATGGAAGTGGCATGGCAGGCACATTTCGTGCTCAACATGTTCATCAAGCCCACGGCTGAGGAACTGGCCGACTTCAAGCCCAACTTCACCGTTTACACCGCCTCGAAAGCCAAGGTCGAAAACTACAAGGAACTCGGCCTGAACAGCGACACCTGCGTGGCCTTCAACGTGACTTCGCGCGAGCAAGTGATTCTGAACACTTGGTACGGTGGCGAGATGAAGAAAGGCATGTTCTCGATGATGAACTATTACCTGCCGCTGCAAGGCATCGCCGCCATGCACTGCTCCGCCAACACCGACATGAAGGGCGAAAACACTGCCATCTTCTTCGGCTTGAGCGGCACGGGCAAGACCACCCTTTCGACCGACCCGAAACGCCTGCTCATCGGCGACGACGAGCACGGCTGGGACGACGAAGGCGTGTTCAACTTCGAAGGCGGCTGCTACGCCAAGGTCATCAATCTTGACAAGGAAAGCGAGCCTGACATCTACAACGCCATCAAGCGCGATGCTTTGTTGGAAAACGTCACCGTCGATGCCAACGGCAAGATCGACTTCAAGGACAAGAGCGTGACCGAGAACACCCGCGTCTCCTACCCCATCGAGCACATCGAGAAGATTGTGAAGAACGTGCGTCCCGTTTCGTCGGGTCCCGCCGCCAAGAACGTCATCTTCCTCAGTGCCGACGCTTTCGGTGTGCTGCCTCCCGTCAGCATCCTGACCCCCGAACAGTGCAAGTACTACTTCCTGAGCGGCTTCACGGCCAAGTTGGCAGGTACCGAGCGTGGCATCACCGAGCCTACACCTACCTTCAGCGCCTGCTTCGGCCAAGCCTTCCTCGAACTGCACCCGACCAAGTACGCCGAGGAACTCGTGAAGCGTATGGAACAGAGCGGCGCCAAGGCTTACTTGGTGAACACCGGCTGGAACGGCACAGGCAAGCGCATCTCCATCCGCGACACACGCGGCATCATCGATGCCATCCTTGATGGCAGCATCGAGAAGGCACCTACCAAGATGATTCCGTACTTCAACTTCGAGGTGCCGACCGCATTGCCCGGCGTCGACCCGAACATCCTCGACCCGCGCGACACCTACGCAGACAAGAACGCTTGGGAAGAAAAGGCCAAAGACCTCTCCTCGCGCTTCATCAAGAACTTCGAGAAGTTCACGACGAATGACGCTGGCAAGGCATTGGTGGCTGCCGGACCGAAATTGTGATTTTTTTTCACGCAGAATCCGCAGAAATCGCTGAATAATTTAGAACAACGAGCCGCTCCGATTGGGGCGGCTTGTTTTGTTTTCGAAGAAAAAAATTGTGGATTACTGCAAATTTAGAGAGAAAAAATTTGTGGATTACTGCAAATTTGGAAAGAAAAAATTTGTGGATTACTGCAAAATATCTTACTTTTGCAGCGATTTTCAACAAGTTAGGTGTTTTATGATATTCAAGCGAAAACTATACGACAAAATGCTGGAGTGGAAACAGCAATGGAAAGGTCGGTACGCGCTTCTGATTAAGGGCGCGAGGCGCGTCGGCAAATCCACTTTAGTTGAGGAATTTGCCAAACGCGAGTACAAATCCTACATCCTCATCGATTTCTCGAAACCGACAAAACAAATCAACGAACTGTTTGAAGACATGATGGACTTGGACTATTTCTTCATGCGCCTACAAACGCTTATGAAAGTGAACCTTTACAAGCGCGAGTCTGCCATTGTGTTCGACGAAGTGCAAAACCAACCTTTGGCACGCCAAGCCATTAAGCATTTGGTCAAGGACGGACGTTATGACTACATCGAAACTGGTTCTCTCATCTCGATTCGGAAAAACGTGCAGAACATCGTCATACCCAGTGAAGAGATGAGCATGACTTTGTATCCGATGGATTTGGAAGAGTTTTATTGGGCAACAGGCAATGAAGTCAGTCCTAACCAAATCAGGCAGGTTTTTGCCATGCATCGCCCTATGGGTCAGGCCGTTCACCTACGCTGGATGCGCGACTTGCGTCTTTATATGCTTGTCGGCGGAATGCCCCAAGCGGTGAATGCCTACCTGCACTACAACAACCTGCAAAAGGTCGATGACATGAAACGGGAAATCCTGAAACTGTATGAGGTCGATTTCAACAAGATCGACCCTTCGGGACGGGCTTCGAAAATGTTCAAGGACATTCCAGCGCAACTTTCGGGCAACGCTTCCCGATACATGATTGAAACCGCCATTGACGAGCGCCGTTCTGAAAACACAGAAATCATTGTTTCGGAGATGCGTGAGAGTATGGTCATCAACCTTGCGCATCATGTCACCGACCCCAATGTGGGCATGGGACTGACCAAATCCTTGTTTTCCTACAAGATGTTCCTTGCCGACACAGGTCTGTTTGTGACTTTGGCATTTTGGGACAAAAGATTCACGGAAAACATTATTTATGAGAAACTTCTGTCCGATAAACTGAAAGCCAACCTTGGTTACGTTTACGAGAACCTTATCGCGCAGATGCTCTGCACGGCAGGCAACGAATTGTATTACTACACCTTTCCCACGGGCAACGGAAACAAAAACTATGAAGTTGATTTCCTACTATCGCGAGGCAACAAAATCGTTCCCATTGAGGTGAAATCTTCGGGATACAAGACGCACAAGTCGTTGGATGAGTTTTGCAAGAAATATCCTTCAAGGATAGGAGAACGCATCTTGCTTTACACCAAGGATTACCAGAAAGATGGCGTAGTTACTTGCTTGCCGGTGTATTATACGGCGTTGCTATAAGTTCAGCAGTTTTTTTTCACGCAGAATCCGCAGAATCCGCAGAATAATTTGAATGACGAGCCGCTCCGATTGGGGCGGCTTTTTTGCGTTATCCCTGCGCATGGTCAAAGATTTTGGGGTTTCTATGGTTGCGCATTGTCAAAAATGGCATGGAAAAAGCTGACATTGCTGCAAGTTGGTTTCTTCGGTACGCCATTTTGTGGACCACCAATTGGTGTACCAAATTGTTGCAAAACGCAGTTATTCCTGCGCATTGTCAAAGATTTCGGCATTTCTATGGTTGCGCATTGTCAAAAAATCAACTTCTTGACATAATTTGATTTATAGTAAGTATAGCTTAACTGTTTATTATCTTTTTGGCTCATACAATTACATCCAATATGAATACCTTTGTGTTTCAGTTGTAATCAAATAAGTACCACTATCAGTAAATGTCACATGGTCTGGGCGGTATTCAAGACGTTTTAGTTTTGTTTCCAAGTTTGACGGAATATTATAATAATATATTCCCCGTTGACAGACAACACATATTCCCTTATTGGTCACACACACATTTTTAATTGAGCCGTATTTGTCGTGGGCTTTGTTCATGCTGTTAAAATCACTATCATTCGAGGCATAGTAATGTTTATCCGTAACAATAGCAAAATCACCATTTTCGCTTATAGAAACACTCCTAATTTCTTCTTGATTATTATTGAACTCATGAAGTTTCTCACTCATTTTTTGGGGCACAACTCCATACCATGCATTCCTTTGATAAACAATGCAGTAATAACCTGAATTCGTTAATGTAATAGAGCTTATTCTATTTTTATTCTCCCCTATTTCCTTGATTTTTTCAATCAGGCTATTCGGTATGGAAGTATAAGCATAACCATTGTTCCCGTGGATAACTATACCTTTGCCATATTCGGTAATTGCCCCTAATCTGCATTTTCCTCTGTCATCTATTTGGTTCTTAATATAGGTTAATGGTGTGGCAATATCGGTGTAGGAACGTGACGACCCGCTAACCTCCCATGAGTTTCCATCTGCCGAAGATGTTGTGGCTTGTGACAATATGCTATAATATTCATCACCATCCCATCTGCCGTATTTTATGCTGCCGTCATAAAACAAATCAATTCCATTACCCGACCTTTTATCATTTTCCCAATGGCCATACCACGCATTCCCATACCAATTATTCCATATATAAACACCATAACCGTGGCGTTTCCCATCCTTTGTCTCTCCAATATATACCGAGTTGTTTGACTCGTAATTAATGCATTCGAATTTATATGACGAATAGTTTCCTGTGGTTGGGTAAGTCCCTGTTGGACGGTCATCGGCGAAATCTCCATAGTAAATCAAGTTGCCGTATTTGTCGTAACACGTTCCTTTGCCTGATTTCTTATCATCTTTCCAATTCCCTACAAAATAGACGCAATCTGGACAATTGCTTATGGCTCTTCCTTCACCACAAACACGGAGTCCATATCCATTCATATCGCCATTAGACCATTCTCCAAAATAATATGACCCGCTATTCCACCTATAAACGCCCATGCCATTTCTTTTACCATTTGACTTTTGCCCTTTATAGACGTCATCTGAGTATTTTTCCGTTACATTATCGACTACTTTCCTCATGCTTGTGCGCCACTCTCCTTTGGAAAGGTTGGTCGCAACGGTATTTGTAGTCGGCTTGTTGGTTGTGCTTGCCTTTCCTGAAAGTTCTTCATCCGTAACAGAATCAAAATAGTTTGAAACACCAAAATTGGTTTTCATTCGTTTGTCAAGTTGTTCAAGCGTCGGTATTGTTTTGTCTCGCAGACCTGAATAACCTTTCGGATAATTATCTATCAAATACTGCTGTATTTGAATCATTTTTTTTCTGGTTTCACCATTACGCCATGCATCTCTGAATCTCGGATTTGTGACGTTATGCTTTTTAATAAGTTTTTCATTGCTAACATCCATAGCGTAGACAGTATAGTATGCCCAATTTATAAAATAATCAATCCATTTTGCATCATCAGCACCAGCAACAATAAATTGCTTTTTAACTTCATTGCCGATGCCAAATACTTGGATATATATCACTTTAGGTTTGTTAAGGTCGAAAACGAATTGAAAATAACTAGATTCGTCGCAAGCAGCCAAAAGAACCGTATCTTTTTCCTTTACTACTGCAGCTGGTCTATCATATTCATATTCCAGTTTTAATTTTCCCATCAGTGCATCGTACAATTCTATTCTCCAAAATATCCTATGAGAATTTAAATCGTCACTAGGATAATAAACAGGCTTCATGATGAGATTAACATAAGATAATACATCAAAATCAGTATGTAAATCGTCTCTAATTAGGCAATTATTCAGCCGTATTTCTACTGGTGCCACAACATCATCCGCCGTTTGTGCCTGCAACGAAAAGCTGAAAAGCATTAAAAACATCAAAGTCGTAAGTTTGTAAAGTCGGTTCATCTTGTCTCAAGTTTTCTTTGCCTATAGTCTCCTCCAATTCGGCAAATTCACATAAGAAGGCTAGGAAACTTGAAATGCACTTGTTTTTATATACAAGCACAAATTGCCTTCAACTGCTCGGATGTCTCCCCGAACAATCGAAAGCAAAATTACAAAGATTTTGTTTTGTGCAAGCAAAAAGACAAAAAAAGCATCAAACATTGAAAAGTGTAGTTTTCAGCCCCGAATTTTTAGTGAAAAGTGTAGTTTTTTAGCGCATTTTTATATTGAAAAGTGTATATTTGCAGCCTGAAAAGTTATTGAAAAGTGTATATTGGCTATGTTGTACAGGAAAATCAGCAAGGAAATTGAGGCGCATTTGGCTTCGCCATCTGACAAAATTTTGGTTTTGGAAGGCGCACGACAAATCGGCAAGTCTTTCATCATCAGAATGATAGGAAACAGGTTGTTCAAAAACTTCGTGGAAGTCAATTTTGCGGAGGACGACGAAGGTCCGCAGCATTTCAAGAACATCCATTCCACCGAGGCGTTTTATTTCACCTTGAGCATGGTGGCGGGCAACCAACTCGGCCATTTTGAAGACACTTTAATCTTTCTCGACGAAATCCAGACCTATCCGCAATACCTCACCATGCTGAAATTTTTCCGACAGGAACGCCGCTACCGCTTCATCGCCAGCGGCAGTTTGTTGGGCATTGCCTTGCGCTCAACGACTTCCATTCCCGTTGGCAGCATCATCAGAAAGCAAATGTATCAACTTGATTTCGAGGAGTTTTTGATGGCCAACAATTTCAATTCGGAGGCCATTGACGGATTGAGGGAAAAATTCAAGAATAAGGAAAGCCTTTCGGAGGAACAACACCAACATTTGCTTGGGCTGTTTCGCCGCTATCTGCTTGTTGGCGGTATGCCCGATGCCGTCAATGTCTATTTGGAAACACATAACATTGTAAAGGTCAGGGAAATACAGGATTCCATAAAGACACTCTATGGCGATGACGCTTCCAAACACGAGCAAGACAGCCAAAAGCATTTGTTGATTAGGCGGATTTACGACATGATTCCGTCGCAGATGGAAAACAAGAAGAAACGGATTGTGGCCAAGGACATTCGCGACAAGGCTGGCGACCGTTTTGTGCAGTATCAGGAGGAGTTTGAGTACCTTATCTCATCGGGGATTGCGCTCGATGTCCATGCGGTTTCCAATCCGCACTTCCCGTTGAGCGAGAGCGTACACAAGAACCTGCTGAAACTCTACTTGAACGATGTCGGAATGTTGACGGCGCAATTGTACCGCAACAACCTTCGCCCCGTCCTCGAAGACGAAAAAAGCGTGAACCTCGGCGCAGTGTATGAAAGTGCCGTCGCGCAACAATTGAAAGCCAACGGCCACCGGCTGTTTTATTACGACAACCGCAAAAAAGGCGAAGTGGATTTCCTCATCGACGACTATTCGAGCACGAGCATCCTGCCTATTGAGGTGAAATCAGGGAAAGACTATTCCATTCACAGTGCTTTGAACAACCTGCTTTCCACGCTTGATTATCATGTGAAATCTGCCATTGTGCTCTCCAACGACCGAGAAGTTCGGCAAAAAGGCCAAGTGACTTATATGCCAGTCTATTATGCCCTGTTTTTGGATGCACAAGGGGAATCAGGGACGGTGGAGTTTTGAGTGTGTTATCCTTGCGCATTGTCAAAAATGGACAATTTTCCACTCTTGGTGTGATTATTATTGGTATTTTTGCACCTTAAATAAATAATGAGTCAAACTAACAATTCTAAACTTCTACAATAATGAAGAAAGCGTTTATGTTTATCGCGGCTATCGTGTTGTGCTTCAACCTGAACGCACAAGGCATTTTCGAAGACGAACAAGTCATCGTCACTCCCGATTCGTTGCACCTATATTTCCACGGCTGCTCGCCTCACGGTGAGCGGGTTAGCATTACCAACCTCACTTCAGAGGACTTGGTCATCAACCGATGCTATTCCGAGAACTTCCGCGTGGAATGTCTCTACGAAGGTGAGAACATCGCCGAAATGGGCATGATCGTCCCCATTGGCGAAACCATTTTTCTCGACACTTACGCCTCGCCCATCACGAAAGACGTTTACGGAACCCTTTTCATCGACACCGACTTCGGCATCTATACCCTCACGCTGTATTACGAAACCACTTACGGCATTGACGAAAACATCACGACTTTCAGCCTTGCCCCCAATCCGGCCAACGGTTTCGTCACCATCAAGGGTGAAAACATGGGGTTGGTCAACATCTACAACACGCTCGGTCAAAAGGTGGAATACCATTTTGCCGAGAGCGACGAACTCATCATTCCTACATCCCAATATCCGAATGGCATATATTTTGCAAGGACTGCCAACGGACAAACGATACGCTTCGTTATCGCACATTAACTCTTAATCCATAAATCAAATTAAATCCCTTAAAAATGAAGAAAACCATTAGAAAATTCGCTCCCGCAATGCTCGTTCTCGTAGCATTGGCAACCCTCTCGTTCATGGCCAAAGACGGCGTAACGCTGAGGCTTCGTCCGCAACAAGACAAGACCCAAACCGTCACCACCAAGGCCAACATGATGACCATGATGGAAGTGCAAGGCCAAACCATGAACATGTCGCAAAACATGGAAACAAGACAAACCTTTACCCCAAAGGAAGTTACAGACGCCAACTCGGTCGTTGAAACGCAAATCGAAGCCATCAAAATGACCATTTCCCAAATGGGAATGAAACTCGAGTACGACTCCGAACATCCCGAAAAGACCAGCCCCATGTTGGCCGGCCAGACCAAGGACATTGAAGCAAGGCTGCACAAACCCACCACCCTCACTTACGATGCCCTCGGAAAACTCCTTGGCGACAGCATCGATTTGTCTTCGAGGCAATTAGGTGTCATCATCGAACTGCCCGAGGAAGAAATTGCCGTTGGCAGCACTTGGACTTCCTCCACCTCGCAGGAGACTAACGGCTTAGATGCCACTGCCGAACTGACCTATACCGTCACCGCCATTTCGAAAAAGAGCGTCGACGTGAACGTTTCAGGCACTATCAAAGGCAAAACTGACGACATCAGCGGCACCTACACAGGCACTGCCAGCATCAACCCGCAGACGGGCATGGTGACGAGCAGCAGCATAAAGCAGAATATTTCCATGACTGCAAACGAGCAAGGCATGAGCATCCCGATGACCATTGTGGGCACCACTACGATGGAGGTCAAGTGATTGTTTCACGCAGAACTCGCAGAACTTTGGGAAATAAAAAACCAGCGGAGTGTCCGCTGGTTTTTTGTTTGCGTTTTGGCCTTTGATGCCTAGTTCAGCATGACCGGCATCAACAGCATGAGCAGGTCTTCAGAGGCGTTGTCGTTCTCAACGGGAGTGAAGATACCGGCACGATTGGGAGCCGACATTTCAAGTTTCACCGACTCGGAGTCGAAGTTGCCGAGCATGTCTTGCAGGAAGCGCGAGTTGAAGCCAATTTCCATGTCGTCGCCCTCGTAACTGCATGTGAGGCGTTCCTTGGCCTCGTTGTAGAAGTCGATGTCCTCTGCGGTCAACGTAAGTTCTTGACCTGCAATGCGGAAACGCACTTGGTGCGTGGCCTTGCTGGAGAACACGGCCACACGGCGGATGGCGGCAAGAAACACTTGACGATCGATGGTCAGTTGGTTGGGGTTGTTCTTCGGAATGACGGCATCATAGTTGGGATAGCGGCCTTCGATGAGGCGGCACACCAACACATAGTCGCCGAACACAAATGAAGCATTGGTCTTGTTGAACTCAATGCGCACAGGCTCATCGGCGAGGGTGCCGAGGATGCTCTTCAATTGGTTGATGGGCTTCTTCGGCATGATGAACGAGGCAGCCACCTCTGACTTCACATCCAACCTTCTGTAACGCACCAACTTATGCGCATCGGTGGCGACGAAAGTGAGGTAGTTTTCGGTCATTTCCATCAGCACGCCCGACATGATAGGACGAATCTCATCCATGCCCGTGGCGAAAACGGTCTTCTCGAAACCGCGAGCCAGCACATCGGCGGGAATTTCCCACACCGAAGTCTCGGTCATCACGGGCAGTTGCGGGAACTCGTCGCTCTTGTGGCCAGCCAACTTGTAGCGACCCTCGCCAGCAATCAGTTCGACGGCCAAGGTGTTGCTGTCAACGCTGATGGTAATCGGCACATCGGGGAAGTTCTTCATGATTTCGAGCAGCAGGCGTGCGGGAATCGTCACTTCGCCCGTGCCTTCCACCATGTCAGGAACCATTCTGACCGACATGGTCACGTCGAGGTCGGATGAGGTGATTTTCAGTTCGTTCTCAGTCAACTGAAACAGGAAATCGTCCAAAATCGGGAGGGTGTTCTTCGAGCCGATGACACCGCCCAAGGCTTGGAGATTCTTCAACAATTTTAGGCTTGATACTATGAATTTCATATAGATAGGATTTTTATTGCTTTCGGATTTTGAATCGGTAAAAGTACAAATAATTGGAACATGGAGGCCTGTTTTTTGAAAAATTTCTCATTTTTTAGTAGGTTCCCACGCTCAAACCCGCATATTTCAGGCGGTTCAGGAAATCGAGCATCGACTCGTAAGGCACGGCCACATACTGGAATCGTTGGTCGTCCTTCTTCCTCGTGCGGTTCTTTTCCTTCATCTCCGAAAGCCGCTGGTTGATGTCGGAATAGGTGCAATGCACTTGGAATTGGCCGTCACCGCTGTTGTAATTGATAAAGGTCTGGAACATGTCGTGCTGGAAATAATAGGTGATGTTGCCCAGTCGACGGTCGAACACCACGCAACCGTCCACATACTTGTTGACGATGTGGTTGCCGAAATTGCCCAAGCCAATCTTGCCCACCGAAACGAAGGCGTGAAGTTTGTCGTTCCATACCATCTTCAAGTCGGGAATAACGATGGTATTGCAGTAGAAATCAGACGATTTCATTTCCGGATAGCCCTCTAATTCGATGGCTTGTCGCCGCTCATCGGTTTTCTCTTCGCTGTTTTCGGAGCGGTAATAATGCAGGTATTGGGTCTGCGTCAGGTCTATGGAATTGCCGTCGGCATTGGCGTAGACTTCGGCCATCGCCTCAAGAGCCTTGTCGTCGAAAATCGGGGCGTTAAAGACATTGAGGCCTTGCAAAGTGAGGCTATCGTTGGGGTATTGCGTATAGCGACCATGAACGAGGAAGTTCGCCAAAGGCACCTCTATGCCCAAACCAAATGTACCCTCGCCGCTGACGACACCTCGCGAATTGAGGTCCACATAGGTATCGAAACGGGTCGTGTCAGTCACCACAAAACGCAGACTGTCAGCATCATACCATAACATACCGTTGGCAGGCGCGGTTTCGTCAAGGTCTTTCCTACCCTCTTTGGGCGTGAGGAACGAGCCGAAATAGCCTCCGTCGATGGCCAATTCATAATAAAGTCCATTGGTCATGCGCGGGTCTTGCTCCTGGATGCGCTCCATATTAATAGGTATGCGAATGTCCGCCGGATTAATGTGCGTTTCCGAAACAAACCAACGGTTCAGGGCGGCGATGGAATCAAGGTTTCCTGAGCCTATCGAAGGAACCGTTTCCAACACTTCATTGGCTATCGAATCCATTGCCATTCCGACAGGCTCAATGGCCATCGGCTCATCAAAGCCAAGCAGGGCAAACTGACCGTCGTAATAGCCAAACTCATCCGTGGCCTTCAAGGTCAGACGACCTTGGAAACCGAATTGATTGCTCAATCTAAACTCCGAATTGTCAGCGATTTGTGCATAGCCATGTGTAACACCCTCCACGGGAACGATGGTATCCACCCGAATCGGAGTGCTCGTTCCGTTGGCATTGGTGTAGTCCCACGTGCCCTGCGCGTCAAAATAGTTGCGGCTGTGGATGTTGACAACCGCATTTTTGTAGAGGTAGTAATTGTTCAAAGTATCTGCCAACAAATCACCGCTGATAGGCTCCAACTTCGACTCCGCGTTGATGTCAACATCGTGCATGTAAGGGAACACGGCGGCATCGGCCACACGAATGATTTTTACGTCGTGAGCATGAATCACATAGTTGGTCATGTCGTATTCCGCGCTCATGCTGTAGAACTGCAACGAATCCTGCTCGGGCACAAGCGAAATGAACTTGGCCGCATTGCTGTGAATGGCCAACAGTTCCTCATGGGTGGTCGCTTTGGCATAATCGCCGAAACTCTCCACCGGATTGTATAGGTGCAGGCTGTTGGTGGCCATGTCCCATTCGGCCTCCTTCAGCGTGCAAACATATTGATTCATAGGGAAATCAAGGTTGCTACGCTGGTCAAGATAGTCGTATTGCACTTTTTGTGCGTCGAAGTCCACATTGGCGCGGTAGTTGGTCGCGGCAAAAGCGATGTTGGACGTGTCGGCGGAATATAGCAGGAATTTGGCGGAATCAGCCACGAAAGTCCTCGAATCCAAAGCGAAATGGTCGGAATCGAACTCCGTGAGGCCGAAACGCAACTTGCCGTCGGCAGAATAGCCATCGGGCGTGAGACTTGTCTTGCCCGAAAAATAGGTGTCGCCGTACATGCAAATCGGGTTGTCAATGGTCTGTGTGGTCAGTTCGGGTTTGCCCACATCCCATTTCAGCCGCAGCGCATCAGCATTAGCCATAGGATATTTGGTTCCGTCCTCAAGCGGCATCAACCTGAACTGGTTCGTGATGGCCGTCACCGAATCGAGATAGAACATGAAACGGTCGCCAGTGAATGTAGCCGTCTGATAGTCAAGTTGTCCCATGCCGAAGAAACCGTCCTCGGAAAGATGCACTTTCTGGTGGAAATGTCCCGAACCGTCAAACATTGGGTAAGTGTCTGATTCTCCGTCGCCTATCTGATGCTCGAATCCCAAAGAATAGTCTTCCATCACCACCAAAGGCTGTTCGATGTCGGGCAAAATGCCGCCCGAAACCAAATGTCCGTCAAACCTCACCTTGCGCATTGAGAGGTCGTTGAGGCTGTCGACGACAAAGGGGTCAAGGCTGTAATAGAACTTGCCTTCCAAGTCGTCAGCGGTCATCACCGAATCGACGCTGCCGGGGTGGAAAACGCCGCCATTGATTTTGCGGTAGAACTTGAAACCTTCGGCCTCGCTGTGGAAAATGGGGTATTCTGGCGTATCGTAACGGCTTGATTTATTGTCACCTCGGTCAATTTCCAACTTGCCTTGCAACTTCTCCAACGTCCCGTTGACGGGAATGATTTGGTAGTCGCGCTTGGCATAAAAACGCAGCGAGTCGACCTTGGCCATTTTGATGGTGAAATCCTCGTATGAAAACTCGCAGTCCTTGGTGAAAAACTCGAACATGCCGGCCAAAATGCCGCCCGAAAACTTGAAATTCTTGTCCTTCATAAAGACCAATCGACCATTGTCGGGCACGATGACCACGCGCTTGCGGTCGCTCAACGAAATGGCCGAGCCATTCACGCCCTCAATCTGGCTGGTGATGCCGTAAACGAGCAAGTCGTTGGTAGCCAAGTCGAGGCGGGCATTGGGTTGACGGTTGGTAGTGTGTGTGTGCAACTTAATCACATCGAAATCAATGTTTTCGCGGTAGGAATCCAGCACATCAAAAAAACGCGGGAGTGCTGTCACCCATTTGGTTTCGTTGTCATATTCCACATAGCCCTCAGCTTGCAGTTTCAGCAACATCGAAATCACCTGTTCTATAGGATATTGCAAGTAGGAAGCCAAGTCGCCGGAATAGAAATGCACCTGCCGGTCCACATTGCTGAAACCCTTCAGAAACTTCTCCATGCGCACCATGGGATGGGTGCCGTCGAGGCCTTGCAGCCGCTTGAAATCCTCGTTGCGGAAATAATTCACTGACACCACATCACCCTCACTGTTAGGATTGACACCCTCCATGCGGCGGAAATCGACCGTGGGCGAATCAATGTTCCAATACATCGCCTCAATGAAAAGATCGAGGCCGTGAAAATAGTCGTGAAAAGGCCCGTCGCCGAAGTTCTTGCCCTTCTCCTCGCGGAAAAACATCATCTTGCGGGTCTTGTTATCATACCTGAAACCCAGATTGTTATGGTAGATGGAATCCTTTTCGATGCCCACCGAATCAGTCAGGAACAGCCGCATCGCAACATGGTCGGAAACCAAAACCTCGTCCTCCGACATCACGAAGCGCTTCGCCACGGCCTTCAGCACCTCCCTGCCACCTTGCCTGAAATG
Organism: uncultured Bacteroidia bacterium; assembly: GCA_902780055.1. Lineage (GTDB taxonomy): Bacteria > Bacteroidota > Bacteroidia > Bacteroidales > F082 > Limimorpha. The sequence continues at coordinate 37,858 of CACZDU010000010.1, read as the reverse complement.
GAAAATGGCCTTGTTGTCGACACCGCCAAACACATCCACCTGATTGCCCATCATGCCGATACCACCTTCAAAATCAATGTTTTTCATCAAGTCTTTGATGGCGTAATCGGAACGATACGACTTCACGCGGGGATACATCGTCTTTTCGTTGGGCGCGTTCACCAGCACCTTGTCCTCGTAACGGCACAAAATGGCTTGGTTGAAGTGCCGCCTTTCGTAAAACGTCACCGAGTCAATCGCATATTCCGAGCGGTTCAAATCAAGTTCGTAATAATCTGGGAATGAAACATATACTTTGTCTTCCGCGATTTCAAATCGCGACCAGTCGGCGCGACCGCCCATGCCTTCCCAACGGTTGTCGTCCAAATAAAAAACGCCTTTCGTCTGCTTGATGACCGACTCGTCCTTGTTGGAAGCCAGCACCAATGTACCGTCAACCGTCAACTCGAACTTGTCCGCCGCCGGAAAGCCCAACAGCGCATCGCGAACCAGCCACTTGGAATTGCCCTTGGCCGACAGCACCTTATCAACAAAAACATTGCGGCAAGCGGCCAGATACTTGTCCACACCTGTCATCGATTTTTGCGACTTGGTTTCAGTGAATCTCAGCCAATTTCCGACGTCCTTGTGCGTCAAACCTGCCGTAGGAATCCCTTGCAGAGTCTCCACGAAATTGAAAATGTTGGCGTAAGCCTTCGTTCCGCTTTTGGAATGGTACAACTCACACAATTGCATCACCGTATTGATTTCATTGTCAGAGTAATAACTATCCCAAACACCACGAAAAGCCTTCATTATCTTGGCGGCCTCATCGCGGTCTTGCTTTGAGGTGGATGAGTTCAAGTAAGTGTTCAACTGTTCGTAAAAAGCCTCTTTTTCTGTGGGGAAAAACGCCTGCGCCCATGCCGAGCCCCCCCCCAACAAAAGCGCAAAAACGGCAATAAGGATTCCTTTTTTCATCTATTCAAAGTATTAAAAACCAATTATTTGACAAATTCAGCAGCCACCCAATTATTGCGGCTCAAGTGGCGGCAATAAAGTAGTCCTAAACGTTCCGCCTCCGCCTTGATGCTTTCCAAATCCTCAGTGTAGAAACCGCTGAAGAAAATGTGTGCATCGGGACGCATGGCGGCAACATAAAGGTGCATGTCGCGCAAAAGGATGTTGCGGTTGATGTTGGCCAACACCACATCGAAACTACCCTGAATCGACGAAGCATCGCCGAGGATAATTTCAATGTCGGAAACGCCATTCAACTCCGTGTTAGTGAAAGCATTGCGATAGGCCCACTCGTCGTTGTCGATGGCCACGGTATGCGCCGCGCCAAGTTTTTTGGCGAGAATGGCCAAAACCGCCGTTCCACTACCCATGTCGAGCACTGTTTTCCCCTGAAAATCAGTTTCCAACATCAATTGGATGATTTGCGCGGTCGTTTCGTGGTTGGCCGTCCCAAACGACATTTTCGGCTCAATGACCAAATCGAACTCGAAACTTGGGTCAGGCTCGTGGAATGGCGCCCGAACACGACACCTATCGTTCACAACCACAGGCTGATAGGAAGCCTCCCAAACCTCGTTCCAGTCCTTGTCGGGCATTTCCTCCACTTTCAGCAGACGGATGTCTGAAAAAGACGGCTCAAGCAAGAGGTTCTCAACAGCCAAATCATCTCGGTTATCGGTTGAGCAATAGGCTTTTAAGCCCATTGCATCATCCATGAACGAGTCAAAACCAATTTCCGCCAGCATCGTAATCAGCATGTCGTGCTGAATGTCGGAACTTGGTGCCGTAAATGAATACTCGAATGTTTTCATTCCTCGCCGATGTGTGAGGCTTGTTCGCAGATGGAAACAAAGTCTTCCGCCTTCAAGGAAGCCGTACCAATCAAGCCACCATCCACGTCGGGTTGCGAGAACAACTCAGTGGCGTTCTTGGCGTTGCAACTGCCGCCGTAAAGGATGCGGATGTCGTCAGCCGTGGCCTCGTCGTAGTGTTCCTTCACCAACGAGCGGATGTAGGCGTGCATTTCCTGCGCCTGTTCGGGCGTGGCGGTCTTGCCCGTGCCGATGGCCCAAACGGGCTCGTAAGCAATGATGGTGTCGTAAATGGCATCGCCGTCGAGGTGGAACAAACCTTTCTCCAATTGCTCCTTGACGACTTCGAAATGGCGGCCTGCCTCACGCTCCTCAAGCACCTCACCGACACAATAAATCGGCGACATATTGTTCTCAATCAGGCGGTTAATCTTTTCGGCCAGCACCTCATTGGTCTCGCCGAAATATTTCCTTCTTTCGCTGTGCCCGACGATGCAATAGTCAACTTCCAGTGACTTCAGCATTTTGGCCGAAACTTCGCCCGTGTAAGCGCCCTTGTCGTATGCGCTACAATTTTGCGCACCCACATTGAAACGCTGTTCCTCAGCCTCCCAGTCGGTTAGCATTTCCAAATAGGGGAACGGCGGGCAAATGATGACTTCGCAATTCAGTTCGTCCATTGCGTCAAAGCGGTCAAGGATGCCATCGACCAAATCTTCAGCCTCATCGAAAGTGAGGTTCATTTTCCAGTTTCCTGCTACGATTTTGCTTCTCATTTTATTTTTTATTTAAAGATTTAAGATTCAAGAATTTAACAATTTATAATACACTATTTAAAAAATACAAAAGTACATATTTTTCATATACCATTCCAAAGTTTTCTATCTTTGTCGACTAAATTCAAAACAGAATCTGAATGAAAAGGTTGCCCATGTTGTTTGCATTTATTTTGGCAAGCGGTATTTGCTTCGCCCAAAACGAATTTCCCACCGTAGTTCCCGACCGTCCTGGACATACATTCGGTGCAGATGTAACTCATTATCAAAAACTTGGATGGGACAACGGATTTGCTTTCGAAAAAGCTGCCGACGGGACACGCACATTTACATTGAACAGCACCATCCTCCGCTATGGCCTTTTCCAAAACATGGAGTTGCGCGTTGGCATGGACTTCCTGATGTACGACAACGAAGCCGCCATGCCCACTTTTGGCATCGCGCCACTCACCGTCGGGACAAAAATCAAATTCAACGAAGGTTCGGGCATCATCCCATCCGTTGGTTTTTTGGCCGAACTCAAGTCACCTCATGTCGGCTCAAAGGACTTGCTCCCCTCCCACCTCGCGCCTGCCATGTACGCCATCTTCGAGCATAGCATTGGCGAGCGCTTCTCCATTTCCTATAATGCTGGTTTGGAATGGGATGGCGAAACGGCGACACCCACCACGTTCCTCGCTTTTGCATTAGGCTACAACTTCACGGAAAGCCTTGGGGCGTTTGTGGAAACCTACAACTACCTGCATCCCGAAGAGGCAAACCAATACATGACCGAATTTGGCCTGACTTGGTTGGTGTCGCGCCGCGTGCAGTTAGACCTCGAAGCCGACTTGGATTTCCAAAACCTTGGGAAATACTTTTCCATCGGCGCAGGCGTGGCATGGATGATTAATTGATTGAATACCAGATTTTTCAACCAAGCATCACTTCACCCTGATTTTCCGCCCAGGCCATAGTTTTGCGTCTTTCCTAATGTTGTTGAGTTTGCACAAAATGGACACCGTAGAATTGTTTTCCACCGCAATCGAACTCAACGTATCGCCTTTCTTGACGACATAATACTGCTTCTGACTATCCTTATAACTCTGCAAATCAACGATTTGAATATCCGATTTGTTTTCAAGGTCGTCGTAAGCGGCATAAAGCAACTCCCGCGAAATGATATAATCCTTGTTTGCCAAACGCAATGAATCCGTCAATGCGTGTGAAAACAGCCAATCGTAAGTCTGTTGCAAATAGAATACGCCCACTGGACTACTATGATTTACACTCTTCAATTTATTGAAAATCAACCTACTCGTATCACCACAAAGGCACATCGAATCCACTACCCTTTCAGATTGGCTGACAGGCACAGCAACGTCAGCCATGCCATGAATAATCCATAAAGGCACCTCGTTCAAGCCACAAAGTGAATTGACATTCGAGCCTCCACACATGGCCATAGCCGCCGCCACCTTCTCAGGATAAGTTGCAACAAAATCCAACGTCCCGAAACCACCCATGCTCATACCCAACACATAAAATCGGGTTATATCAGATCTGTAATTTGTTGTCACCCAATTATATAGTTCCATCAGTTTCTCAGGCTTCCATCCCGTTTTCGATTGTGGAGCAATCACAATTGCATCAATTTTGCGGCCACGGAGCAGCGCATCAATGCAACCATAGCGCCGAACCAAACTCAAATCATCGCCACTCAAACTACGACCATGAAGAAACAGAATCACCGGCTTCTTTTCGGGAGCAGTGGCAAAATCCTCAGGTAGATAGAGCCAAAAATTATAGTTATTGGGAATGACATTGTGGCAGGCAATCAACTGCGCCTTGCAGAACAAGGGCAACAGACAGAGCAACAATATTACTACTATTTTATTCATATTCAACTAATTCTAACTCTCGGGTCGATGATGCCATATATGATGTCGACCACAATATTGACGATGATGAGCATGACCGCAATGAGCAACACCGCGCCCATGATGACGGGGAAATCGTACTTGTCGAGCGCATCGACCACCACAACTCCGATGCCCTTCCAATCGAAAACATACTCCACGAAAACCGCACCCGCTAATAGCGAGGCAAACCAGCCTGAAACCGCCGTCACGACAGGGTTCAAGGCATTGCGCAAGGCATGAACGCAGATAACACGGAACGGCTTCAAGCCTTTGGCTCGCGCCGTGCGCACATAGTCCATCGACATAGCCTCAAGCAAAGAGGTGCGTGTAAGTTCAGTGACCACTGCCAAAGGCCTCATTCCCAAGGTCAAAGCGGGCAAAATGAGGTTGCGAAGGCTGAGAAACTCTCCCCTGCCGTATTCGTCGACGGTGTAAAGGCTGCCCGTCATGCCCAAACCTGTATAATGTTCCAACAAAAAACCGAAAACCCAAGCCATCAAAATGGCCGCGAAAAACGAAGGCAAGGACATGCCTATCGTGGTGATGAAAAGCGTCAATTTGTTGAGAAACTTGGTGTTGATGACCGCCGCCAAAATGCCGATAACCAAGCCCAATAGCATGGCAAGGGAAATGGAAACGGCAGCCAACAGCAGGGTATTCGGAAAGGCTTCGCCCAAAATGTCGGAAACTTTGCGCTTGCTTTGGTACGACATGCGCAAGTAAGGGGCTTTCAGCACAATAGCGGTCGAACCAATGGCAGCAATTTTGGCGAAACGACCAATCTTGTCCAACTTTTGCTCACCCTCTGAAACATCATAAAACGAAATCGGAACCAAATCATTGAGATAGTCAACATATTGTTTTCCAAGGCTTTGGTTCATACCCAATTCCTCGCGGATGGCGTTCACCGAGGCTTCGTCGGCACGCTGACCGAGCATCATTTGGGCAGGGTCGCCAGGCAGGATGTTGAACAGGAAAAACACCAACGTCGCGACACCCCAAAGCACCGCAATTCCGTAGAGCAGTTTCCTGACAATGTATGCGCCCATCGTTTTTCCTTACAAAACTTTCATCGCCTTTTTGAAATCGACAACGCTCCATTTGTTCTTCACCAAACCATTGTCCAACCAAACCAGACCCGGATTGGAGCGCACTATCGGCTTGATTTCCAGTTCGTCAGCGTAATACACCTCGTAAAGGAAATCATATTGCTCGCGCAATTGTTCCACAAATTCAGGCTCGTTGGCAACCACCCAAATCACAATATAGCCCTGTTTTTCAGCGGTTTCCGTGACTTCTTTCACCTTCGCCCATTGCTTTTCCGTCACATCGGCCAAATCGTGTGAGGTAAACATCAACAGTTTTTCCGTCGTCAAGATGGACTCAGTGACATCATTACCCGATTCATCCAAAGCACTGAATCCGAGGAAATTGCTGCCGCCTTCCGTCCTTTGGTCGACGAACTCCCACTCCGACATCCAAACCGAATCATTCCAAGGATAATTCGGCGAGAGAAATTCCTGCGTCTCTCCAGTGGCTTTATTCCTGTAAATCAAATAAATATCTGCATCGCCAGAGGTTTCAACATTCAATTGCTTGCCCACCTTCCAATTCATGAAATCGACAACGGGCAAATGACGGTAATTGTAAACCTCAAAGCCCAAAAACACCAAGGCATAAAGGCAACCGATGATAAATTGCGTGCCACCAGTCATCTTGTTTTCCAACTTTTTATTATTGATAATCAGCGGAATAAGAACAGCATCAATAACCAAGTTCTTGTAGAAAGTCTGCCAGTTGCTCATTTTGATAGCCGTACCAAAACAGCCGCAATCGGGTACAAGGTCGTACAGGGCATCAAACAAGGTCGTTGCGGTGAAAAACATCATTAATAAGGTGGCACCCAACACGGCCAATCGTGGGAAAACTTTGGTTATTAGGCAAATGCCCACGATAAACTCGGCCAAAATCATCAGCATGGCTAAAATCAAGGCAAAATCGTTGAGCCAAGTCATGCCGTAGACGGCCAAATAATCCAGCATTTTGTACTTTGTCCCGAGTGGGTCGACACCCTTGGTGAAACTGCTGAAAATGAACAACGCGCCCACCAAAAGACGACAAACCGTCAAGGCTGCATTGTCATATTTTTTGCTGAAAATCAAGGGAATCAGCAAGTTAATCAGTAAAATAAGCAAAAACCAAAGATGAAATTCGGGCAGGAAATAAATACCCACAGCCGAGGCCAGTGCCAGAACGATGCTCATCCAAGGGAGGTTGATGTTGTTTCTCTTTTTCATTTCTTTTCCTGTTCGCTCAGCAGTATCAACGCGAATACCGCATAATTAATCATATCGTAATAATTTGCGTCAAGTCCTTCAGACACAAGGGTTTTGCCATCGTGGTCCTCGATGCTTTTGGTGCGCAACACCTTGCTCATAATCAGGTCGGTGATGGAACTGACACGCATGTCGCGCCAAGCCTCGGAATAGTCGTGGTTCTTGCGCGTCATCAGTTCGTAGGCCTCGTTGGTGACTTTGTCGTACAATGCCGTGGCTTCTTCAGCGTTCAAATCCGGCTGGTCGACCACGCCGAGTTGCAACTGAATGACACCCATCGCCGCATAATTGACAATGCCGATGAACTCCGGCTCAATGCCTTCGTCCACAAGTCGCTCAGAAGTAGTCTGCAAGGTCCTGATTCTCTTGACCTTAATAAAAATCTGGTCGGTAATCGAAGGCGTTCTTAAAATCCGCCATGCCGGGCCATAGTCCTTCATCTTATCGACAAACAGTTTGCGGCATTGCGCCAACACTGCGTGAAATTGTGTTTTTGTATCTTTTTGAGGCATAATCACTTTTACGTTTTCAATTCAACTTATCCAATAATCCAATCGGTGATGGTTTTGGTCTCCGACGAAAAGTTGACACCAACTTTCACCACTTTTCGTCCATCCATTTGATACTGAGCGGCATAACCATTGTTTTCTATCTGATTCAAGGCTTCTTGAGCGGTCTTGTCCACTTTCAACTCAATGACATACACCGTATCGGGCATGAACACCACCACGTCAGCCCTGCCGTTGGAGCACTTCACTTGGGTTCTGACATATATATTCAACATATTGAAAATCAGGTAGAAAGTCCATTCGTAGAAACCTTCACGGTCGCTCACATTCTCCAACTTTTTCTTGAAGCCCTCAATATAAGGCAATCCGGCCAAATAAGCCTGCATCTCGCGCAAGGCGAGGTCTATGTCGTTCTTTTTCAATGCCTGCCAAAACTTAAGGGCAAATCCTTTCTGCACGACATTGCTTTCCAAGCCCACATAAGTCGGCAACAAGCCCTGGATGAACCCAACGCGCACCTCCTTGTTGGGAAGCGAAAGACGATAAAGCTCCGACTCGCGGTCGTAGCCTTTAATGGTCAAATAGCCACTTTGATAGAGCAAGGGCAAGGCACTCTCCATCGCCTCCGTGGGGCGGTCAAAAGCCGAAGAAGGCTCCTCAAGTTCATCCAAACCAAGGATATCCGTGTGGAAACGCTGCATCTGCTGGAACAAAAACGTAGGCGTGCCGCTCTCAAACCAATAGTTGGAAATTTGTCGGTCGCAGAAAGCGTTCATCAGGCTAAAAGGATTGTAAATGTCTTCCGAAGCATACGAAAAATGGTAACCATCATAGTATTGTTTCAACTTCTCGTGCATTTCCTCCTTTGTGCAGCCGTATGCTTCCGCCATCAGGCTAACATCTGGGGCGAGGTTTGTGGAGAGTTCTGTATCGGTAATTCCACAAATGGCCGAAAATTGAGGCAACATGGAGATGTTCTTGATATTGTTGATGGTGGAAAAAATGCTCAATTGGCTGAATTTGGTGATACCCGTGATGAAGCAGAAACGAATCAAAGCTTCATTGGCCTTGAGTTGCACATAGAAATCCTGCATCACATTGCGGAACTCGTCGAGCGAAGTTTTGTCATGCAACTTGTCCAAAAGCGGAGCATCATATTCATCAATAATGACCACAACCTGCTTGCCCGTTTGCTCGTAGGCGCGATGGATGATACCACTAAAACGTCCGCCCGGAGTCGTTTCGTAGGCCCCTTCACCATACAACTTCCTATAGTTTTCAAGTAGACGGAAAAGCACCTGTCGCAATGCGTCAGCCGTTGGCTGGGCCTTTGCCACGCTCAAATCAAAATGGATGACGGGGTATGATGTCCATTCCTTTTCCAACTCCATGATTTTCAGTCCTTCAAACAGTTCCTTCTCACCAGCGAAATAGGAATGTAATGTGGAGGAAAGCAACGATTTCCCGAACCTGCGCGGGCGACTGAGGAAAACATATTTCCATCTCGCCATCTGCCACACCATGTCTGTTTTATCAATATAGAGATAATTACCTTTCCTGATTTCAGAAAACGTCTGAATCCCAATAGGATACCTCCGTTCATTATAGTTCTGTTCCGTCATCGATTTCGTCTTTGGCTGCAAAGATACATATTTTTACGCAAAACCTCGACAATTTTCCAACTCAGATTCAAACGGCAAATGAAAAACAAGAAAAACGGCCAAGTCAATCGAAAAAACCATATTTTTGCGACCTTTAAACTTCAGCAATTGGTATGCTACAAATCACATCACGAAACAAGACCTTCATTTTCGACCACCCCGCAATCATGGGCATCCTCAATGTGACCCCCGACTCGTTCTCGGATGGAGGGCGTTATAACTTGATGGACAACGCTTTGCAACATTGTGAACAGATGATTTCCAATGGTGCCAACTTCATCGACATCGGGGGCTGCTCCACTCGACCCAACAACGCCATCGCCACAGAACAGGAGGAATTGGAGCGTGTCATCCCGATACTGAAAGCCATCCGAAAAGCCTTTCCCGAAGCCCTGATTTCCATCGACACGTTCAGGAAAAACGTGGCCGAAGCCTGCATGAACGAGGGTGCCGACCTCATCAACGACATTTCGGGCGGGCTGTTTGATGCGGAAATGTTGCCCTACATCGGCAAAAACCACATCCCATACATAATGATGCATTGCGTGGGCACGCCAGAAACCATGCACCAATACGCCCTCGGCGGCGACATCCACCAAACCGTGATGGACTTTTTCAAGCAAAAATGCCAAATCCTTGAAGCCTATGGCAAACAGCAAATCATCCTCGACCCTGGCATTGGCTTCGGTAAGAGTTTGGAAGCCAACTATCAGTTGCTCAACGACTTGAATCGTTATCGCTATAACAACCTGCCTATCCTCATCGGCATTTCGCGAAAGTCATTAATAAATAAGGTGCTTGGCACCACACCACAGACCGCTGAGAACGGCACTACCGTGCTGAACACCATTGCCCTACTCAATGGAGCGGACATCCTCCGCGTCCACGATGTGAAAAATGCACGCGAAGCCATCGAATTGGTCGGTTCTTTTCGTAATTTTGCGCCAAAATTTAAGCCATGATTGACCTTTTCATCCAAGTCCGCATTTTCGACATCATCGACATATTTTTGGTAGCTCTGCTTTTCTATTGGTTCTACCGCATCCTGAAAGGCACAACGGCCATCAGCATCTTCCTCGGCATAGTGGCCATCTTCCTTAGTTGGCAGATAGTCAAGGCTTTGCAGATGGAATTATTGAGTTCCATCCTTGGAGCTTTCGTCAGTGTGGGTTTCATTGCGCTGATTATCATTTTCCAGCCTGAAATCCGACGCTTCCTGTTCACCATCGGCACGCAGGCTCAGGAAGGGAAATTAATGCAAAGATTTAAGTTTCTGAGAGTTACGGGCAATGCCGGACTCAATGTGGACGCCATCACCAAGGCCTGCCAAAACATGTCGGACATCAAGCAAGGCGCACTCATCCTCATCGCCCGAAAGAACAACCTCGACGACATCATCTCAACGGGTGTTCTCGTCAACGCCGACATCAGTAACCCGCTGATTGAGAACATTTTCTTCAAAAACAGCCCCTTGCACGACGGTGCCATGATCATTCGCAACAACCGCATTACTTCGGCCCGTTGCATCCTCCCCGTGACGCAAAAATCCAACATTCCCGGGCATTACGGCCTGCGCCACCGCGCCGCCATCGGCGTGACCGAAGTCAACGACTGCATCGCGCTCGTGGTTTCGGAGGAAACGGGCAATATCAGCATGGTCACTAACGGGGAAATTCGGACTTTGAAAGCGTCAGAATTGAAGGAAATGATTGAAAAAGAGTTGAATACGTAATTTTTTCACGCAGAATCCGCAGAAATCGCAGAACCTATCGGACGCAAATTCTTCGCCGCTTTGCGCTTCCCAAAATTCTGCGTATTTTGCGTGAGATAAAAAGTGTATTTACCTGAAAAACAGCGTGCTAATTAACTTCAACAAACCCATCCTCATCCGCATACCGCAATTGTTTCCGATAAGGATCATAGCGCAGCAGCAACTGATAGGCATAGCCCATTTTCTTCAGTTCCGCGCCCACATAACTGTTCATCATGTAATCGTAAGTGTAGCCCGCATAGAGTTTGCCCAAATACACAGCATAATTGTATACATCTCTAAGTTTCAGAGTGTCAATGGTATAGGTATAGTCTATCTTTTGTGTCCAAATCGAAAAGTCCGTATTGGATTCGAAACCGTCCATGAGGTTGTGCTCGCAAAACAGCACTGGTTTCCAGTCGCCATCATTGATTTCAAACCACGAGGCCACATTGACCGTGTTCAAAGGGTGCTTGTAACTGAATTCTTCGGTGTCGCTATACAAATAATCCTCGAATTCCGTGATGCGTCCAGAAATCTCCATTCGGGATAGCATCACTAACCAATGGGTTGAGTCAACTTGCACATTGTCAGCGTTTTCAGGCACATAGACTTCAATGCCATAATCGCCCAACGCCTCTGCGTATGCGTTGTACATGACATCAAGGAACATGTCCTGACTGAAGCCATTCAAAACCTCGGTTTTCCTGCCATATTGCGTGTTGTATTCCGATTTCACCTCGGCTTGTTCGGGAAAATACACCGCCGCCGCGATATTGGGTCGCTCGGCCATATATCGCTTGGCCAGTTTCAATTCAGTTTGGCAGCCCGTAAAAGTCAGTAGCAATACCACAAAACAAACAAAACACCCAAAACTTAGTTTTTTTGATGTGTGGGAAAACTTGCCAACCGGCAGTTTTCCGGCAACGCACGGTTGTGCAGTTGCCACACGTTTCTCGAGTTTATTCATTGTTTTGTAGGTTTTGCAAGTTTTGTGATAAATAGAGTTAAACATTATCAAACAAATCCATTTGTATACCGTCGCCCTTGGGTTCTTCCTTCGTTTCCACGATTTCCAACGGCACATCGGCGGGATTGACTTCGATTTTATCCTCGTTTTCTGTTCCTTCGACAGGCTCAGGAACCTCGGTTTCTTCTTGTGGTTCTGGTTGGAAAGGCTCAAGGAATTGCCAACTTTCTATCTCCCTCGTTGACAAGCGTTTACCTTTTGCCTTGTAACTCTTGATACCAATAAATTCTTCCACATTCACCTCGTCGTCGGGGAAACTGTTGCCTGCGTCGCTGACCTTGTAACTCAACAACAGGCGCGGCAAGGCGTCGGTGTTCATGCCCAAATATTTCGCCTCGGCATGCTCGCCGATGAAGGAAGCGCGGGCGTTCAACTTGGTTTCGGCCTCGATGCAGAAACGCTTCAGGTACATCTTTTGCGTCTCGCCTTCGATATAGACCACAGAGAAGATTTCGTCGGGGTCGAACTTGCGGATTTCGATCATGTCGTCGTCGAAATGGGTGTTGAGGTCGAAACCAGAAATCTTGAACTCTCCGTTGCCGAAAATCTGTAAGATACGGTCCTCTCCCTCGAAAGCGCCGAGGTATTGTCCGCGCTTGTCGGCGTTGAGGCGGCGCACGGTGTCATCAAACCAAATCTCGCGTGCGTCAAGCGTTGAAACGCCTTCCCCGCCCTTCTTGATTTCCTTGACCTCGTACTTCGTGAGCAGGTTGCCGCGCGCGTCGCGACCTTTCACGCCAAGGTCGGCAAACTTATAATCGACGGTTTTTTGCTTCTTGTTGAACAACACTAAGGTTACTTTGATAACCTCGGCTTCACCATTCGGATTCGAGGAAAAATAGCGCACTTTCGAGCCGGGCTTGCCTTGCGTGAGGTCGTATTCCTTGTCGCGGGTGACACCCTTCACGGCGAAACGCTTCACATAATGCGGCGCACCGTTCTTGCCGTCGCGATAGACCACATTGTAGGTGGTGCGACCATCGTTCTTGTGGAACACATCGACATGGATAACCTTTTGTCCCACAAAGAGTTTCGGCTGCAACTTGACCACAGCATATTTGCCATCCTCGTGGAAAACGATGATGTCGTCCATGTCGGAGCAGTCGCACACATATTCGTATGCCTCCTTGTTTTTCTCGCGTTTCAGGCCTTCGCCGGTGCAAACGAAGCCTTCTTCCTTGTTTACATAGAGTTTCTCGTTGTTGGCGGCCACGGCCACGGCGGAAATATTGTCGAAGTTGCGGATTTCGGTCTTGCGCTCGCGACCCTCGCCGTATTTCTCCTTGATGCGCAGGAAATAGTCGATGGTGTAGTCCACGATATGGTCAAGGTGATATTGCGCTTCTTCCATACGCTTCTCAATATCAGCAATTTGCTCGTCAGCCTTCTTGATGTCGAACTTGGAAATCTTGCGCACGGGTTTCTCGCAAAGTTTTTCCACATCTTCGCGGGTAGCCTCGCGTTTCAGCAGCTTTCGGTATGGGTCAAAACGCCGCTCGATGCCCGTCAGTTGGTCGTCCCAAGTGGCGTAGTCCTTGTTCTCCAACTCCTTATAAATGCCTTTCTCGAAGAAAATCTTCTCCAACGACACCCAATGCCAGCTGTTGGCCAACTCGTCGAGCAAAATGCGCAGTTCGAGGCTCAAGAGTTCCATCGTGCGGTCGGTGCTGAGTTTCAGGATTTCGCTCACGCCGAGGAATGCCGGATGCTGGTTCACGATGACGCAAGCGTTAGGCGAAATCGACACTTCGCAATCCGTGAAGGCATAAAGCGCGTCGATGGTTTGGTCGGGAGAAACACCGGGGTTCAGGTAAATCACGATTTCGCACTGTTCGGCGGTGTTGTCGTCGATTTTCTTGATCTTGATTTTGCCTTTGTCGTTGCATTTCACGATGCTGTCAATCAGGCCGCCCGTGGTGGTTCCGTATGGTATCTCACTGATAACGAGCGTTTTCTTGTCTTGTTGGCTGATTCTTGCGCGAATCCTCACCTTGCCGCCGCGAAGACCATCGTTGTAGTTGGTCACATCCATCAGGCCGCCCGTAGGGAAGTCGGGATAGAGCGTGAAAGACTCGTCGCGAAGATACGCTACCGAGGCATCAATCAGTTCGTTGAAGTTGTGCGGCAAGAACTTGGAGGCCAAGCCCACGGCAATGCCTTCCGTGCCTTGGGCCAACAGCAATGGGAACTTCACTGGCAGTGAGACAGGCTCAGCGTTGCGGTTGTCGTATGAGCGCGTCCAGTCAGTAGTTTTATGGTTGAAAACGACCTCTTTGGCAAACTTCGACAGCCGCGCCTCGATATAACGCGGGGCAGCGGCATCGTCACCCGTGAGGATGTTGCCGAAGTTTCCCTGCGTATCCATAAGCAGGTCTTTCTGAGCGAGTTGCACCAAAGCATCACCGATGGAAGCATCACCATGCGGATGGTATTTCATCGTGTTGCCCACGATGTTGGCCACCTTGTTGAAGCGACCATCGTCGAGTTCGTCCATCGAGTGCAGAATGCGGCGTTGCACGGGCTTCAAGCCGTCCTCAATGGCAGGCACGGCACGTTCAAGGATGACATACGAGGCGTAGTCGAGAAACCAGTTCTCGAACATGCCTTTCAAAGGGATGATATGATGTTCATCCTCTTGAGCCTGAGCGTCTTGCACACCTTCAAAAGTCTCGTCCGGCAACTGCTCGTCCTTGGGTTCGTTCTCCAAATTGTCTTCGATTTCCATTATGCGTTTTCAAACGGTGCAAAAATAAAGATTTTTCTTCAATTCACGCAGCAAAAATAGCCGCTTATCTCATTCCATCCTTAAAACGGGAGCCCCCAACACCGCCTCAAACATCCTCCGATAGGCTTCAACCTTCTTGTCAAACGCCAAAGGATAAGCCCTTGAGGATGAGGGCAAACGGTACAATGTCAAACCCTCTCGCAGGGTAATTTGGCTGTTGGGCGAAGGGACAGAATCGGTCTTGTAATAGGCGCAGACTTCCGTGGTGGCTTTTTCACCAGTGGTGGCGATGGCACGACATTCGGGCATTTGCACCAAAAGTGCCTCAATGTCAGTGTGTTCCACAATCTCCAAGAAAACATCAGAGGCATTGTCTTTCAGTCGATTGACCGCCATGGCCGTGTCGAAGAAGGCGATGCCTTTCTCGTTCAAGAATGTGGCTATTTCGTTCATCTTGAAGCACTTGTGTTCCGTGTCCACAAAATGGTTGCGGTCGCCGAACCAGATTTGCCCCTCAATGCGCCAGTGGTCGTTGATGAAATTGGGGTAGAAAAAGTCCATGCACCAACGCTTCTTGGGCGGCGGGAAACTGCCCAAAAACAGCACCTTGGCATTGGACGGCAAGAACGGCTTTAATGGATGGTGTTCAATCATTTAGAGGTTGTTTGTTCGGTGATTTCGACACGTTTTGTTCGGTGTTTTAGCGGTAATTTGTTCGGTGTTTTCGACATAAAACGCCCTCATCTCAAAAACCCATATTCATAAACCTTTGGCTCCAATCAGCACCTCAATTTTTCAAACACCCAATCGGCACTACAAAAACGCCGTCTTTTCGGCGATAGGCATACTGCCCGCCGGTGAGAACAAGCAGCAAATCAGGCTCGCGTATCAGGGTCTGATGATCCGTTTTGTTATGCTCTCTGATGAGTCGCTGCAATTCGCAAAGATGACCAGCTCCTTCCTCGATTTCCGAGCTGCCCAACTTGCACTCTATCAGAGCGTAGCGGCCATCGTTGATATGCAGCACAACATCTGCCTCCAAGCCATATTTATCTCGATAATAGCCGATATGCGAGTCAATGTCGGAAGTGTAGGCCTTCAAGTCCCTGATGCACAACTGCTCAAAGAGGAAGCCGAAGGTCTTGAATTGCGTCATCAGTGCCTTAGGCGACAGTTGCATAGCGGCCACGGCCACACTCGGGTCGCAGAACGAGCGCTTCGGGGTGCTGCGAATGACAGACTTGCTGCGAATGGCTGGGCACCAAGCCTCAACATCCTGAACGACAAACAGTTTCTCCAAAGCCGTGACATACGAGGTGAAGGTGTCCATCGAGCAGGTCATCTCCTCTGATGCCGACACATCGGCGAGCAAGGTCGTTTTCTTGGCCAAGGTGGAGATATTACGTGCATACGAGCGCAAGATCATCCGCGTTAGTTTCTCGTCCCTTTGCACGCCGTCAATCCTCGAAATGTCCTCCTTGCAAACGGTTCGGAAATAGTCTTTGGCCACCATCAGTTTCGACTTTTCGTCCTTGAGGCGCAAAGTGGCGGGCCACCCGCCGCGACAGGCAGCAAAAATGATATCCTCAACCTGCATGTCGGAAACCGCCGCAATGTCCATTTGTGGGTTGTCAAACAATTCCGCCAAACTGACCGTTCCATTGGATTCCCTCGATTCCCAAAGGCTCATCGGCAACATTTCCATTTTCGAGATGCGACCGTTTCCGGAATGATGTATCTTGCTCTTATCCACTGCATTTGATCCTGTCAGGATGAATTGTCCTTCAAGTCCTCTCTCGTCCACCAAGGTGCGCACGGCATCCCAAATGACGGGAGCGTCTTGCCATTCGTCGATGAGCCGTGGCGTAGCTCCTTGCAGCAACAACGACGGCTTTGACGCTGCCGTGGTGAGATATTGCTCGCGCATGTCGGGCGACTGCAACTTGATCACACTGCCCGCCAACTGCTCCGCAGTGGTGGTTTTTCCGCACCATTTGGGACCTTCTATCAACACCGCGCCGAAGGCGTTCAAACGCTCTTCAAGTTGGATGTCTGCCATCCTTTTATAGTAGTCCATAATTCACCATTTTTAAATTCGCCGCAAAATTACTATAAATAAATGAATTACGCAAATCTATTCGGTGTTTTTTACCAGTTTTGTTCGGTGTTTTCGACACGTTTTGTTCGGTATTTAGCGGTAATTTGTTCGGTGTTTTCGACATACATTTGGCTTGCTTGATGGTCTTTGTTTTTAGCGGAGGTTGAAACCGTCCGATGTATTAGGGCCGCCCTTTCAGGGCTTTATCACCCTAGACAGAGGTTGACATTTTTCCATCAGGTTACATCCATTCATAGAGTTTTTCCTATTTTTGTGCTCTGAAGTCAAGGCAGAGTCCCGAAGGGACGACCCGACCTCAACGGGGATTTCAATCCCCTCGAATACAAAAAAAACATCATCATGGGAAGCTCACTCGCAAAAAACGACATCCACATCGTATTCCACATCAAGTACCATAGCATGGAGATACGCGATGAGGACCTTGTGCAAGTATTCGCCTACATCGGCGGCCTCATCCGTAACATGGGCGGTATCCCCATCGAAATCGGCGGCATCGGGAACCATGTCCACATCCTCACCTCGTTGCCCAAGAGCATCTCCTTGTCCGACTTCGTGAAGCGCATCAAGGCCTACAGCAGCAAGTGGATCAAGACTTTGGACGAGCAGTATTACGAAGGCTTCTGCTGGCAGGCAGGCTATGGAGCTTTCTCGGTGGATTACAGAGGTACAGACCGGGTTGCGCAATATATCCGCACTCAAGCGGAGCATCACCACCGCACCGACTGGCGAGACGAATACCAGCGGCTCTTGGACGAGGCTGGCGTTGAGTATGACGAGCGGTGGGCGTTTGAGACGGATTGAGACTATATCGGAGGTTGAAACCGTTTGAACTACGGCATCCTTAATTGCAATTCGTCAATCTCAGAAATCATTTCCTCAAACTTTTTCTTGATATAATTAAAAACTTCTTTATTGACAATTTTATCGATATTAAAATATCCCCAACCGCGTATATCATCCGGCAGGTATTCTCTTCCATAAGGCCATTCTTCATTTGGTTCCAAAGACGTCAAGCAATTCAATTGATGCCAATCCTTTTTGAATATCAAATTTTTTCGACCTGGCTTGTCCTCATACCAACTGACACCGACATACATATCACGACAACAATTGCTATCAGTCCAAATAAACAATTTATAATATTGCCATTCTTCTCTATAAATCCAAGCGGCACCATCGCTTTTCCCGAACCTCATTCCAATAGACTTCGCAAAAGATTCCAATGGTTTCCAAATATATTCATCAAGAACCCTACTAAACCACTCATCTTGAAGTTGCAACACCTCACCCACAGCCGTAACATTCTCAGGTGCAAGCATTATCGACATCAAATTATTCTTGTATGTTGTATCCATATCTGTATTGGTAATTTGTTTGACAAGTTCACAATATTGCTTTATAACGGATTGAACCAAAGGCTTTCCTTCCGAAATGGTATAGCATTTTTCGAGCCATTCACTAATTTCATTCTCATAAGAGATAGTGTCATAGTCAAATTTAGCATTTCCTAACGAACATTTATCTGGCTCATGTCCATCAAGGGTTAGATACACGAGTTTATACCCATCAGGAAACTTCTTCCGGCCATAATTGTTGTACCTAAGCATTTGGTTTGTCTGGTCGCCAGCATAGATTTTATTCTCGATAATGATGGCGTGTTTACCATCTTCGATGATGATATCTATCTGTCCGCCCTCTATTTCAGTCTTAGGGCCAATCCAACGTTCAGTAATAATACCACATGGACAACGACGATGATCAAAATAATCGTCCTGCACACCTATCACTTCCAAAAAAGCCTGAAGGAAACGTTGAGACAATCCATGAGAACCTTTAGGATTTAGCAACTCAGCAATAAAAGCAGAGTGCAGCCGCACTTCTTCCGTCCGCAAACCAATTGTATTGAACACATTAAAGAATTCACCTTCTTCTCGTTTCTTTTCTTCCACTTTCTTCTCTTGTTCGTAAAGTTTTGAGATAGATTCTAGCATTTTTTTAGTTGTTTCCATATCATCAGTTTTTATAGCGATAAAACTACACTATTTTTCCAAATCCTCCAACCTCCTCACCATCTCATCCACTCCTTCCACCGCCTTCGCCTTAATATGCTGGAATCCAGCTGGCAGGCCGCCTTTCAAGTCCTTCGGGTCAATCAAGAACTTGGGAATCTCACTTGGGGCATAATCGACCAATCCCGCCGCCGGATACACCACCAACGAAGTACCAATGACAACGAAGATGTCGGCTTGTTGAACCCAATATGCCGCCAACTCCATACCATCGACATACTCGCCAAACCATACGATATAAGGCCGCAATTGCGAACCATCGGCGGCTGTGTCACCTAATCGAATCGGGAAATCAAGCGGATAGTCCTTGATGCAATTAGGGTCGAGACGGTTGCGCGATGAAGTCACCTTGCTCAACTCTCCATGAAGATGCAGCACCTTGCTACTGCCAGCCCTTTCGTGAAGGTTGTCCACATTTTGCGTGATGATGGTCACATCGTATTGTTTTTCCAAGTCGGCCAAAACACGATGGGCGTGGTTCGGTTCTACTTCCAACAGGTTTTTCCGACGGGCATTGTAGAAATCGAGCACTGCCTGTGGGTTTTCCTCAAAGCCCTCAACGCTGGCCAACTTCATAGCATCATATTTTCCCCACATGCCATTGGCATCACGAAAGGTAGGGATTCCGCTCTCGGCACTGATGCCTGCGCCGGTGAATACTACTAGTTTTTGTCGCATGAGAAAAGAGTTTTCTGTTTCTGCAAAAATACACAAAAATTGTGTTGTTTTTGAGGGTTTAACATTGAATCACACCGCAAAAATAGAAAACACCTGTTTCAAATCGCGGTACAGGGTCAAAGTTTTTTCGTTTTTTTACACGAATTTCCATGAATTGGACACGAAATCGAAGATTGGCTCCGCCGAATCGGAGATTTCTACAAAGTCAATTTTTCAAAAATTGCAATTAATGACAATTCGTGATATATTTCTGATAATTCGTGTTTTATACAACTTTTTCTTTGATAATTCATGTTTGATACATCCCCGCCGCGTCCTCATGCCATTGCCGCATTTCGTCAGCCAACCATTGCGGTTCAAGCACTTTCAGCCATGCGCCTCGCGAAAGCAGTTGTCCCTTGAAGTCGGTGGTGGGACGCAAATTGAGTTCAAAGTCGGCAAAGTCTTGGTGCTCATCGCATTGGAGTTCCTTTTGGGTGTGGTGCAAAGGCAAGTCGCGGAGATAACGCGGGTGTTTTCATAATTCACTCATTTTGTTCATTTACCAAGCCCTGAAATCGCAGATTCGACGAAGTCAAAGGGCGACCCTATTCCATCGGGGATTTCAATCCCCGCGTTTCACGCCGCCTCACTTCCAAAACCGCAAAACGGCAATCTCGCCCAACAACGCCAACAAAGCAATCAAGGCAAATAGTTTCCATTGCGAGGACTGGTGCGCCATAGCTTCAACGAGGTCGGCGGTGGCGAAGTCGGAGGTGTCCAAAACGGCGGCAACACTGAAACCTGCCTTTTTGAATTGTGGCTCAATGTCGTCGCGGTCGGCGAAGACCATTTTGGATTCAATACGGCTCTCATTCCAAGCGGTGACACGATTCAAAGTATCATTGACAAGCAAATCGTAAAAGCCGGATTCGGGCAGATTGTCGTTCAGATAAAGATAAACCTTGCCGTTTCTGACCTCAGAGGCAGGCATCAATTCAAATGTGCGCTCGGCATTGGAAAAGAGGAAACGACGGTCGCCTTCGAGGTTCAAATCGCTCAAAACAAGCATTTTATCCATTCCAATGGTGTAGGACATCTTGTCCATCTTGCCGCCCATGAAAGCCATTTTGACCATCATCGGAACGAAAATGGCATTGTCGGCCAAGTCGCTCCAAATCGGGTTCAAAGCGGTGGCCATTACAAAGGCCTGCCCCTTACCTACTGTTTCCATCATCAAGAGCGGGTCGGCGTTCTGCAAGGTCAGCAAGGGCATGGCAAGGCCATTGGTTTTCAGGCGGATGTGACGTTTCACCTTGGGCAGGTCGGGATGTTGGGGCAAGTCGAGAATCATGTCGCTGAAGAAGGCGTGCTGCAAAGCCAAATCCTCAACCGATGTGCTGTTAGTGTCGGCTTCCATCAATGTAAGTCCAAGTTTTCCATAGAGATAACGGTTGCTTTTCGGGTCGTCAACCGAAGGAAACACCATAAGGCTGGCACCCTCCGAAACGGCGTCCAACAAGGTTTGCTGCAAAGTTTCATTCATCACGGCGGTTTCGTTCACAATCAGCAACTGGGCTTTTGCAATCGCGCCCAAATCGAAGCGCGAAGGCTCCATCAAAGCGTAATTGAATTGCTCATCGTCATCGAAAAGCAGGGAGCAAGCGGAACTCTCCGTGCCTAATTCAATCACCGAAAGGCTTGGTTTCACGCTGATTACGAAGTCGTAGGCATCATCGAAAGTGATGGGATGGTCCATCAGGGAAACGCTGCAACGCTGTTCGCCGTTGTTCTCCACCACAAACTGCATCCCGATTTCAGCCGAGCCGTTTTTATCCAAATCGACTGTCGTGGAGGCTGCCATCGTTCCGTTCATCGTGAAGTTGACAGGCAGGCCTTTCACTTCCTTATCTCCTTGATTCACAACACGAATCATCAAATCATTGGTCAAACCGACTTGCACAATGGGCGAAGCCAACCATACCGAATCAATGTAAATGTTGCTCGTAAACTCAGGCAGCATCGGCACCACAACGACTTGCATCGTAGTATCTGCCTTGGCTGCGGTCAAATCAAATGTATTCTCTTGAAAATCTGAATAAACAAACAATGTCGAAGTAGAAAATCCGTGTTGTTTGGCCAACATCTCAAACCGGTCCATCACCTCCCCCATCGGCACGGGCGCGCCGTCCGTGTTCATGCGGTCGAGTTGGTCGAGCATCTCCTCTTGGTTCATCGGGTACTCGTTCTGGATTTCGAAACTGTTGGTCATCAGCAAGTAACGGTTGGAAGGATTGAGTTTGTGTACCAAATCACGCGCCGACTGCCGCGCATCCTCAATCAAAGTGGTGCGCTGCGACTGTCCCTTCATGCTCATCGAATTGTCGATGTAAATGCCGATGAGGTTATCTGAGGCGTTTACATTCAACTGTTTTTCAGGCTGATACGGAAAGGCAAAAGCCAGCACCAATGCCGCAATGAACAAGCATCGCAGCAGCAGCGTAACCAAATATTTCAACTTGCGGGTCTTGGCGTTTTCCTGTTGGATGTTGCGTAGCACGGCGGTATTGCTGAAATACACCAACTTGTGCCGCCTGAAGTTGAACAAGTGGATGAGGATGGGAATCAGCAGGGCAAACAGGCCCCAAAGCATATTCGGATAAAGGAAACGCATCGGTCAATTCATTTCGAGGCGCAAAAATACGAAATCTTCAGAAACCGAACAATCTGCCCCGACTGCTTTTGCGACGATAGCGGTCGCCGGAAAAGGTCGAGCAAGCATCGTCAATGCGCTCAAGCGGCAAGGCAATGCCCAAACAAACCTCCAAACCTTGCGGCAAACGGAATCCTTTCGGTTGGTAAGCATTGACATTCTGGGCTGGCACGCTTCCTTCTTTTTCGGCCTTGGAATAAGTATCAAGCAAGCCTTGATGCACTGTAGCACTGAACTTTAGAATCAAGTCGCGGCTACCCAAAGGAATCCTGCTGCGAATGCCCACACCCGCAAACGCGCCTGCATGAATCAAGCCCATGTTGGCATCGCCCACATTGATGGTTTGGTCTAAAGCGGCGGGCGCGGTACGGTCCATGTGAATCTGTCCGCCCAAGCGCATCCCAACTTCGGCACCAGCCACAAGATAAGGCTGGAAATAGGGCTTCACAGGCAAACGAAACTCAAAAGGCAAGCGAAAATCGACGTAATGGACTGACATTGTGTAATGTACCATCATGCCTGAACGATGCTCATAGGAAAGGTCGGTGCCGCGTTTTAGATAGACGAACTCAGGTGAAACAATGGAAGCATCGCCCAAAGGAATATCAACGAAAAGTCCACCCATCGGTGTAAAAGCAACATTCTGAGGCAATTGGCTCAACGGCTTATTGCGAAAATAATACATTCGAGGAATATTGACCCCGCCTTTGATGCCTATGGCAATTGCTTTGCTTTCCGTTGCCTTCTGCTGCATCTGGGCTTCTGAAACCAAGCCAAGACCAAGAACTATCCCTATGATTATCAAACACTTTCTCATAACACCAAATTTACCAATCGAATTTTTCGGCCACGCCATCGCCATCTTTATAAATGAAATAGGTACCGCTATCATACTGGTCAATGAGGCCGCCTGAGTCATCCTCGGCCTTCTTGACAACGGTGGCATAACGGAAATCTGAAATTCCCCTGTCGGTCATTTTGCCTTTCATAATGACACCACGCTCCATCACGACATGATACACTGCCCCGTCCAGCGGCACCTCATAAGACTTGTTCTCAATGAAATAAACGGTAAAGGCATTGTCGTTGCCGCGAACAAACACCGTATCGGAGAAGTTTTCAGTAGATTCGTTCAAGTCCAACTGTATCAACTCATTGTGCTGATTTGAGAAACGCAGCAACAGGTCAGGTTGTTCAATCGTCGGCACGGGCAAACCAGTATTGGTAGCCACACGCTGCTTGGGACTCATCTTGAAACTGCCCTCAATCTTGGGCGGAACGGGACCGTCGGGAAGGTCGCCAAAGTCTTGCAAAAACTGGGTTTTTGTCGCTTCGGGAACCGACGAAAAAACCAAATCCACAACCGATGTAAAAGGTTTTACATAATCCTCAGTGCCAATGGGAACAATGGTACTGTCATCGTTTTTGGTGCATGAACTCAGGGCCAAACCTACCGCCAAAAACAACCCCAAACCCAAAATGATGTTTTTCTTCTTCATAGTCAATGTTTTATCTGCCGACAACCACTTTTCGTGCCACCGTGCCTTCCTTGCCCGTGGCCACGAAGAAATAGATGCCGTCGGCATTTCCTTTCATTTCATAGTGCATTGTGTTCATTTCCAGTCCATTATAGGTCTGGAAATCATCAACTAACTCGCCTCTCATGTCATAGACTTTGACATTAATTTTGCCCGTAAGACGCTCAAAATGAAGCGTCATTTGCCCATTATTAGGATTCGGGACGACATTGAAGCCCAATGACGAAGAGCTGTTTTCGTCCACTCCGTAGAAGGAGCAAACGAACCAATACCGTTGCTCAACGCCTCCTTCAGGCGCACAACGGTTGATGGCACGGGCACTCAGCCAAATGGTATCATTCTCATGCTCAAGCACATACACCTTGCAGCATTTCCCGCGTTCCCCAAAAGGTTCAAGCACCCACTGCAAGGGCTTGTCGAAACTCCAATAAACAGTATCCCACGAGCAATGCGGATTGGTGTCCCAAAGGTGGAAATCGTAATCGTTGATTTGGAACTCGGTGGCCGTCACCACCCAATGCGGCGCCGTGTTTGCCTCATCCATCGGGTAGATGTCGGTCGGATGGGGCGTGTATTCAAAATCGACATGGACAGTGACAACGCTGTCGCATCCCATCTGATTCTGGTAGGTTCTGTGATAATCGCCTGACTCTGTATAAACATGGTTTTCAGGGTCGTAAGCATCTTCAGTTGTATAAGGAAGTCCCTGCGGATCCCAAAAGTAACTGTTGCAGTTCTCATCATCCCCAACGGTAATATCCACGGTTTCATAATCAGCGATGGTCAAATTGAGGACGTATGTGCTGTCACATTCCACATCGCCGAAGGCATAATGGAAAGTTCTTGTAATGCCGTTTTGGCTTTCCGTATAAGTCTGCCCCGTGATGGGCCAATAGTATTCCACGCAGGCCGTCTTGTTCTCCTCATTGTAGTATTCCTCGTGGAATTTCAGGTTCAGCCTATGCTTGATGGGACAGCCGCCGTTGGGGTCGTCGAGAATGATTTCGTCGTAAGTGTCTTCATGGTAGGTCGTTTCTGTCTTGTCCCAATACCACGAAGGCGTTGAGCCATGTTCGTAGCACTCGTATTGGTTCACAACGGGCGGCATTTGGTACTCGTCGACGGTGAGCACCAACTTCTCCACCTTCAGGCAGCCGTTGTTGTCGATGGTGTCGAAATAGGCGATTTGGCCGTCTTGGTCGTAAAGTGTTCCGTGGAAATTATAGCTCTGGCCTATACAGATGCTCGGATCAACCAATGTAGTGTCGTTGGGCGGATAGACCGTCAGATTGAGGCGGACGATGCTGTCGCAACCGTGGATGCTTTGGTCGGTGTAGGCCTCTTGGCACGACTGACTGTATTCAGTGCCATAGAAATTGAAAGTCTCGCCTGAACAGATGTAAACGGTGATGGTAATCTCGTCGTATGTTGACCAATTGTCTAAATGCAAATAGATGGTCTTGTCGCAACCAAATTGGGTTTGCTCGTGATGTTCATACACGTCTGGATCACTGACCATTTGACCATAAAAGTCGTAGGTATCGCCTTCGCAAATGGTTTCATACACATGCTCCACCTCGTTGGGATGCACCACAAGGGTAACACTGACATTTTGCGAACCGCCCCAATCATTATCGGTGATTTGGCAGGTGTAGGTAGTTGTGCCCACGGGAGGCGTAGCCACGGGATGCTGACCATTGGGATTGACCAAAGTGTTGGCTGGTGTCCAACTGTAACTGTAGTTGCCGCTGCCGCCCGTAGGCAAGGCATGGAGCGTGGTCGATTCGCCTTCGCAGAGTTCCGTGTCGTCGGCGGTGGCAGTGGCGGTCATTGAACCTACATAAACGGTGCAGGTCGGACTTCCAACAAGAACGAGTTCGCGGAACGAGATATCGTCCAAGCCGAAGTCGTTGCCGTCGCCGCCCGTGTTTTGGTTCAGGATGGTGATGGTGGCAGAGGTGGAGTTGCCGCTGTACCAAAGTTCGTAGAATTGTTGCCAAACCATCGTTTGATCAGGGGCAGAGAAAATATCGCCGATTTGGTTGCCGTTGATGCTGAACTGGAGCCGCGCCACTTGCGATGCGCCTCCCGCCAAGGTGCAGGCCCATGTGGAGAACGCATAATACTTGTTGGGAACAACGGTGATTTGCTCAGTCCAAACATTTGTGCCCGGACTGATGGCGCCATTGACCATCATAAAGTTGCCGTTGTCGCCGTGGCCGTAGCCGTGGAAGTTCTCGTGATGCAGGCTCGCATCAGAGTCCACATAATAGGTGCCTTCGTTCCAAAGGTTGGAGTTGTACTCGTATGACGAAGTGAAGCCCGTGTTGCCTTGGCTGAAGTCGCCGTTCACCACGCTTTCCGCGCCTGGGGCATAGCCCTCGCAAGTGTAGGTGGTCGTCACAGCGGGCGAAGCCACCGTGACTGGCCCTTCAGTAGTGGAAAGTCCCGTGGCAGGCGACCATTGGTAATACATAGCTCCCGAAGCGGTCAAAGTCACCGACTGACCCGGATCGATGGTGGCCGATGGCGGAGTGATGGTAACGGGTTGGGCTTGGGCCAACAAAGCCATCAGTCCCAATACAAACGACAATATTAAACTTCTTTTCATACGCTGTTACTTTTGACGGCAAAATTAGGAATTATCGACATAACACCAAACGCTTTTTCGCAACTCCCCTATCAGTTTTGATTTCAAGCAGATACACAGACGGCACATAGCCGCTGAGGTTCAATTCGATGCTGTCGGCGCGGCCAAATTCGCGCATTTCAAGCACTTGACCCATCATGTTCGTCAGACGGACGCTCTCGATGCCTTCGGCCTCGATGTGTACCGTTCCCTTGGTGGGGTTGGGATAGACCTGCACCTGCCGGCCTTCCATCTCCTCCACATCGAAGAAGCCCGCATTGATGACAAAAGTGCGCTCCATCTCGCCACATTCCTCCACTTGGAAATGGGCTGTCAGGATGGCGACTCCCGGCGTTGTGACCAAAACGCGGCAGAAACCGATTCCCGATTCCACAATCTGCCAATCCGAATTGGACAGCGACCAAGAAACGGAGTCAGTCAAGCCCGTCATGTCAATCTCATAGCGATAAATGCCGCTAATCAGGTTGGAAGCCACATACACCGATGAGGCACCTGAAATGGTTCCCATCTGTTCCGAATCCTTAACGGTCAGGTTCAGCAATTGTATCTCGCTGATGCACCCGTTTGGTGCAAACACGGTATCATGGTAGATTTCGTGGATGCCCGGCCCGTAGGTAATCCCATGGAAAGTGTACGAGTTGCACGCCGAGACTGGCTCGTCATCTAGAATATCCGCTTGGAGGAAACTCACATTCAAATAGACCGTGCTGTCGCAGCCGGCTGGGGTCAGGAAAGTGTGTGAGGCTTGCCCATTCTCACTGAAATAATTGCCATACCACGAAAAAGCCTCGCAAGCCAAGGTATCCAATTGTTTCACTATCTCAGGCGTAAGACTGAAGTGCATGGTGACGATGCTGTCGCAGCCTTGCGCCGTTTGGAAAACATGCTGATAATCACCTTCTTCCTCACAATAATGCTCTTGCCACCAAATGGGGCGACAAGACACAATGCTTTCTTCGCCATAACTCGGCGCGATGATGTTCAATTGGTAGGCAATGATGCTGTCGCAGTGGGTGATTGCGGTCTGCAAAGAATCATAAATGACGGCATCCTCATAATAAGGCACGCCATGCCAAACGAAGCCGCTACACTCCGTCCTCTCGCCGCCGTCAATGAGAGTATTGTGGCCCAAGGTAAGGTCGAGATAATACCAAGTGTCGCAATCATCGGAACCGACAGCAGGCACAAACACAGAATCGATGGCACTTTCCGTATAGGTATGGTCGGGCTTCATTTCCCAAACGTATGAATCGCAGCCAGTTCTGGCATGGGTATAGGAGGCGTATTCGTCAAAGTCGAGTTTCAAATCCACAATGCTATCGCAGCCAAACTGATTGCTCAGGGTAATGGTGGCAAATTGCGTTTGGTCGGAATGATAGAAAGTCATTCCGTTCCACACATACTCCTCATGGCACCAAGTGATAGAATCCGTCACATGGTTGCTGTAATTGATTTCAACAGGTTGGTGAACGATGTGATAACAAGGTTCGAAAACCTCATATTCAACCGTTTGACTTTGAGTTATAACTTCGCCTGTCTCAGGAATCGTATAGGCATCGCAGGCCGTGATGGTTTCAAGCCACTGGTCTTCAACCGTCAGAACGGTAATCATAACGGGGCCAATGAAATCCTCGCCGCAATTGTTTCGCGCCACAAACTTTATCCAGTAGCCATTGAAGTTGGACTGCATCACCATAGTAGAGTCAAATGGCTCATAACCACCGTTTTGCGTGGTGGCCATCTGCCATTCGCGTATGCGCATGTCGCCGCTCTCGTTTTTCCAAATCACGTTCACATTCGGCAGGTCGAGCGGACTGCCTTCGCAAACTTGGAACGCACCGAGATGTCCCTGCACCTCCGGCTTGTCGTTCACCCTGAAGGGAACCACGTTGCTGTAGGCCTCATCGCAATCGTTGACAACCGCGAAACGCAGATAATAGTTGCCATAACCAAGGTTATTCGTCGTGGGGTCGAAAGCGGTGAAAGGCCCGTTGGGAGAAGAGGCATACTCCCAGTGGGCATCGCCTCCGTTGGCATGATTCATTGCATATTGAGGTGCGGTCACCTGCAACGCACTGCCCGCACAAACCGCATTGGGTGCAGCGAGGCTTCCCAAGATTTCAGGCGCATTGTTGATGGTCAGGTTCAGCGTGAAAATGCTGTCGCAGACCAATGGATTCCCGCTTTCCACGGTATATTCATAATTTCCTGAAGCATTGTATGTTACACCATTCTTTGGCCAATAGTAGGCATCACATTCCGAAACGGTTTGCGTTTCCGTGTAGGCATCGCTCATAATGAAATGCAGGTGCGCCACAATCTGGCATCCTTCGGGCGATTGCACATTGGCCTGATAGTCACCCGTATGGTTGCAATTCTGGCCGTTCCATTGATAAACATCGCAGGCAGTGATGGTGTCGTAGGTCGGGGCGTTGGAATACACCGTCACCTGCACGACATTGGATGAATAAGCAGTTCCGCACCCGTTGACGGCTTTGTAGCGGATGTAATAGCCGTTGTAAATGAAAGGTATGTTATTGTTGTTCAATGCGGTAAACTCTCCTGATGAGGTCGGTGCGATTTCCCAACTGCCCGTGCCTTGGTTGGTGTGCCGCCAATCCACGGTCGGGGCAGTCAAGGAGAAGGACTCGCCTGCGCAAATGCCCGAAGGTGCGGTGATGGCCCCTACAAGTGGCTCATCGTTCACCGTGACTTGAACGCTGGCACTATTGGTCGTACCGCAATCATTCTCAGCGAAATAACGGATATTGCAACCATTGTAACTATAAGGAATGTTGCTGTTTGTCAAAGTCTGCCATGAACCGTTGAGGTAGATTTGCCAACCTTGACTCGTGACATTAGAGCCGTTGTTTTGGATGGTGGGTGTGGTCAAGTTGAAACTAAAGCCAGCGCAAATGGCTTGTGGCGTAGCAGGTGTGGCAATTGTGGGCGCGTCGTTCACATGGATTTGCTCTGCATTGCTCACATCGCTGCCGCAATCGTTGCTCACCTTGTAATGGATATACCAATTGTTGTAAGTCGATGGAACATTCTGAGGATTAAAGGTTTGGAAAGTTCCGTTTTGCGTTTGGCAAATTTCCCATGAACCTGTGCCATTGCCTGAATAAGTCGGAGCGGTCAGAGTCAAGTCTTCGCCGGCACAAATGGCCTCGGGTGCAGCCAGCGTCCCCGTAACGGCGGGCGCAACATTCACCACCAACTGCCGTTTGGGGGTGCTGTAGATGCTGCCACAACTGCTTTCCACCATGTAACAGATGTACCAACCGTTATAAGTAGCAGGTATGTTGTTCTGGCTGAATGGCTGATACTCACCGTTTTCCGTTTGCGAAATCACCCATCCTTGTTCAACAATCGGAGCGCCATTGGCATTGAAAGCGGGAGGGGTCAAAGTCAAATTGGTGCCTGCGCAAAATGGCTGGACTTGAGGCGTTTGTCCCGTGAAAGTCGGGCCATTCGTCACCGAGATTTGTACTGAATTGCTGCTACCCGTGCCGCAGTCGTTGGTGGCCGAAAAACGAACATAGTTACCATTCATCGAAATCGGGATGTTGTTGGGGTCAGGAATGGGCGAATACGTACCATTTTGTGTTGGGCTGTATTCCCATTGCCCTGTTCCTTGGGCAGGTACGACCGTTGGCACAGGGATTCCCAAAGGGCCGCCTGCGCAAATCGTTGTCGGAGGGTCAATCCAGCCCACATTGGGTTGTTTGCTCGTCGTCACATACACCCAAGCCTCCGACATTTCGCCGTGAGGAATCGTCACCCGATACTTAAATTGATCCAAATCACCTGAATATGAGGCATCAGTAAACATATATTGAATCTTTCGGGTGTTGTTGTTCCATGTGGCAGTGCCATGCTGCGGATTCTGGATGATTTGAACCGTTGCCCCCGACTGCTGGCCACTCGGCGTGATGATGTCGTTGGCCAAAATGTCAATCTGAACTGTGCTATACAAGCAAACCGAGGCATCGTCATCCACTGCATTCACGCTGTAGGTGGCTTGTGGGGTCAGTTGGAAATGGTCGAGGCCGAAGTCGTCGCCAAGGCCCGAATTGCCCGTATAAACATCATAAATCTCAATAGTTGCTTGGGTTGCGCTGCCGCTGCTCCATGTGTTCGACCACTCATGCCACTCGTTGTTTTGCGCTATGGTCAAATCGGCACCCACATTGCTTCCGTTGATTTTCAGCCGCAATTTGGCTGGATTGGGGCTATAGCCGAAAAAGGACTGTGCCAAGTTCACCACCTGGCAGGAGAAAATGTAATCGGTGTTGGCAGTGACATTGACCGTTTGCTTCCAAACCACCAATGTAGGATTAGTTGCCCCACCTTTTCCATTGGCCAACATATACTTGCCCGAACCGCCATAACCACGAATATCAGGCCAACCGCCCAAAGTGCCTCCACCGTGGCCCTGTGCAGTGACATCAATGCAATAATACCCCTCGCCCACTTCGCCCGTTGCGGTATAGGAATAATCGGTGATAAAGCCCGTGTTGCCACTCTCAAAATCCGCGTTGACTATGGTTTGGGCAGCAAGACGCGGCGAAATTGCAGCCATCACAAGACAAATCCCGAAAAAGGCCAAGATTCGCTTGTTCAACTTGTTCAATGTGTTGATTTTCATAATATGTTGTCTCTTGATAAACAATACGATAATTTTCAGCAAATATTGTACCAATCCGCAATTATCGAGTCCATTCCCTGCCGTCGAGTTCCACTTTTCGGAGGCTTTCATCCTCATAACACAATTTCAGCGAGAAAAACGGTCGCTTCTCGTCAATCAGTTTCAGGAAAATCTTGTCGCCTTCCCAAGAAGGAAGTTCAAGAAGCCGCTGTTTGTCAATCCATTCGAGGTCGCCTTCGTTGCAGTCGGTTTGCTCGCCCGTCCAGTCGGTGCAGACGAAGATGTGCATTTGCTCGGCGGGCCAGATGTTGTGGACGAAGGTGACGATGCCACAATAGCGCCACTCCGTAACGGTGAAGCCCGTTTCCTCAAACACTTCGCGCCTCATGCAGTCCTCGGGGCTTTCGCCTTCCTCGAACTTGCCGCCCACGCCAATCCATTTGTCGTGGTTCTCGTCGTTCTCCTTCTTGGTGCGGTGCAGCATGAGGTATTGGCTGCCGCGCTCCAAGTAACATTGGGTGGTTTGTTTCATACCACAAAAATACACATTTTCCAAATATTACGGATTTTGCGTAACGGATTTTGCGTAATGTTTTTGGAAATGCAGTATCGCCCCTTTGGGGCGTTGCGAAACGCAACCCAGAAGGAGCGATTTACTACTGGCGGATGCCGAAACTTCGTTTCGTGGTAGCGACAACGGGGCATGACCCGCTGTTAGAATTCCACCACGATTTTCTGTGTCCGAACCGTGTCGCCGTCCACCAAACGCAACACATACACACCCGGGGCAAAGTTGAAAGTTGAAAGTTGGGAGTTGAGAGTTGAGAGTTCCTTTCTCACTAATTCTTTGCCGAGAATGTCAATGATTTGGAGGGTTCCCGTGCCGTTGATGATGATGTTGCTGTTGTTGATGTAGGCAAACGGCGGTTCGCAGGCGTCCCCGCCTGCATCGCCAGCGGAAAACACCAATCGGAAACGGCTGGCGTAGTCGGTCGTCTTGGCGGTGAAGGTGTAGTTAAATCCCCCTTGCCCCCTTTGCAAAGGGGGAACGCCTGCCGGGGGAGTCAGCAAATCTACATCCGCGCCAGTGAGGTTGTCAATCAAATGCAGGTAATCAAATGCGACATCCTTCGTGTCGAAACGAAGCGTGTAGTTGCCGTTCTTCTCAGCCTTGAAGTTCAAAGGCATTTCGCCCGTTTGTTCGGCGGCGACCACCGCATAGTCTTTCCCGCCTTGCGGGATGTAAACCTTCGTGCTGCTTGGGTTGAGCTGGAACTTGGGCAAGGTGCGGTTGCTGTCGAAGCGGACAATGGCGCGGTCGATGACGGAACCACGGCCTTGGCTGAGGTTCACGACCAAGGAAGCATTGTTGGCTATTGCGCTTTGTGAGGCTGGGGTGAAGGTCATGGTGTCGTTTTCTCCCTCGGCGATTACGAAAATGCCTTCCATAAGCTCAACGGTATTGCCTTCGGCGGCTACGATTTCGTCGCGGTCGCCGTTCATTACATAGAAATCACGGTCGATGAAAGCGATTCCCGGCAAGGGGTTGCCCACGAGGTTCCAGCCGGCAAAGTCGGCGGCGGGGTCGTAGGCCAGCGGCACTTCGACAGGCTCAGTGGCCGCGTGGGGCGTGCCGACGAAGGTGAGCGTGACATCCCCGCTGTTGGCGTAGAGGTAGCCCCGGCCCGCTTCAAGGTTGAAGTGGTAGTGCTCGCCTTCCGCCTTCCAGTTCTCCCATTCCAGTTCCGCGCTTTGGTTGAAACGGTAGAGGTCGTATTCGTTGGCGAGGAATCCGTTTTCCGCCGTGGGCGTGACGGCCTCCGCCACAGGCGAGGCTATCAGATACCAGCCTCCGTTGTCGGTGTGGGCGATGATGTCCTTGGTGAAGGTTGTGCCTTCCAAGGTGGTGAAGTAGGCGCTCTCGCTCCAGTCGGTGGCCTCGCCTTCGCAAACGCCTTGCACCTTCACCTCGTATTCGGTTTCGGGCCTGAGACCGGTGAGCGTGTGCGGGCTTTCGGCCTCGCTGACGGTAATCCATTGGAAGGGGGTCAAATCGCATAATGCGATGTCGTCCAAGCCCACGCCGTAGGCATTGCGGTCTCCGACGCGGAAGCCAATCTGGTAGTTGTCGGCAAGGCCGGTCAGGGCAATGGTTTGGCTCGTCCATACTTGGTGGTTCGCGGTGGTACTCCACAATTCGTGCCACTCGCCCTCGTTGCCGATGCGGTAGCAAACAGCGATTTGGTCGGCCATGTACAGCGATTCTCTGTTGATGTACCAGAAAGAGAGTTCCATGCTGCCATACTCGCCCAAGGCGAGGGCGGGCATGACCAGGTAGGTCACTTGGCCGTTTCTGTTGCGCGTAATCAGGGCGTTGTAGTCGCCGCTGTGGGTGCCGGTGTAAGTGCTTACATCGCCCTGGCCTACGCGCCAAGTACTGCTTGGGTCTAGGTTGTCGCCCTCGATGGTCCAGCCTTGGGGCATGGTGCCGCCCTCGAAACCTTCGTTGAGAATGGTTTCAGGCGCCGTGTTTGGCACTCGCCGGTAGGAAAGGTTGTAATTGTCGTTGAATCCCGTCCACGAAACGGCGGCACTCGTCGGCGTGATGTCGGTCGCCGCAACATTGGCGGGAATCTCGCACCCCATTGTGGTGAAGCCGACCGTTTCGCTCCAGTCCTCGTAGCCTGCGCAGTTGCTCTTCACCTGCACCTGATACGGGGTTTCTTTCGTGAGCCCGCTGAGCGTGTGGGGGCTTTGTGCGTTGTCGACGATAGTCCATGCAGCGTTTTCTGCAATGCCAACGGCGATGTCGTCCAAAGCCACACCGTGGCCGTAGTGGTCGGTGAAGCGGAAGCCGATTTGGTAGTTGTCGGCGAGGCCGGCCAGGACAACGGTTTGGCTCGTCCATGTTTCGTGGTTATCGGCGGTGCTCCAAAGTTCGTTCCACACGCCATTGCTGCCAATGCGGTAGCAAACGGCGAATTCGTCGATGGAGAAGACCCATTTCCTGTTGACGTACCAGAAGGAGAGTTCCGCTCTGACATACTCGCTCAAGTCGATGGCGGGCATGACCAAGTAGGTCACTTGGTCGTTTTCGTTGTGCGTAATCCGGGCGTTGTAACTGCCGTTGTGGGTGCCGGTTTGATAATTACTGTCGCCATAGCCGACGCGCCAAGTCTTGGTCGGGTCTAAGTTGTCGCCTTCAATGTTCCAGCCTTCGGGTATCGTTCCGCCTTCGAAGCCTTCGCTGAGGATGGGTTCGGGGGCAATGGCAACCTGCCGGTAGCGCAGCGCGTAGCTGTCGCAATAGCCCTCCCAAGTGATGTCGGCTTCATGGGGGGTGATGTTGCTGGCAGCAATGTCGTGGGGAGGAAACGTGGCGGCGGGATTGATGGAAACCGTCACATCGTCGATGAAGCAACGCCCGTCGTTGTGTGGCCCTGTCCAACGGAACGCCAAACGCTCCGCCACGGCTGGCACATTGTCCAAAACCAAGCTGCGTTGCGTTGTGGTGCCGCCGGTGTTGGGGTAGGTGGCAATGGCTGTAAACGTGTTGCAGGTGCCGTCGTCCTCGGCGGTGAGGTAGCCCAACATTAATGCGCCAGCCTCGTTCGTCATCCAGAAACTGATTTGCAGTTCGTGGAGGGGATTGCTGAACTGGGGCAGGATGGCATAGAACGGGTCGTACCAATTGTAAAATGCCAGCGACTGTAGGCCGTCGTGGTGCCAACTGGTACTGTTGTGCGGCCAGAGTCCGTTGATTGTTGTGCGGTATGCCTGCCAGCAATCGGGGAGCGGGCCTGCCTGATTGAAGGGGGTTCCTTCTGGGGTCTCAAAACTCTCATAGTAAGGCGCATCTAAGGTTATCTCGTATAGCCCGCACAGGGTGGTGAAGTCGATGGCGTTGCTCCACTTGCTTTGGTGGGTGTCGTCGCAGTTGCCCTTCACTTGGGCTTCGTAAAGCGTGTTGGGTGTTAGGTCCGTCAGCGTGACGTTCATCTCGGTTGTGCTTACAGTTTCCCATTCGCCAGCGGGAGTATTAATGACAATGTCATCAACATAGACATAGTATTCACAATCGCCAAAGTAATGGAAAGCAACGTATTTCACATCGGTAGGAAGGTCTTGCGTGTATTGCTGCCATGATTCGGTAGGAGCAAGATCCTCTGTCCAAGTGAAAGCCTCCAAATCGTTGGTGGTGGTGGAATAACCAAAATACAAGGTTTCAGTATAGGTGTGGGTCTTCCTGAAATAGAATGAGAGTTCACCCGTCACGGTCAGTTCGGGAGAGACCAGATATTGGTTGTAATCATCAGCGGGACTAAAAGACGAGAAACTGAATCCATACAATCCGCTATGTGCAGCTTCCGCAAAACGGCCAGCCCTGCCTGATTCGATATTGTTTGCAGTGTTCATGCTGATGAAAGTCCAGTTGGCGAATGAGGTTTCGCTTTCAAAGTCTTCCGTGTACAGTTCATCCATACCGGCAGGCGTTCTGTAACGCACGGTGAAGCTTTCCACACCGGGAGAACCGTTCCAGCTGAGGTCGGCGGTGGTGGCCGTGATGCTTTCAGCGGTAAGGTTGGTAGGTATTGGGCATGTAGCCTCGAAGTTGAAGTCGTCAAGGCGGAGGAACATACCATCGGCATAGATGTACTTGATGGCGATGCGCTTGGTGTTTGCCGGGAATGTGTTTTCATACGTCACCCAATGGTTTTCGCCATGTATGGTATCGCCATAAGTGAAGTCGGCCGGGGCGGCACCTTCATCGGTGGTGTAACCTACTTGGAATTGTTCGGTGTAAATGCTCGTAGTGCTGGCGTTCATGTATTGGAACGCCACATCAAGCCCCAGTTCCGTACCGCTGAACACGGGCGACGCGAGAAAGGCGTTTTGCTCGCTATAATGGAAACGGAACACCTTCGAGCCTTCGGGGGCGTCATAAGCGGTGCCGATACCCGTGCCAGAACTCGTGGCAATGACTTCCCAGCAATCCAGATTGCCGGCATTCTCGAAGCCGTAGGAGTAAGGCAGGGCGACGAAGGCTTCGCAGAGGGTGGTGAAAGTGAGGCCGTTGCTCCAAGCACTCTGTTCGGAGCCGCAGTTGGCGCGCACTTTCACGGTGTATTCCGTTCCAGGATTGAGGCCTGTGAGCGTGTAAGGATTAGTGTCGGCATCAATCAGGTTCTCTTCGTCGTCATTGACGCAAATCTGCCATGCGTTGGCTTCGCCTCTTTCGGTCCAGCTTAGCTCAACGCTGTGTAGCCCAGGGGTGCCAGCGGTAAGGTTGGTAGGCCTTGGGCAGGAAGCGCTCTCGAAGTTGAAGTCGTCAAGGCGGAGGGACATGCCATTGGTATAGATGTACTTGATGGCGATGCGCTTGGTGTTTGCCGGGAAAATGTTTTCATACCTCACCCAATGGTTTTCACCATAGATGGTATCGCCATAAGTGAAGTCGGCCGGGGCGGCACCTGCATCGGTGGTGTAACCTACTTGGAATTGTTCGGTGCGATTGATCGTAGTGCTGGCGTTCATGTATTGGAACGCCACATCAAGCCCCTGTTCCGTACCGCTGAACATGGGCGACGCGAGATAGGCGTTTCGCTCCCTATGATGGAAACAGAACACCTTCGAGCCTTCGGGAGCGTCATTGGCAGTGGCGATACCCGTGTAAGAATTCGTGGCAATGACTTCCCAGCAATCCAGGTCGCCGGCATCCTCGAAGCCGTAAGAGTAAGGCAGGGCGAAGGCTTCGCAGAGGGTGAAAGTGAGACCGTTGCTCCAAGCACTCTGTTCGGAGCCGCAGTTGGCGCGCACTTTCACGGTGTATTCCGTTGCAGGAGTGAGGCCTGTGAGCGTGTAAGGATTGGTGTCGGCATCAATCAGGTTCTCTTCGTCGTCATTGAGGCAAATCTGCCATGCGGTGGCTTCGCCTCTTTCGGTCCAGCTGAGTTCAACGCTGTGTGGCCAAAGGGTGCCAGCGGTAAGGTTGATAGGCCTTGGGCAGGAAGCGCTCACGAAGTTGAAGTCGTCAAGGCGGAGGGACATGCCATTGGTATAGATGTACTTGATGGCGATGCGCTTGGTGTTTGGCGGGAATGTGTTTGCATACGTCACCCAATGGTTTTCACCATGGATGGTATCACCATAAGTGAAGTCGGCCGGGGCGCACATCAAGCCCCTGTTCCGTGCCGCTGAACACGGGCGACGCGAGATAGGCGTTTTGCTCGGACCAATGGAAACGGAACACCTTCGAGCCTTCGGGGGCATCATCAACAGTGGCGATACCCGTGGAAGAACTTGTGGCAATGACTTCCCAGCAATCCAAATCGCCGGCATCCTCGAAGCCGTAGGAATAAGGCAGGGGGAAGGTTTCGCACGGTGTGGTGAAAGTGAGGCCGATGCTCCAAGCACTCTGTTCGGAGCCGCAGTTGGCGCGCACTTTCACGGTGTATTCCGTTACAGGATTGAGGCCTGTGAGCGTGTAAGGATTGGTGTCGGCATCAATCAGGTTCTCTTCGTCGTCATTGAGGCAAATCTGCCATGCGGTGGCTTCGCCTATTTCGGTCCAGCTGAGTTCAACGCTGTGTGCCCCAGGGGTGCCAGCGGTAAGGTTGAAAGGCCTTGGGCAGGATGATGAAGTAGCCTCGAAGTTGAAGTCGTCAAGGCGGAGGTAAAGACCATCGGTATAGATGTACTTGATGGCGATGCGCTTGGTGTTTGCCGGGAATGTGTTTGCATACGTCACCCAATGGTTTTCGCCATGTATGGTCTCGCCATAAGTGAAGTCGGCCGGGGCAGCATCTGCATCGGTGGTGTAACCTACTTGGAATCTTTCGGTGCGATTGGTCGTAGTGCTACCCTTCATGTATTGGAACGCCACATCAAGCCCCTGTTCCGTGCCGCTGAACACGGGCGACGCGAGATAGGCGTTTTGCTCGGACCAATGGAAACGGAACACC
>CACZDU010000009.1:0-114892 GCA_902780055.1 uncultured Bacteroidia bacterium | reverse complement strand
GCGCGACGAGAACTACATTATGGATCTCGACAAGAATATGTTTATGCAGAACAACGTTCTGATGGATATGGTGAAAGTCGGTGCCCAACTGATGATGCAAACCTCCGATGGTCGCCCGATTGCCGGCATCGTCCGCGAGATTGGCGACAACCACGTGAAGATGGACTTCAACCACGACATGGCGGGCAAGCACCTCCATTTCTCAGGTGAAATCCTTGATGTCCGCGAATCCACCGACGAGGACTTCGGCGCAGGCGGCTGTGCTGGTTGCGGCGGCAGTTGCGATGGTGGCTGTGAAGGGTGCAAATGATAAAACTCTGGGGAAAAATCTGATTTTTTATGATTTTTCCCCAAAGTTTTGTTGTTTAGAATGATTCTATTTTCCGCCAAATCGATGAAAATTTTACCGATTTGGCGGAAAATGTTTTCATGAAAACAGGTCGTCCAAGGTCACTTCGGCGGCAATGAAATCAGAATACATGTTTTGTTTCAAGCCGAATGTGGTGACCAAAACTGGATGGATGGCAGCCCGCGTTTTGGTTTCTTCCTTGAAGCTTCCACAGCGGTCGCGCAGGCGCAGGTCTTCTTCCTTGTCAATGCTGTATTCCTTTTGGGAATACTTCACTTCGCAGACGTTGGTCACTTGGTCGGCACGCTCAAGGATAAGGTCGATTTGCACGGCAGGGTCACTTTGTTTGCTCCGCCACGAGTAGAAATTGGTTTGGATGCTGTCGATGCGCAAGGCTCGTTTGATTTGCGGGATGTGTGCCATGGCGAGCCGCTCGTATGCCAGACCGAACCATGTGTTTTGGGACGGTTTGTCGATGGTCGATACCCAAAAGTTTGGGTTGGTGGGCGGCTTGAGGCAGAAGGTCAGGTAGAAGAAGGTGAAGAAATCGGTCATTTGGTAGATGGCTGATGTGGACTTTATCTTCTTCTCTTTCACGTAGTAACGCCTGATGAAGTCGCAATAGACGAGGTCTTCGAGCCGGTCGCTCAGGCCGCCGCCCGAAGAAAGCCCCAAGGCTGTGGCGATTTCGTCGCGCGTCATGCCCGATTTCTTTTTGGCGAGTTCTTCCATGATGAGCAGGTAAGGCTCTGGGTTCTTGAACAGCGACTTGAACAGCCGCTTGTATTCGCGGTGCATCTCGGCATTTTCGGCAAAAAACAGCCGGTCGATGTTCTGCGGGAGGCTTTCGTTGGGCTGTAGCAGGCTCAGATAATAGGGGATGCCGCCCAAAATCATGTAGGCTTGGGCGGTGGAAAGCCTGTTCCAGTTGAACTTGTTGGCTTTGAGGTAAAGCTCTGTCTCGTGCAGCGTGAAAGGGTGCAGGTGCATTTCGTGTGTGATACGGTTGTGCAGCCCGCCGTGGTTGTCGATGATGTTCCTGATCATCCACGAGGTGGCCGACCCGCACACGATGAGCATGATGTTCTTTTGGTGGGCGGCCCAACCGTTCCAGAAATGGTCGAGCGCGGTGATGAATTTGCTTCCGTGCGTGTCGAAGCAGGGCAGTTCGTCGATGAACAGGATGATGCGTTTCTTGCGCTTGTGCTTGTTAAGCAGCAATTGAAGGCAGGCGAAGGCCTCAAACCAGTCTTGCGGCTGCGTGATGAGCCTTGGGCCGTATTTGGTCAGGGCCTCGCTGAACACTTTCAGTTGGTCGTACTCCTCGCCTTCGATAAGCCCCGACACCTCGAAGACGAACTGGCTGCCATACAACTCCCTGACGAGGAAGGTCTTGCCGACCCGCCTGCGGCCATATAGCGCGACAAATTCCGATTTGCCTGAGTTTTCGTATTCCCTCAACAGGGCGATTTCAGGTTCTCTGCCGATGATGTTGCACATGTTTCCCGTTTTTTTGACACCGCAAAGGTACGATTCTTTTCCGAAAATCGTCGCTTATTTTTCGCCAAATCGATAAAAAAATCATCGTTTTGGCGGAAAATATCTGCATTATTTTCCGCCAAATCGATTAAAATTTAACCGATTTGGCGAAAAATATTTTTGCTTATATATTTGAAAAACAGCATTTAATATGTTTTTGATATACAATTATGGCCTAAATTTAGTGCAAATTCAGATGGAATAAACTTGGTTGATTTTGTATGTAAAATTGGTGTATAATTGCGCAACTTATTGAAAGATTTTCTGCGGAAAACATAAAAACAAACGGGGCTTCACCGACAATGGGTGAAGCCCGATTTGAAACCTTTTATAGTGCAATGCATAGTGACAAAGACTATACCGGCACTTTGGCACTGCAAAAGTACAAAATAATTCTCAAATCATAAGCATTATAATTGAAACTTTTTAATAATCCATTCAATTTCAGGGCTTTTTGTTAGTGCAATAGTAGTGATTTCTTCAATTCCTTGTTTCAAGTCGTGCTGCCTATTTTGTGATATTGTGCCAATCATATAAAGGATGACTTTAATTGCCGCTGATAAATGACTGGCTTCTCCATTAGAAAATCTTCCGGCAGGACCGTTCTTTATACTTTTGCATAAGGTCAAGTCAAATAATGGAGAACCGTGGGCGCATTTGTTTCTTACTATGCGAATGGTTTCCATGTAGTTCTCAAAAACCATGGTTTGGTTAATCCCAAAGCGCTTGCTTATCGTACGCTTATCGTCTAAGCTTTTCAGATTTTGGTATAGTTTCAAGACATTTCCAAAAGTCATAAACTCTATTGTTTTCCATGCTGGAGCATATTTGTCATTTATGTATTTTCTGTGGTGTCTTTGAATAACAGGATTCTTGCGGAAATTGTCATTATAGATTTCGTTGTCGAAAGATTGAAGGAACTGATGGCTCATGATGGAAGGACTCATAAACCATGTAGGCTCGTTCTTGTATTTGTTCGACAACTCATAAATCATATAGGTGCGGAAGGCAACTTCTATTCGGTTGATATATCGCATTAAGATATTGCGAAGGTCAAAGTCGTAGTAATAAAGTGTAACGGCATCACTAAGTTTTGTTCCATCTTTGTATTCATGTTTTCTGCCTCTAAGTCTTGGATAGCTTGTTTCAAAAGGGAACAAATAAAAACCTAACCGATAATAGCCGATGTCCATAAGGACTTCTTTTGCTTTCTCTTCATTGCTGATTTGGATGCCGCGTGACCGCAAGAGGGAGATTTGTTCGTCTAATGTGGTGGCTTGTTTCATTTTGGATTAAAATTAAGTCGCAAAAATAACAAAAAAAACAGGTGGAACAATCGGATTTTGTATATATTTGCACCGTCGTTTGGCAATGCCCAAGCGGCAGACATATTGACAAAGACGCTGAACTGGCGCTTATGTGCGGCTTGTAGAATCTCGCAAATTCTAAATTGTTACGCGATAACGCGATGGTCATCGTCCCTTAATTGGTGTATATTGTTCTCAATATCATACCAAAGCGTGGGCTGATGCATTGCTTATCTCTAACAATGGGCAATGCGAGAGCCTCTACAAGCGGGATAAGCAAAAGTTGATTCCCGCGCTTCTTTCGTTGTATGGCTTGTAATCATTTCAGACAATTCGGCGTTAGGGAGTCCGCCAAGCTTGAAGTTGCGCCCGATGACGGATATAGGGTATGTGATGATGAAAAAACTCTATTTATTTATGTTTCTGTCAGTTATGATTACCTTATCAAGTTGTATGGAGACAAAATATGTGACTCGTAAATCCGACTATGATAAAGTAATTGATTCAATTAATAATCAAATGACTGCTAAGGGTTTTAGTATTAATGGATCTTCATCAGGTACAAGAAATGAAGCAATAGTTGCGGGCGTATCGTATTCAAAATATACTGGATATGGCACGGCGATGGCTAATAAGTTTATCACTCAAGATACTTATAAATTCACTGATACGCTTGGAAACACGATGAATTATTCTGTATTGTATTTGTTGAAACAATCAAATGATGGTGTTTCATATGTTGAAGATATTGAAATATGCGGGTGTGAGACTAGTAATCCCCAAGATTATAATGAATTATGTGGCAATCAAGCACTCATCAATCGCATTAAAGAAATACCAAAGGACCAACAGATACAAGTATTAAGTACAGGGAACACAATAGTCGCAGTTGCAGGAGTAACTAGTGGTGTGTTAATAGTTCTTCTTATGTGGATGTTGAATCGCAAGTAAGAATAGCGATGCGTGTTAACATGAGGGTGTGTCAAAACTACAAAAATCGCCATTTTTTAATCTGTAACTAACTGATTATCAGATGTGGATTTTCGTCAAAAAGGACTTTTGCCCCCCCATTTCATTTGTGTCATCCCCTCAACCCTGCCAACTGCTGCTCAATTACAGCAATCTTGGCTTCGGCGTCGGCTTTCTTTTTGCGTTCCTTGTCGACGACGGCGGCAGGAGCATCACTCACGAAGCGCTCGTAGAGAGTTTTATGGCCTGTTTTGGAGAAAACTGTTCACAAATTTGTGAACATCAAATAATTTGTCTATTTTTGCAGCACCAAACGACAAAACATGAAGGTCTTGTTCGACAAAGAATACCTTGGCAACCTCTATGAGAAAGGCGATAGCGGAGACAAGAAACATCGTTTTCAGCCTCAAGTGGTCAAGAAGTATAAGAAAGTGGTGGATTTGATGATTGATTCTCCGAATGTGTTATCGTTGGCAAAGTATAATGCGTTGCATTATGAGAAGTTGGTCGGAGATAAGGCAGGTTTGTCTTCGCTGAGAGTGAATGACCAATATCGAATTGAGTTTGAAGAGATTGTGCAGGAAAATGAAGTCATAGCAACAATTTGCAATATCACGGAATTAAGTAACCATTATAAATAAAGGAGAGATTATGAAAACAATGGAAGCAAATAAAATGGAACCTTTCGATCCGACGCATCCTGGCGAAGTCATCAAGGACGAGATAGAATATCGTGGCATATCGCAAAGGGCG
This sequence comes from uncultured Bacteroidia bacterium, assembly GCA_902780055.1. Taxonomy (GTDB): domain Bacteria; phylum Bacteroidota; class Bacteroidia; order Bacteroidales; family F082; genus Limimorpha. The sequence goes on along the minus strand of CACZDU010000009.1, from coordinate 109,975 downwards.
TTGGCAGCGCAGATAGGCGTTTCCTATACCCAACTGAATGAAGTTTTGAACGGCAAACGCACGCTAAATACGGAAATGGCTTTGCTCATCAGTGCTGCTCTCGATATTGATGCCGAGCCGCTTTTGGCTATGCAAACACGCTATGATGTGATTAATGCTCGGCGGAATCAAAGTTTTGTCAGCAGGTTAAGGTCTGTTAGAAAGATTGCTGCGGCGTTTTGAATTTCGGTTGGATTTTCTACGGAAAAAACAAATCAGGCTTCAACCACAAAGGATGAAGCCTGATTTTTTCGTAGAAAAATCATCCCCTCAACCCCGCCAACTGTTGCTCAATCACAGCAATCTTGGCTTCGGCGTCGGCTTTCTTCTTGCGTTCCTTGTCGACGACGGCGGCAGGAGCACCACACACGAAGCGTTCGTTGGAAAGTTTCGCTTCAACGCTCTTCAGGAAGCCTTGGGCATATTTCAGTTCTTCTTCCAGTTTCTTGATTTCGGCCTCGACATCCACACTGCCAGTAAGCGGCACGAAGAACTCGGTGCTGCCCACGATGAAGCCGAAGGCACCGGCAGGAGCCTCGGCCACATAACTCACTTCGCTCACATTGCAGAGCTTGGCAATCACGCAGTCGAAGTCCTTGTTGGCGTTGCCGTTCTTTTCCACAACAACTAACTTGATGGCATCACGGAAGGCAATGTTTTTGTCGGAACGTACTTTACGGACATTGTTGATGACCTCTTGCGTGAACTCCATCTGCTTGAGAACAGCAGCAGCTTGGTCGCTGAGCCTGTCGAAGCGCGGTTGCTGGGCAATGATAATGTCGTCGCCGTCCTTGCGCTCGGAGATGGCGTGCCAAATCTCCTCGGTGATGAAAGGCATGAAGGGATGCAGCAATAACATCAAATTCTCGAAGAACTTGATGGTGGCGGCGTAGGTCATGGGGTCGATGCCCTGGCCTTGCGGAGCCTTCACCATTTCAAGGTACCATGAGCAGAAGTCGTCCCAAGTGAGCTTGTAGATGGCCATCAAGGCATCGCTCAGGCGGTACTTGTCGATATTGTCGTTGGTCTCGGCTAGCACTTGGTTGAAGCGCGCCTCAAACCATTTCACGGCCATCTTGGCGGCCTCGGGTTGGTCGGCGTTTTGGTCCACATTCCAGCCTTTCACCAGACGCAAGGCATTCCAAATCTTATTGCAGAAATTACGGCCTTGCTCGCAGAGCGCTTCGTCAAAGAGGATGTCGTTGCCGGCAGGGGCGCTGAGCATCATGCCCATGCGCACGCCATCGGCACCAAACTTGTCGATGAGTTCAATCGGGTCGGGGGAGTTGCCCAACGACTTGGACATCTTGCGGCCTAACTTGTCTCTCACGATACCCGTGAAGTACACATTCTTGAACGGCACTTCATTTTGGTATTCCTCACCAGCCATGATCATGCGGGCCACCCAGAAGAAGATGATGTCGGGGGCGGTGATAAGGTCGTTGGTGGGGTAGTAGTATTTGAACTCGGCATTTTCGGGGTCGAGGATGCCGTTGAAGAGTGACAAAGGCCACAGCCATGAGCTGAACCAAGTGTCCAAAGCATCGTCGTCTTGACGCAAGTCTTTGAGGGTCAAATTCTTGTTGTCCGTCTTCTCGATGGCGAGTTTCAAGGCTTCTTCGGGTGTCTCGGCGACCACGAAACCGCCTTCGGGCAGGTAGTAGGCAGGAATCTGATGGCCCCACCACAATTGGCGGCTGATACACCAGTCCTTGATGTTCTCCAACCAGTGACGGTAGAGGTTGACATATTTTGAAGGATAGAACTTGATATCGCCATTCAACACGGGTTTCAAAGCGATGCCAGCAAGGTGCTCCATCTTGAGGAACCACTGCATCGAGAGTTTCGGCTCAATCGGCACATTGGTGCGCTCCGAATAGCCCACCTTATTATTATAGTCCTCAATCTTCTCCAGCAGTCCAGCCTCTTTCATGTCGACGATAATCTGCTTGCGGCAGTCCTCGCGGCTCATGCCGATGTACATGCCAGCAGCTTCACTCAAAGTGGCATCATCGTTGAAGATATTGATGCTCTGTAAGTTGTGCTTCTCGCCCAGCATGTAGTCATTCACATCGTGGGCGGGAGTGACCTTCAGGCAGCCCGTACCGAACTCGATGTCGACATAACCGTCTTCGATGACGGGGATGACGCGGTTCACCAACGGCACTACAACCTTTTTGCCGCGCAGCCATTGGTTCTTTGGGTCGGCGGGGTTGATGCACATGGCAGTGTCGCCCATGATGGTCTCGGGACGCGTGGTGGCCACCACGGCATAGCGGCGACCTTGCTCATCGGTGTGGATGATTTCGCCTTCGGTGCCCGTGGCACCTGTGCCGTCATCCTCGTGGAGGTAATAACGCAGGTAATACAACTTGCTGTGCTCATCTTTGAAGATGACTTCCTCATCGCTCAAAGCCGTTAGGGCTTTCGGATCCCAGTTGACCATGCGCACACCGCGGTAAATCAAGCCTTTGTTATACAGATCGACGAAGGCGCGGATGACGCTTTTCGAGCGGATGTCGTCCATGGTGAACGAGGTGCGTTCCCAGTCGCAGGAGCAACCGAGGCGGCGCAACTGCTTGAGGATGATGCCTCCGTGCTCGTGGGTCCAGTCCCAAGCGTGCTTGAGGAACTCCTCGCGGCTCAGGTCGGTCTTCTTGATGCCCTGTTGCGCCAAGCGGTTCACCACTTTGGCTTCGGTGGCGATGGAGGCGTGGTCGGTGCCGGGCACCCAGCAGGCGTTTTTGCCTTGCATGCGGGCGCGGCGGATCAAGATATCCTGAATCGTGTTGTTCATCATGTGGCCCATGTGAAGCACGCCGGTCACATTCGGCGGCGGAATCACGATGGTATAAGGTTCGCGTTCATCGGGAGTGGAGTGGAAGTAGTTCTTGTCCATCCAGTGTTCGTACCATTTGCCTTCAACTTCCGAAGGGCTGTATTTGCTGCTGATTTCCATTTATAGGATGTTTAATTGTTGACTGTTGAATTGTTTAATTGTTGTTTGACGCGAGACTATTCTCGTCGCTTTGCGTCGCTACGAGGAACGAAGCAGTCCAGTAACCTCGTTTAAAACAATCGGCAAAAGTAGGGATTTTTTTGCTTGATTGGTTTCTTTTCCATAATTTTGCAGTCAAATAAGGCAATGCACGATGGCAAAAAGTGAATGAATTAAGGCTTAGACTTTTTGCTTTCAAGAAAATTCACTCGCAATAGCATTGGTTTTCGAAAATTTTGGTAATTTTGCAAAAAATATGTAACCGACGATCTAATACGACCACGCTATGAACGGACAGCGATATATCAGCCCGTACACCGACTTCGGTTTCAAGTACATCTTCGGCAGCGAGCTGAACAAAGAATACTTGATTTCGTTCCTGAATGCCCTTTTCGAAGGCAGGCACAACATAACGGACATCACTTACCAGAATTCGGAACATCTTGACGAGGTTGTGTATTCGCGCCGTGCCATATTTGATGTGTATTGCACAACCGACAAGGGCGACCATATCATCGTGGAGATGCAGAACGTGGATCAGGACTATTTCGCCGACCGAATGGTGTATTATTCCACCTTCCCCATTCGCGAGCAAGCCAAGCGCGGCGATTGGGACTACAAGCTGAATCCCGTCTACACGATTGGAATCCTGAACTTCATCTTCGACAAGAGCAGCGACGACGTCCACCACGAGGCCAAACTGATGAACGTGGCGACCAAGGAAGTGTTTTACGACAAGTTGTCGTTCATCACGATAGAGTTGCCCAAGTTCAACAAGAAGGAAGACGAATTGGTGACGCTTTACGACAAGTGGTTGTTTGTGTTGCGCAACCTTTCGAGGTTGATGGAACGCCCCGCTGCTTTACAAGAAAGGGTGTTTGCCTCGCTTTTCCGCCATGCAGAGATTGACAAGATGCAGCCCAACGAGCGTAGGCAATACGAAAAGTCGTTGTTCGATTACAACGACATTAATAACAGTAATGTGAAACACTTCCGTGAAGGCAAAGAGGAAGGCCTGAGAGAAGGCAAGGAAGAAGGCTTGAGAGAAGGCAAGGAAGAAGGCATGAAAGAAGGAGAAAGGAAAAAAGCCTTAGACATAGCCCGCAAGCTGAGAGCCGCCGGGGTGGACGATGCTGTCATTCTCTCCACGACGGGATTGGAAGAAAATGAATTGAAATCATTATAAACCAACAAGATAAAAACGAAAGTTTATAGAAAAGACAAACGATAATATTGACATAGATGAGAGCAACCATTGAATTGCCGCGAGGTTTGTATTTCGTGAAAATGAATGGCGTGACACGGAAGATTGTGGTGGAATAGTTTTTTTGGGCACGCAGAATACGCAGAATCTTATGAATCGCAATGCGACGTAATTTTGTCCGATAGGCTTCTGCGTATTCAGCGGATTCTGCGTGAATAATCATCGTCCGGCCGGTTCTGCATATTAAGCGTGAGACAAATCCATCCTCGGCCTACGGGTCGGGGATTTTTTTTGTTCTGTTTTTCTCCTTTTTTGCATGTGCAACCGAATTTTCCCTATCTTTGTCCGCCAAAAAAGTTGTAGAAATTTATTTCATCAATTAAATTCATAACATTATGGTATTATTATCAACAAATGTGACAATGGTGATCTTCATCTGCATCCTTGCAGTGGTCATCCCGTTCCTGCTTTTCTATCTCTCGAAAGCCAAGAAGGAACATCCTAAAGGCTTGATTGCAGCCGCTTTAAGTAACATGGGTGAGCGTTTCGGCTACTACATCATGAACGCCATCCTGTTGCTGTTCATCGTGTCGAAGTTCGGACTGCCCGATGCCACCGCAGGCATCATCTACTCGGTGTTCTACTTCGGCATTTACGTGTTGAGTTTGGTGGGCGGTATCATCGCCGACCGCACGCAGAACTACCACCGCACCATCCAGTGGGGCTTGATTATCATGGCCCTCGGTTATGTGGGTATGGCTATTCCGCTGTTCAGCCAAGACGCCCAAGGCATTATCGCCGACGGCAACGGAAAATGGTGGGGCATCCTCATCTTCACTTGCGTTGCCTTGCTCTGCATCGCTTTTGGTAACGGTCTGTTCAAGGGCAACTTGCAGGCTTTGGTCGGACAGATGTACGACAACTTCGAGGCCGAGGCTGCCAAGAAAGGCCCTGAGGCTTTGGCCGTGGCCAAGGACAAGCGCGACAGCGGTTTCCAGATTTTCTACGTGTTCATCAACATCGGTGGCGTGATTGCCCCCTTCGTGGCTCCTATGCTTCGCGAGTGGTGGCTGAAGGCTCACAACTTCATCTACAACGCCGACATGTCTGCCCTGTGCCACCAGTATCTTGCCGATGGGCAGGTGACGCAAAAGTTCACTGAAACGATGGCAAACTCCGTTCTTCCCACCGCCAATTACGGTGCCGACCTGACGCAGTTCTGCTCCGATTATATCCTTACTTTCAACCAAGGTGTCCACTTCTCGTTCTTCGTGTCGGTGGCCGCCATGTTGATTTCGTTGATTATTTTCTTCACACAAAAGAACAAGTTCCCGCAGCCCGCCAAGAAGGTGGCCGCCGAAACCGCTGGCTACAGTGCCGAGGAAAAGGCTGCCATGGCCAAGGAAATCAAGCAGCGTATGGCCGCTTTGTTTGCCGTGTTGGGCATTGCCGTGTTCTTCTGGCTCTCGTTCCACCAGAACGGACAGTCGCTGTCGGTCTTTGCCCGCGACTTCGTCGATTCGTCGAGCATCGCTCCCGAAATCTGGCAGGCTTTGAACCCCTTGTTCGTCATCATTCTGACCCCGTTGGTCATGGGCATTTTCGCCATGTTGGCACGCAAGGGCAAGGCCGTTTCAACACCCCGCAAGATTGCCTACGGTATGGGTCTGGCCGGTTGCGCCTACCTTTTCCTGATGGTTTTCTCCATCATGAAGCACTATCCTTCAGGCGACGAGTTCCGCGCTATGGATATGGCCCAGATGGCTGCCGCTGGATTGGCCAAGGCTGCTCCGTGGGTGATGATTGTCACCTATTTCTTCCTCACCGTGGCTGAGTTGTTCATCTCGCCGCTGGGTTTGTCCTTCGTCTCGAAGGTTGCTCCGCGCCACATGGTGGGCCTCTGCCAAGGCTTGTGGCTCGGTGCCACGGCCATCGGCAATCTCTTCATCTTCGTTGGCCCCATCATGCTCAACGCTTGGGACATCTGGAAATGCTGGGGCGTGTTCCTGCTCATCTGCCTCGTCTCTATGTCCGTCATGTTCGGAATGGTGAAATGGTTGGAGAGAGTGACGGAATAAGAATTGAAATTTTAGTGTAAAAAAAAGCCGGCAGCAATGTCGGCTTTTTTTGTGCTGGTTGCAAACAAATTGCTAAATTTGCAGCAAAATAATTGCAAATGGAAAACAACGATTTAGCACAACCTCGCATCGTCAGTTCGCACGACATCCACATTGATACTGACTATGCCGATTGGATTGCGGAAGTGAAGCACCGTTACCGCTCGGCGCAAGTGAAGGCCGCCGTGAGGGTGAATGCGGAGAAACTGCTTTTCAACTGGCAACTTGGCCGTGACCTTGTGCAGAAAAAGGCTGAAGAACGCTGGGGCGCGGGTGTGGTGGAGCAAATTAGCCTTGATCTGAAAAAGGAGTTTCCAGAAGATGATGGGTTTTCCACATCAAACCTTTGGTATATGAAAAAATGGTATCTTTTCTATACCAATGAAACAGATTCAAAGATTCTCCAACGAGCCGTTGGAGAATTGGCATTGTCAATCAATCAATTTTCTAAAATTGAAGGAGCGGATGGAGTTGCTGCAAAGGGAACTTCTCGAAACCAAACGCCTAATGAATAATAGAATTGAATAAATCGTTTATACATAGCCCCGTAGGGGCGACATATCAATAAGCAGGCGACGTGAGTCCCTGCTCAAAAACAAACCAATACTAACAATAAAAAACTCAAAAATATGTTCAAAGGACATCCCAAAGGGCTTTACGCCCTCGCATTGGCCAACACGGGCGAGCGCTTCGGCTACTACACGATGTTGGCGATTTTCGTGCTTTTCCTGCAAGCCAAGTTCGGCTACAACGAGGCGCAGGCGGGTCACATTTATGGCATCTTCCTCGGATGCGTCTATTTTATGCCACTCATCGGCGGTATGCTCGCCGACCGTTTCGGCTACGGCAAGATGGTGCGCATCGGTATCGTGGTGATGTTCCTCGGCTACCTGCTTTTGGCGGTGCCGATGGCCACCGAAACGGCCAAAGTCACTATGTTCTCGGCCTTGGCGTTTATCGCCATCGGAACGGGCTTGTTCAAGGGCAACTTGCAGGTGATGGTGGGCAACCTCTACGACGAGGCCAAATACAGTGCCTTCCGCGACAATGGCTTCAGCCTGTTCTATATGGCCATCAACATTGGTTCGATGTTCGCACCGATGGCTGCTACCAAAGTCACGGACTTGTTCCTCGGCAAGGCGGGCTACACCTACGTCCCGCAAATTCCCTCGTTGGCACACCAATATCTGGATGGCACGATTACGCCCCATGCACTGTCAAAGTTTGAGGCTTTGGCCGTGCAACAAGGCGGCGACATCAGCAATTTGGCGGGCTTTGCCAACAACTATATCGATGCTTTGTCAGGTGCCTACAACTATGGTTTTGGCGTAGCCTGCATTTCATTGATTCTCTCGATGGCGATTTATTTGAGTTGCCGCAATTGGTTCAAGCACGCCGACGTGAACACCAAGCAGGCCAAAGCAATGGAAAGCACTACGGTGAACGTGGTGGAACTCTCGAAGGAGCAGACTCGCGAGCGCATCACGGCCTTGGTGATGGTCTTTGCCGTGGTTATTTTCTTCTGGATGTCGTTCCAGCAGGCAGGTCTTTGCCTGACCTATTTCGCCCGCGACTACACGCAAAGCACCGCAAGCGGTTTCACCCGCTTCGGTTTCAATATCTGGGCGTTGGCTTTGGTCGCCGTTTCGATTTACACGATGTTTGGAGCAATCCAAGCGACCAAACCGATGAACAGGGGGATTTGTTGCGGCGTGACGGTTTTCCTGTGGATTATGGCTTGGACGGTGTATCGGGTGATGCCCGACCCCATCAATATCCTTCCGCAGCAGTTCCAGCAGTTCAACCCGTTCTTTGTTGTCGCTTTGACACCCGTCTCAATGGCGGTTTTCGGTGCCTTGGCCAAGAAAGGCAAGGAGCCTTCATCGCCGCGCAAGATTGGCTTGGGAATGATTGTGGCTGCCCTCGGTTTCCTCATCTTGGTGATTTGTTCCATCCCATTGGCCAGCCCTGCTGAACTGAAGGCGCACGGCGGCGTAAGTAGCACTTTGGTTTCTCCAAACTGGCTGATTAGTACCTATCTCGTCCTGACTTTCGCCGAGTTGCTGTTGAGTCCCATCGGCATTTCGTTTGTCACGAAGGTGGCACCGCCCAAGTACAAGGGCATGATGATGGGTTTGTGGTTCTGCGTGACTGCCATCGGCAACTACCTCACCAGCGTCATTGCCCGCATTTGGGGCACGGGTATGCCGCTCTGGATGGTCTGGGGCGTGCTTGTGGTGCTCTGTCTGCTCTCCGCTGTGTTCATTTTCTCGATAATGAAACGTTTGGAGCGGGCGACGCAAGGGTGCTGAAGTAACTGATTAGCAATGAAAAAGCCGGCAGCAATGTCGGCTTTTGGTTTTTACACGAATTGCTATCAATTGTCACGAATTTGAAGAAACAATTTCAAGGCACATTCTTGAAAATTCGTGTTAAGGAATCATCCAAACACTAAATTCATTATGTCCAACAAAACAGTATTGTTTTTGTTAAACTCGGGCATGGCTTTTGTATTGCATCCGAAAAGCAATTTTTCGGCAAGTGTAATTGTTTCAGGTTCAAGGCTGTCGGAGGCGATTTGAATGTCCTTGATGATGGCGTTGGCCTCGTCGATTTGCAACGCGATTTCCACGCCTCCCCAAGCAAAACGGGCTTTCTTGGTGGTCTTGAACTGCTCCCAACGGCCAAATAGGAAATTCGGGGACGAGATTTCCGACACGATGGACTTCACTTCAGGTCTTTCTGCCAAAGTGTTGAAATCCAGCAATTCAGCCTTGCCGCCATAGACTTTCTCGAAAGAGGCAATCAAAGGCTGCTTGATGTTCTCGGAGGTCAGTTCGGGGACGAGTTCGCTCAGGTTGATGACCCTTGAGGCCACGCTCTTCACGCCGTTTTTCATCAGCTTGGCCTTATCGACGATGAGGTAATGTTGCATCATCGCGCCGTCGGTCTTGATGAGGATGGTGCCGTGGTGCAGGTCGTTTTGTTTGCCTTTGGCGAAGGCGTTGCCGCTGAACTTGCGCCCTTGGCAGGTGAGGTCGTTGCGGCCTGAAATCTCGGTTGTTAGGCCGTAGGAGAGGAGCGCGTCCTGAATCACGGAGAGTTGCTTCTTCACGTCATACAGCTTTTTGTCGGCGACAAAAGAGAAATTGATGTTGCCCAAATCGTGATATACCGCTCCACCGCCCGTGCCACGCCGCATGAGGTGGCCGCCATCGTCAAGCAATTGTTTTACATTGCATTCCGAATAGGGGTTTTGGTTGTAGCCGATGACCACTGTCTTTTGGTTCTTCCAAAGGTACATCGTAATGGTATTTTCCTCTTGGTTATCAGTGAGATACTGCTCAACGGCGCGGTTGAGGAAAGGATTGTGTTGGTCGCTGATGATGACTTGAAGTTTCATTCGATCCAAATTAGACAAAACAATGCTTTGAACGCATTGGGATTTAAGTTGCAAAGGTAAGTTTTTCCATCAAATTGTAAAACTGTAGTGTGATTTTTGTGGTTTTGCATTTGGGAATGATAGAACTCATGTGGAGAAACTATTTCGTTTTCAGGATTGGTGGAAGAATGAAACTGCGAGAGATTTCGCGGTCAGCCTACCTTTTCTTTAGCGTAGTGTGGTTCACTCTCGCAGAAGTGGTGAAAAAACAGCAAAATGTTTGCTTATCGGAAAACTTTTCATAACTTTGCGGCCTGAAAACACTAAAAAAATGGCAATAAAGGTTGCATATATGCAAGAAGCCCTTGATTTCTTGAAAGAAATTGACAGTTCGGCATCCAAGAAACTGACTTACAACATTGAGAAAGTGAAGTTGGGAGTCAAGGATACCGAAGTGTTCAAGAAGCTCACAGGCACCAACATTTGGGAGTTCCGCACAATCCACTGCGGAAACTGCTACAGATTGCTCTCCTTTTGGGACACAAGGACAAACACGCTAATTGTGGCTACACATGGCTTTGTGAAGAAATCGGACAAGACCCCCAAAAGGGAAATTGATAAGGCGGAAATGCTTAGAAAGGAATATTTTGAGGACAAATAAACAAACTGCGATATGAAACTGTACACACAAGAAGAAGTGCTTGACGAAATTGTTGGTCCCATCGGCACTCCAGAAAGGGACGAGTTCGAGGCCAAGTTGAAAAAGGAAGTGGACGAATACTTCATCGGCGAGGCCATCAAGGAAACCCGCAAGAAACAGGGACTTACCCAAGAGCAGCTCGGAGAGCGTATGGGTGTGAAGAAATCGTATGTCTCAAAGATGGAAAGTGGGCGAAACATCGCTTACTCCACCATCATGCGGGCGTTCAAGGCGTTAGGCGTTCCCTCTGCCAGCCTCGACCTTGGCTCATTCGGTCGCGTTGCCCTCTGGTGACGGACCGGCAGCACACTACGCACAAGGACAAGGCCGTTCCTTTCAATGGGAACGGCCTTTTTTAGGATTGAACGAAAGGGTTTCGCAAAATGTGGGGCAAAATGGCAATAAAAAATCCCTAACTGCTTGATATTCAGATAGGGATTCTTTGTTTGTTGTAGTCTCTCCGGGATTTGAACCCGAGTTACCAGGATGAAAACCTGACGTCCTGACCAGACTAGACGAAGAGACCACTTCGTGTGTCATTTTTGACGCTGCAAAATTAGATATTTTTTCGTTACCTACAACATTTTCGATAAGAAAAATTTCAAAAATTTTCAATGAATTGATAATCAGTTATTTGTATTGTTGTATTTATTCGAATAGGAACGAAACTTGGAACAATTTGTTGCGAAGTTGGTCGATGGGGGCGGTATAAATGAAGGCTTCACTCTTCACAATGTCGAGAAGACCGAAACTCATCTTGACCTCGATACCCATTTTGAACCATTGGTTATAGATGTCAAAGCCCGCGCCAAGTTCGCCTGCGATGTCGAAACGTTTCGTGACTAAGTTGTTGATGAATTCGTTGCCGTAGGCATCGGTTTCTTTGTTGTCCTTTTGCGAGGCAAGGTCGAGTTTGGGATTAAAGCCGCCAAAAACATAGGCCCCGATGTTGTTGTAGCGTTTTGAGCGGTACTTGATGTTGAGTGGGAACTCGACGAAGGTGGTGCCAATCGACTTGGTGAATTCCTTATATTCCATATTGCCGTTAATGTCCTCAATGGCAAGGTTGTAGCGCAATCGACGCTCACTGAAACTCAGCGAGGGGATAAAGCGCAGGTCGAAATAGCGGCCAAGGAGTTTGCTGCCGATGATGCCCACGGTGAAGCCCGGCGTTTGCGTTGTTTCCACATTGTAGACATAGATGTTTTGAGTGTTGGAGATGCTGTAGTTTCCGTTGGGCCACGAGTTGGCGGGTTGAGGGAGGTTCTGGTAGTTTGCAACGGTTTTTATGGTGTAACTCATCTGGTTGTAGGCCAGCAAGAAACCGAAATGATAGGGCTCCTGTTCGTATTTTGGAAGGTAATGAATAACCCTCCTTTGGGCTTGTGCTGGAATGGCCAAAACCGTGAGCAACAGCACAATGGCGGATATTTTCAATGCTTTTTTCAAGGTGATTCTGTTTTGATTATTGTGGATAACGATAGAGATGCTTTTTTATTGCGGAGAATTTTCAAAAAATCATTCCTCCTCAGTGATGATGTGGATGTCGCGCTGCGGGTATGGGATGGTGATGCCGTTGGCGTTCAAGGCGTTGTAAATCACTTCCTTGGCGCGGTCGGCGTATCCGATGCGCTCCGCCGCAAGGACGAATTGCTTCACACTGATTTCGACACCGCTGTCGCCAAACTCGCCGAATACCACATAAATGCCTTTCTTCGGCTCCACCATATCGCGCCCGTAGGCATCCTTGGTGCGCAGCACCTGCATGGCCTCCAAAATGATTTCACGCACGCGCTGGATGTCGGTGCCGTAGGCCACGCTCACTGTTATCTTGAGGAATTCGTAGGAGTTGCTCTTGGTCAGGTTGGTGAAGTTCTTTGCGAAAAGTGCAGCGTTGAGGAACGATACCGTCGTGCCGTTGATGGTTTCCACTTGGGTGCTTTGGTAACTGATGTCGGTGACCGTTCCGCGCACGCCGTCGCACTCAATCCAGTCGCCGATTTTCAGGCGACCCGTCATAAGTTGGATGCCGTAGATGAAGTTGTTGATGATGTCCTTGAGGGCCAAACCGACACCAGCCGAGAAACCGCCGGCCACAAGGCTCAGCGAACCCGTCGGAATGTGCATTGTGATGATGACAACGATGGCGTAAATCATCCAAACCATTACGCTGATAATGCTGTCGCCCAGCGAGAGGTTGATTTCGTTCTTGCGGATGCTCTTGCGGTTGTTTTTGCGGAGAAACGCAGAATAACGGCCTTGCCTCCAGAGGTAGTGGATGGCTTTGTTCGCATAGCGGAAAACGAACACGAGGCATGACAAAAGGATGACGCCATAGAAGGAAAGCCTGAAGGTTTCAACGCCTTGCGAATTGGTGAGAAGAAGGAAAGGCTTGTGGTATAGGGTATGGTAGAGGTCGTCGAAATCGAAGATGTCAAGGCCGAGATGGAAACAGAACGGGACCGACAACAGCGCAAGCACGGGAAGCACCACTTCCTTGATGAGGTCGTAGAACCAAGTGGCACCGAAAAGCAAGGCCTCCTTGTCGGAGCCGCTTACGTAGGTGATATGCTCGCGGTAATGGTTGATGCGGCGTTTCATCCGTTTTTCCTTATAGCGGCTGATGAGGTGCCAGATGGTGGTCATGGTGTGGATGGCGGCCAACTGGAAATACCACCAGACGAGGATGAGCAAGGCGGCAAAGATGTAGCCTGCAATGGCCAACAGGAGTGCCAAGCCCGTGGCTGAAATCGAAGCCCGTCCCATGATGCGGTCGCTCTTTTCGGCAAGTTTGCCATGCTTGAGGCAGGCCAAAAGTTGCCAGATGAAAAAGACAATCAGCAGGGGAGGGAAGAGGAAGTTCAGCATCGTATTGGGCAAGAAGATGGAGCGGCAGCCGATGACGCCAATGGCCATAAGGATGGTCGGCAGGTAGAGCCTCACACTGTTTTTGAGTTGCTCTGGCTTCAGCCTGATGAGCAATGCGGCTATGATGGCGGCGAGCAACCACATGAAGGTGTTGGTGAGCCTGATGGCCTTCTCGTACAAGTCGTTTTCGACAAAATTGGAGGAGTTGTTGAAGATGACAAAAAGCAGGATGCCAGCCAGCAGGGTCAGATAACGTCGCTGTTGTTTGGCGACGGCTTTCTTGACGGGTTTGACGAAAAGGAAGATGGGCAAGAGAACAAGCGTGGCTATGAGCCAAGCAAACATCAACCCTACAAGCATGAAGACAATGACAAGAAGCAAAGCCAAATACTCCCAATCGGCATTTTCCAACGAATCCTCTTCTTCAACTTCGTCCAAAGGGTCCGCAATGGTGCTTGTTGTGTCGGTCGAGGCGGTCAGAGTGGAATCTTCTTCAGATAGGGGTATGGGCAACACGTCGGCGATGGAAAGACTGTCAGTGACTTTTGGGGCAATGGCAACGGTCAAGGAGTCTTGGCTCGCAAAGGTGTCCTCATAAAGGACATATTTGTTTTTTATGTCTTTAACGGCCTCATTCCAATACTGTTTCGGGTCGGAAAGGATGACGGGCCAAGGGGTTTGCCCTTCAATGAAGATGCGGGTTTGCAGCAGTTTGTAGTACTTCTGGGCGTAGTCGTAGGATTCCTTCAGGCGCAGGTAGACTTCCTCATAGTGGATGCTGTCGGCCATGATAACAGTTCGGCTTTCGGCATACATTTTCAGCAGTTCGGTGGCAAAGTAGAGGCAAGTGTCGCGGTCGCGCTCGCCTTTCTTGTCGAGGACAAAGACCCTCGCGATGGAGTCGGTTGTGTTTCGTGCCTCGGCAATGAGGTCGATGCGGTTGTCTCTGTTGAGTTTGAGGTGCTGGTGCAAGGTGTCGTTGTGGAAGGCGAGGCTGTCGGGCAGGTTTTTGACTTTCGCGATTTCAGGGGGAAGCCGACGCAGCGACTCGACGAGGCGGGCGTAGCGGTCGATCTCGATGTCCAAGTTAATCATGATGCGGTCGTAAGGCGTCTTGTCCTTGGTAAACTCTTCAAACTCATTCTTGACCTTCTCCAAGGCAAAACAGAGGTCGAGCGTGTATTCCTGTTTCTGCGAATAGAGGCGCAGCGAAAGCTCATTGCACTCTTTCATAATGTCCACCATCCTTTGGTGCTGAAAGTCGTAATTGCTTGTGATTTTGTCCTTTGTTAGCGACATTTGGAGGTATTCGCGTCGTAGGTTATTCCTCAGGACTTGAAGCCTTTCGTTGAGGGTTTCGACAGGCTCGTTCTCAGCGAAGAGCGGCACAACGATGGCCAAAACCGCGATGATGATGGTTAAGTATCTCTTTTTCACGATGTTTCAGTTTTTCCGCGCAAAAGTAGGGAAAAAAACGATTCATTTGCTTTTAGTGACGGAATAAAGCGTGGCGATGCCGTGGCCGAAGTGTCGCATGGTGCCTTCAGTCAAACCGGCCGAGGAGAGCAAGCGAAGAAATTCCAAGGGTTTGGGAAACCGCTCCACCGATTCGGGCAGGTAGCTGTAGGCACTCGCGTCTTTCGAGACCCATTTCCCGATTTTTGGAAATATATGCTTGAAATACAGTGTATAAACTTGCTTGACGGGAAACTTTTCAGGCATCGAGAACTCCAAGATGAAAGCCAATCCATTGGGTTTCAGCACACGATGGATTTCGGAAAGGCCTTGCTTCAAGTTCTCGAAATTCCTCACCCCGAAGGCCACCGTGACGGCATCGAAACGGTTGTTCTCGAAAGGCAAAGCGGCGGCGTCGCCCAAACGCAGTTCGATTTGGCTTTCAAGGCCTTTCTTCCTGACTTTCTCCATCCCAATCTTCAACATTTTTTCGGAAATGTCCATTCCGATAATATGGGCCTGTGGATTACGTTTCGCAAGGGCAATGGCCAAATCCGCCGTGCCTGTGGCGAGGTCGAGGATGGCTTTGGGATAGTAGAAGGACACGATTTTCGAGGTCTTTCGTCGCCACATCTTATCTATATTAAGGGATAGCAAATGATTGAGCGCATCGTATTTCGGCGAGATGCGGTCGAACATGGCGGCGATGGGGGAAGTGGTCATTTCGAGGAAGATGTTTTCTGACCAAACGGCTGACGGCGTGGATTATTGCGAAAGCCATGAGGCAAAATGCCATGAAAATCCAAAACTTTTTCTTCTACCAAAAGAGTTTTTGCCTACTTTTGTGCCTTATATTGATGGTTCGTTGACTATGGAAAACCAAAGCAAACTTGAAAAACTGGCTGGATACCTGATTTTCATGGGAGTCCTTGCCATTGTGTGCGTGCTGTGTTGGTACTTCCGCAGTATGCTGCTTTATGTAATTCTGGCATTTGTGGTGTCGCTCGTCAGCCAGCCGCTGATGCGCTTGATGCGCAAAATTCGCATTATGGGGAGGAAAGTCCCGGAATGGCTTTTGGCCATTTTGTCCATCTTTGTGGTGATTGCAGGCCTCATTTTGGTGATTACACAGATGATTCCTGTGGTAATCAATATCATCAAGGAGGCTTCCTTCTTTAGCGATATGAACCTTTTGGACGGAAATCTTGTCGATACCGTCAATGGTTGGGTCGTGGGCCTGTTCCCCAGTTTGGGGGCGGATTACGATGCCATCGGCGTAGTGCTCGACTACTTGAAGGGGGTTGTTTCCAACTTTTCCATTACTGGACTTCTTGGCTCGGTGGCTTCCGTTGTGATTGATTTGGCGGTGGGCATTTTCGCTGTGGTGTTCATCTCCTTTTTCTTCGTCAAGGACGAAAACCTGTTCTCAAAAATTGTTGCCGCCGTTGTCCCCGACCGCATCGAAAACTCTGTTGCTGAGTCCATTAGTGACATTGAGCATCTGTTGTCGCGCTATTTCGTTGGCCTTCTGTTGGAAATGCTTTGCGTCGCGTTCCTCAATTTCATTGGGCTGTGGCTCATCGCCCGCATTGGCCTCACCTATGCTTTGGGCATTGCATTCATTGCGGGAATACTCAACATTATCCCGTATGTGGGACCCATCATCGGTGAGGTGCTGGGCGTGTTGCTTTGCATGGTGCTCAAATACGGTGCCGGCGTAGGATTGGATGTCAACATTTGGATTTTTGCCCTCATTGTGTTGGCTATTATGCTCGGAGTGCAACTTGTCGACAATTTCGTCCTGCAACCAGTCATTTATTCCACCAGTATCCAGTCTACTCCGCTTGAGATTTTCATTGTAATGCTTATGGCCGGACACATAGGTGGCATACTTGGCATGTTGGCCGCCATTCCGGCCTATACGGTTGTGCGCGTCATTGCCGGACGCTTTTTCTATGACAGGAAAGTCGTCCGACGCCTGATGCCAGACTTGGAAAAGGAAATCAAAGTTTCTCAATGATTTGTTTAGGCGCAATGCCGTTCAAGCAGGCATAATCGCCTCTAAGACAAGGCTTGTTCCCATAAACAGAGCAAGGCCGGCAGGGCAAATCGAGTTGGATGCAATCGGCAGGTTTTTGGTTCCAACCCAAGAATCCGGCGAAGGGATGCGTTCCGCCCCAAATGGAAACCACCCTCGTCCCGACCAACGAAGCCAAGTGCATGTTGGCCGAGTCCATCGAAAGCATCACGTCCAACTGGCCCATCAGCGCAAGTTCACCCGCCAAACCATGCTGGCTTTTGGCGAGTTGCACATTCGGGTATTTGGCGCAAAGTTCCGCAATCTGCCGTTTTTCTTCCTCACCGCCACCAAAAAGGAAAACCTTGGCGTTTTCCCTTTCGCTTAAGGCCTTGATGACTTCCTCCATCTTTTCCATTGGATAGACTTTGGCAGGATGTTTGGCAAACGGCGCAATACCAATCCAAGTTTCATTAGTCGCTTTTTGCGTCCCGCAAAAATCTGAATAATCGAGTTTTGTGAATTGCGGTTTTATTGGGAAACTCAATTGTTCCAGTACCTTGGCGTAACGCTCAAAGGAAGTTGCCTGTTGCACAAAAACCTTGTTTTTCTGCCTCGTCAAAGCCTTTTTCCCTTTGCGCCCTTTGTCGATTTTGGCGACTTTTTTCCCGAACAAGCGGCAGACAAATCTCAACCATTGTGTACGCAAAACATCATGGAAGTCAGCGATATAGTCAAAGTCTTTGAAATGAATGTCGCGCAAAAGTCGGTTCAGGCCAAACAATCCTTTGTGCCTCCCGCTGAGGTCGGCGGCGAAGAAATGAACATTGTTGGGCAAATGTTCAAACAAAGGTCTCGTCATTTCGCGGCTCAACATAGTAATCTCCAATTCAGGGTATTGCACAGCCAAATCGTAGACGATAGGCACGGTCATAGCGATGTCGCCCAAAGCAGAAAACCGTATGATGAGGAGTTTTTTCATTTTTGCCCGTAGAGCACTGGGTTCAATGCGGGGTCGTTATACATCTTCATCTGTTTATAGACCTTCATCACCTTTTCGCCCGATTTGTAGCACTCCATCAATTGGTCGATGGCGGTGCAAAGGTCGGTGTTTTGTTCTTGCAAGACGCGCAGTTTTTCCTCGCACTTTGCCTTGTGCTCCTCGCTCACATCGGTGCGTTCCACTTCGGCCTTCATGTGGTAAATCTTCAACTGAAGAATCGAAAGCCTATCGATGGCCCAAGCGGGACTTTCCGTGTTGAGTGTGGCGTTTTCCTTGGGTTCAACACGTTGGAAAAGAAGAAGATAGTAACCGTCAATCATCTCCACGATGTCTGTCCTGTCTTGGTTCGACTTGTCGATGCGGCGCTTTAAGGCCAAAGCTTCCACAGGGTCGATGTTCGGGTCGCGGATGAGGTCTTCCAAGTGCCACTGCACCGTGTCAATCCACACCTTATTATAAAAATACCATTCGATGGTCAGTCTTTCGTAAGGGTTTTCGCAAGGATGATTCACGTCGTCAAACTTGTGGTAGTCGGCGATGGCTTGGTTGAAGATGGGAAGAATCGGTTCGGTGGAGAGGATGATCATGGAGGTTGTTTGTTGAATTGTTTGGTGGTGGGCTTTTCTGCCGCATTGCGTCATTGCGAGGAGGAACGACGAAACAATCCAGAAAAAGAGTAGCTCGTCTGGACTGCTTCGTTCCTCGCAGTGACGCAAAGCGACGCTAAGTCTTGTTTTTCGAGTTCAATCAATGAAGTTTGGCTAATGCAGCCTTAATGCGCTTCACGGCCTCGATGAGTTTGTCCTCGCTCGTGGCATACGACAGGCGGATGCAGTCGTCGTTGCCGAAGGCGTTGCCGGCCACGCAAGCCACATGGGCATTGTAGAGCAGCCACATGCAGAGGTCGTCGCTACCCTTGATGGTGGTTTCGCCGTCGGTCTTGCCATAGAACGATTTCACTTCGGGGAACACATAGAACGCGCCAGCGGGAGTGTTGCACTTCACACCTGGAATCTCGTTCAGCAGCTTCACGAAGGTGTCGCGGCGGTGACGGAAGGCCTTCAGCATGTCTTGGATTTCCGTTGAGTTCTCGGGGCTGAGTTCCATGGCCTTGGCTGCGGCGGCTTGCGCGATGGTGCAGATACCAGAGGTGATTTGGCCTTGGATCTTGTTGGTGGCCTTCACGATGGCTTGAGGCGCTGCGATGTAGCCGATGCGCCAACCCGTCATGGCATAGCCCTTGGCCACGCCGTTGACGAGGACGAGGCGGTCTTTCAGGAAATCGAACTGGCCCATGCTCTCGTGCTTCTGCTCGTATTGGATGAACTCATAAATCTCGTCGGAGATGATGATGATTTGGGGATATTTCTTCAAGACTTCGGCGATGGCGGTCAGTTCGGCCTTGGTGAACACGCTGCCGCTGGGGTTGCAAGGCGTGTTGATCATGAACACCTTGGTCTTGGGCGTGATGGCCTTTTCGAGTTGCTCGGCGGTGATTTTGAAATCGTGGGCGATGTCGCTCTTGACAATGACGGGCACGCCGCCAGCCAACTTCACCATCTCGGGGTAGGAGACCCAGAACGGGGCGGGGATGATGACCTCGTCGCCGTCGTTGACGATGGCCAAAAGTGCGTTGTTGATGGCCTGCTTGGCACCGTTGGAAACGAGGATGTCTGTTTCCTTGTAGTCGAGGCCGTTGTCGCGTTTCAGTTTGTTGGCGATGGCCTTGCGCAGCGCGGGCGTGCCGGGCACGGGCGGGTAGTGCGTGTCGTTGTTGTTGATGGCGTCCACACCGGCTTGCTTGGCCGATTCGGGCGTGTTGAAGTCGGGTTCGCCGATGCTCAGGCTGATGACGTCGATGCCTTGGGCCTTCAGTTCGCGGCTCTTGTTGGTCATGGCTAACGTTGCCGATTCAGCCATGTTCAAAACTCTGTTGGAAAGGATGATTTCACTCATGATTTATGTTTAAATGTTTAATTGTTGTTTGTTGAATTGAATGGGCAAAGGTAGGCCTTTTTTTGCTTCAAAAGCCATGCTTTTCGCTTTTTTTTGTCGTTTGTTCGTTTCGTGTGTCGATTTTTTCT
Organism: uncultured Bacteroidia bacterium; assembly: GCA_902780055.1. GTDB lineage: Bacteria > Bacteroidota > Bacteroidia > Bacteroidales > F082 > Limimorpha. The sequence goes on along the minus strand of CACZDU010000009.1, from coordinate 90,108 downwards.
ATTTTTGTCGCCTGATTGAAACAGATTTGGTTCAATATTTGATGTGCCAAAGGGAAAAAATTGAAGTTATGCGTAAAATAGCAAGACATTTGATGACGGCGCTCCTGATTATGGTTGCAGCGCCATTTGTGAAGGCTCAAGTTCACGTGGGCGACATTCTTTGCGAAGGCAATGTCGTTGTCAGCCCCAGTAGTTTTGCGGTTTCAGGACATACCCCCATCGGCGTGGTGTTCCATGTGGATGGCTCGCGGCAGCATGGCTGGGCTGTGGGCTTGAAAGACTTGGGCAAGTACCAATGGGGACCCAATAGTGTTGACACGCCGTTGCGCAACCGTATGAACAAACTGCAAGCCAAGAATGACCTTGATGGCTATAACAACACCAAAACCATTTTGGAAGGTGGATACGACATACCGTTCCCTGCTTTTGATTTCCTTGACTGCGAAAACGGTTGGTATCTTCCAGCCTTGGGTCAGTTGAAGTACCTCTATGCCAACCTTGACAAGGTGAATGAAAGCCTCTCTGCGGTGGATGGCACGCCCTTCTCAACTGAAGAAGATTGGGAGTTTTGGTCGTCGACAGAATACTCCATCTGCAACGCTTGGAGCATGGATTCTTCCGGCAAGTTTTACCACAAAGACGAAAGTTACAACGGCAACAAGGACGACAGGAAAATCATTCGCGGAGTGAGGAATTTCTGAGTCCGAACCATCGACAGAAATGCCTCTGCATAACTCTTGCAGGGGCATTTGTTTTTTGATTGGGAGGCATGTTGAGGGGAAAAATTGATGGCTAATTGAGGATATGAATCGCGATTCGAGTGCTAAAACGGTGAAAAATTCGTGGTTTTAGCAACTGAATCCGAAATTTTTGTATTTTTTGCCTCGAAACCAATCGGGATTCATTATGCAGAAAAAAGTCATTGGTCGGAAAGAGGAAATTTTCCGGATTGCAAAGAAACGCCTATTCGGACTACATCATCGCCCAAATCACGCTTGACGACTTGTTTGAGGAAACGCCGTAGCCTAAAATCGGAAAAAGTCCCCATTTTACCCCTTAGAATCATGGAATAATTCCCCTTTTTAGGCAGAAATTTTCGGAAAAAGTCCCCTTTTTTGATGATTTTTTTCGGAAAAAGTCCCCTTTTCTTGCAGGAATAAGTTGATGAACAACAATTTAACTCCTGTCAGATTTCCTTGTATATTATTGTATGTTTTATCAACGGGATTTTGTGCGGGATGAGGGAGAGTTGATTGTGCCGGAGATCAATTATCCATCATAAGAGGATTCTGCTTTTTCCATCTCGGTTCTCAAATCATCCAATACTTTCCCGTTGTAACTGAAAAATTTGGCACCTTGATAGGCACCGGAAGTGTTTCGCTTTTCAACAGGCATAAATGTCCCCACAAATGGAGATAATTTGTAAATTCGCCCTTCGTATTCGATTTGGTCGTCACCAGCGACCTTCACTTTTATTCCCGTAGGAATAAAAGTCAGAATTGCACCAATTGGGATGTTCACCATGTTAAATTTAAAGCGCGGCCTCATTTTTTTATGGGTCTCACCATCAGACGTTTTTGCGTCTCGTTTTTGGATGGGTTGATTGTCCTCATAAAGAATCACTTCTGCGTCATCAACCGTCATGGCAATATCATTGAAAATATCAAGTGCCACCTGTGGAGCAACATTGAAGAACTCGCGATTCTGCCTGATTCGCAAATCAGTCAAGCGGTCAATAGTTTTATGAACCAATTTCTCTACCTCATTATATTTGCAAGTTTTCATGGTCGCAAAAATCTCAAATGGCAATGGAACTGCCGTATTATCCAATTCCTTCGACCGCACATCAACTGGACGCGAACTCTTCCCAATCTTAACCCAATCTTCTTTGAAACTTGGATTGGTTAGGATATACACATAGCCTTGTTTAGAATCATCTTGAATGGTTGCATTGTTTTTTTGTTGGCGGCAAAAGTACAACTTTTTTCTTTTTCAACCAAAGACCTTACAAATGCCCCACATAATACACAGGTAAGCAAGTAACAACCTCGTCTTTCTGGTAGTCCTTGGTATAAAGCAGAATGCGCTCCCCAATGCGCGAAGGATATTTCTTGCAGAACTCGTCCAAGGATTTGTGGGTTTTATAGCCCGACGACTTTACCTCAATGGGAACAATTTTGTTGCCTCGCGAGAGAAGGAAATCCACTTCGTAATTATGGTTGTTGCCATCGGGGAAAGTGTAGTAATACAGGCTGTTTCCTGCTGTCACCAACATTTGGGCGACCAGATTTTCGTACACATAACCTAAATTGGCGGAAAGTTTATCGGACAGCAATTTGTCATAGACAGTGTTTTCGGTATAGTCCTTATCCCAAAAGGCCAAAGTGATGAACAGCCCCGTGTCGTTCAAGAACATTTTATAGCGGGTGTAGTCTTTGGTCAGGCCCAATCCCACGTTGGGGTCGTTGGCGTGATAGGCCAAAGTCACCACCATACTATCCTCCATGTCCTTAATCACAACGGCAGTCGTTTCGGTCGGTCGGCTTTCCGTTGCACTCGAAACGATGTATCTGTTGGCGTTGCTCGAAAGCTGCGCAGGGATGTCCATAAAGATTTGCGAGGCCTTTCCCGTCGCGTCAATCTTCCTGAAATCGTCGTCATACAGCATAATGATTTCGCGTTTTTTCTCGTCCACTTGCTGCAAGTTGTTGGTTTTGTTGTAGGTATCCACCGCCTGTGGCATTCCGCCGATAAGCATGTAAAGCCGCAAGTCGCGCATCCATTTGCGGTGTACAGCCTGACCCATTGGACATTTCATATCGAAAGCCTGTCGCATGAAATCAGGCGAAACATTGTCGCCTGTGGCCCAACGGAATTCGTCGAAATCCAAAGGATAAAGCGTCATTCGGGTTTCCTCGCTGGGAATGAGGATGTTCTGCACATTCTTCTTGATGGAAAGCAGCGAACCCGTCTCGATATAGTCATATCTTCCGTCCTTCACAAGGTGTTTTATGGCCTGCCGCGCCAAAGGCTGAAGTTGCACCTCGTCAAAAATGATGACAGATTTTCGTTCAATCAATGTGACATGGAAGATGTTTTGCAGACGGAAGAAAAAGTAGTTCAAGTCCATCATGTTCTCAAAAAGTTCTTCGACCTCCTTTGAGGTTTCGGAGAAATCAATGAGGATATACGATTCGTATTCGTTTTTGGCAAACTCCTCAACCAAAGTGGATTTGCCAACCCGTCTTGCCCCTTTCAAAAGCAATGCAGAACTGCCCTTTCGACTGTCCTTCCATTGGAGCATCTTTTCATATAATTTCCGCTTAAAAATCATATTTTTATAATCCTTTGAAAATCTGTGCAAAAATACAACTTTTTACATTATCGCAAAATGTTTTTCGCCAAAAACTGCAAGAATCGCAAAATGTTTCCCATATAACAGCAACTATCGCAAAATCTTTTTTGCTAAAAGCTGCAAGAATCGCAAAATGTTTGAAGCTCCCAACGGCGTAAAAGCCAAAAAACTAACCTCATCACAAAGGATTTTGCGCTTCAGCGAAAAACCCGTACCTTTGCCGCAAAATTCAAACGAACGATGAACACCTGGATTATTTATTCGCTAATGGGCGCGGGGCTGCTGCTGATGGTCGCCGCGATGATACTTTTGTCCCGACTGATTCGGATGAAAGATGCCGAACTTCGCAACGGTAGCAAAATGGAACTGAAGGTGCAAGCCTTGAAGATTATTATGCCGCTGAAGGTGCAGGCTTACGAGCGTTTTTTGCTCTTTCTCGAAAGGGCACAACTGCCGCAGTTGGTGAAGCGTGTCTATGCGCCGGGCATGGAGAAGGGCGCGTTCCATCTGCAACTTTTGCAGAATGTGCGCGAGGAGTTTGAACACAACCTTGCCCAGCAGTTGTATGTTTCCAATTCCACTTGGAATGCTGTGGTGAACGCCAAGGAAGAACTTGTCAACCAAATCAATACGACTTTCGAGCAACTGAAAGACGAGGAGGATGTGTCCATCTTGGCGCAGAGCCTCGTGGCCTTGCCCAATCCGATGGTGGAGCAGGCCGTGGCTGTCCTAAAACGCGATTTTGAATGCCTGCTTTAACCTGTTGGTCGGCGTTTCGACAGGCTCAACGACCTTAGGCCCCTGAGCCTGTCGAAGGACCGTCCCCGAAACAATAAATGTCTTTATTTTCCGTTTTACGGTATCAAACACACATTGTAATGAAATTCACCGCTAACCAAATCGCTGGAATCCTTGAAGGCAAGGTGGAAGGCAATCCCAACGCCGAGGTCTGGAATGTGGCCAAAATCGAGGAAGGTGCACCTGGCATGATCAGTTTTTTGGCCAATCCGAAATACACGCACTATATCTATGAAACGCAGTCGAGCATCGTCATCGTGAACGACGATTTCGAGGCCACGGCACCCATTCAAACTACCTTGATTCGCGTGCCCGATGCTTACGCTTCGTTTGCCAAACTATTGGCTTTCTACGACCAAATGACGCAGAACAAGCAAGGCGTTTCGTCTTTGGCTTTTGTTTCAAAATCGGCGCAATGCGGTGAAAACCTGTATCTTGGCGAGTTCGCTTTTGTGGGTGAAAACGCCAAAATCGGCAACAATGTAAAACTTTATCCGCAGGTGTATGTCGGCGACGGCTGCATCATCGGCGACAATGCGGTGCTGTATCCGGGCGTGAAATTATATAGGAATACGGTTGTCGGGAAGAATTGCATCCTCCACGCGGGCGCAGTGCTTGGCGCGGATGGTTTCGGCTTTGCACCGCAGCCCGACGGCCATTACGAGAAGATTCCGCAGGTGGGCAATGTAGTCATCGAGGACAACGTGGAAATCGGGGCCAACACCACCATCGACCGCTCCACGATGGGTTCGACGCATGTCCGCAAAGGCGTGAAACTCGACAATCTGGTGCATTTGGCGCACAATGTGGAAGTAGGTGAAAATTCGGCTTTGGCGGCTCAAGTGGGTGTGAGCGGCTCCACGCATCTCGGAAAGAATTGCGTGGTGGGCGGCCAGTCGGGTTTCGTGGGGCATATCAACATTGCCGACGGCTCGAAATTCGGCGGACAAAGCGGTATTATGGGCAGCATCAGGCAAGAAAATCAGGAGTTTATGGGCACACCGATACAGCCTTTGCGCCAATATCTGGTTTCCAATGCGCGTTTTCGCCATATTGATGAAATGGCCCGAAAGTTGGAAAAACTCGAAAAGGAATTGGCCGAACTAAAAGCCGAAAAGCGGTAAAATAGGCACCAATAGGGAATTTTTTTTGCGGGTGACAGAATAATTCCTATCTTTGCGCGTTTTTTGTGGAGATTATCCACGAATATGATTTTTTATGGAGAAACAACGTACGCTCAAAAATAGAGTCAGTGTCAAAGGAGCAGGGCTTCATACCCGCCAGTGCGGCACCCTCACCTTTAATCCGGCTCCCGTAAATTCTGGAATCCGTTTTCGTAGAATTGACCTTGAAAACCAACCCATTATCGAAGCAGATGTCGACAATGTCATCGATACCGCCCGAGGTACTACCCTCGGCAAAGGCGGTGTGAAGATTTATACCGTCGAGCATGTTTTGGCTTCGCTTCGCGGTATGGGTATTGATAATGTGTTGATTGACATTGATGTAGAGGAAACTCCAATTATGGACGGTAGTGCCAAGTTCTTCGTCGATGCCATCCATCAGGCGGGTATCGTTGAGCAGAACGCACCGCGCAATTATTTGGTCATCGAGGAACCGATTTCCTACAAGAATGAGGTTTTGGGCATTGAGTTGACCATCGAGCCTTGCGACCATTTCGAAATCGACGTGAAGGTAAAATACAACACGAGGGTTTTGGATGAGCAACATGCCAAATTGACCGACCTGAAGGACTTCGAAAACGAGATTGCGCCTTGCCGTACCTTTGTTTTCTTGCATGAATTAGAGACACTTATCAGCCGCAACCTCATCAAAGGTGGCGACTTGACCAACGCCATAGTGTTCGTCAACCGCAACGTTTCCGCCGAGGAACTCGACCACATTGCGGCCTTCTTCAAGAAGCCGAAAGTGACGGTGAAAGAGTGCGGTATCTTGAACAATGTGGAACTCTATTTCGAGAATGAACCTGCACGTCATAAGTTGTTGGATGTCATTGGCGACCTGACTTTGGTCGGCCGTCCCATCAAGGGCAAGGTGACGGCGTGCCCGCATCGCGGATGACGTGAAGATTGAGGCGTTCGCTTGGATTGGCGAAGACGTTGAAATCGGTGCTGGTACTTGGATTGGTCCCAATGCCACCATTATGGACGGTGCCCGCATCGGGAAGAACTGCAAGATTTTCCCTGGAGCGGTGATTTCTGCCATTCCGCAAGACCTTAAATATCAAGGGGAAAAAACCTATTGCTATATTGGCGACGGCACAACAGTGCGCGAGTCGGCGACGGTCAACAAAGGTACGGTGGCTTCTGGCAAGACGGTTGTCGGCAAAGATTGTTTGCTGATGGCTTTTACCCATGTTGCGCATGACTGTTACCTTGGCGACCATGTCATTATGGCCAACGCTGCCACCCTTGCAGGGCATATCACTGTTGACGATTGGGCCATTTTTGGTGGCTTGGCGGCGGTGAGCCAGTTTTGCCGCATCGGGGCGCATGTGATGATTTCGGGCGGAGCCTTGGTGAACAAAGACATTCCTCCTTATGTGAAGACAGGGCCGGGACATCCGGTGTGCTATGTCGGCGTCAATTCCATTGGTTTGATGCGTCGTGGTTTTTCGCGTGATCGCATCAATGCCATTCAGGATGTGTATCGCGTGATTTACAGTGTAGGAATGAATGTCACCCAGTCGGTGCAATACATTCGTGAACACCTTCCCGAATCGGAAGACCGTGATTTCATTCTCAATTTCGTGGAGAGTTCCAAAATCGGCATTATGAAGAATGCCGTGCGGAGTGAGGATTGATTTTCAGAGATTTACCATTACTTTCCCAGCAACACTTCTGCCGCCCGCAAAGCCTCGGGAGTGATTGTGTCGTTGCTGAGCATCTTAGCGATTTCATTGGTGCGTTCTGAGGAATTCAGCAGGCGAATGTGCGACTGCGTGCGTTCGCCTTTGTTGTCTTTGTAGATGAAATAATGGTGTAAGGCTTGGCTGGCCACTTGGGGCAGGTGGGTGATGGAAATGAGTTGCAGCGAATGACCCATCTGCCGCATGATGCCCCCGATTTTGGCGGCCACTTCGCCCGAAACGCCCGTGTCGATTTCGTCGAAGATGAGGGTAGGGATGTAGTTGTAGTCCGAAACAGCACTCTTGATGGAGAGCATCAGGCGCGAAAGCTCGCCGCCCGAGGCCACACGACGGATGTCGTCGGGAGCTACACCCTTGTTGGCGGAAAAGAGGAAACGGATTTCGTCGCTGCCCTTGCTGCCGAAGGTTTCTTGGCTTTCCACACTGACTTGGAATTGGGCGAAAGGCATGGCCAACTGCCGCACCAATTGGGCAACTTTTTCGCCAAAGGCAACAGCAGCCTGACAACGTTTTTCGTGCAGGTTTTTGGCGAGGCTTGAAAGTTGTTTCTCGCTGGTTTTCAGTTGTTTTTCGGTTTGCGCGATGGCTTCATCGATGTTCTCGAAGGCGTTCACTTTCTCTTTCAGGCTGTCCCGCAAAGCGATAAGTTCCCCAAACTCGTTGACGCGGTGCTTCATCATCAAGCGGCTGAGGAGGTCGTAGCGTTCCTGAAGGTTTTGCAGTTGTTCCTCGTCGAATTGGGTTTCATCTTCCTTGTGACGCAGGTCGTAGGCGATGTCTTTTAGTTCAACTTTCAGGTTTTCAATGCGTTCAAACAGGCTTTCAGCGTCGGGCAAGAGGTGCTTTAGTCGCGAAAGGGTAGAGGACAGTTCATTGACTTGTCCCAAAATGGCTGTTTCCGAGTCTTCCATCAGGCCGTTGGCGGTCACCAAGAGCGTCTTGATTTCCTCCGAGTTTTCCATCACGCTAAGCGTCTGCTCGATTTCCGCGTATTCGCCTTCCTTCAGGTCGGCTTTGTCGAGTTCGTCCAACTGGAATTTCAGGTAGTCGTTTTCGGCGGTGTTTTTGGTTGCCATCTCCTTCAAGTCGCCTAATGAACGCTTGAGTTGGTTGTAGTTGCCATATTCTTCCTGATAATCAGTCAATAACGAATTGTTTTGCGCAATGTCGTCTAATAGTCTGAGTTGGAAGTCGGCATCGGTGAGCAGAAGTGAGTCGTGTTGTGAATGAATATCAACCAATTGACTGCCAATCTCTTTCATAGCTTGCAACGCAACGGGCGTATCGTTGATGAAAGCGCGGCTTTTCTTTTGAGGGCTGAGTTCGCGTCGGAAGATGCAATCGGTCTCAAAATCGAGGTCGTTTTCCTCAAAGAAGGATTGCAAAGTGTTGTCTTTCAGTTCAAATTGTGCTTCCACGACGCATTTCTTGTCCTTGTCGTAAAGCACATTCGTATCGGCACGGTCGCCCAAGGCAAAGCCCAAGGCACCGAGCAAGATGGACTTGCCTGCACCAGTTTCGCCCGTGATGACATTGAAACCGCTTTCAAAACTGACATTCAACTCGTCTATTAGGGCGTAGTTTCTGATGTGCAGTTGCTTGAGCATGGAATGGGAATTTATCTGCCGTTGTTTTGCAGCATCGCGTCATACCTCGATGATTGCGAGGGGTCGACGGCCTTCATGATGTTGGCGGCTTCGGTGCGGAACTTCATATCGCCTTGCGAAAAGACTTGGATGATTTCGTCGCGCTTGCTTTCAACAATCAGTTGCAGGAAATAGCACATGGAGTTGCGCTCATACACCGATTGCAGGTTGCCGAGGCTGCCCAAGATGGCTTCGCGGCCTTGCTCAGGATTATCCGCCATTATGTCGAGGCCGTGACGATGGTATTCGTAAAGGAATTGGCGCAGCGGTTGGTAACTCTGGTTGTTGATGTCGCTGATGATGGCGTGGCGGTTGTTGCGTCCCGACGAGCTCCAGCCATTTTCCGAATCAGCCTCTTGCGGAGCAGTGTTGGCGATGTTCTCGGCGATGGCAAAGAACGGGTCGCCGCCGTTGGGCGAGAAGGAATCGAAGTCCAACCCGAGGAAGACATAGACATAAAAGCCTATGGTGCTTGTGAGGTTGGAAATGAAGGAGTTCGGGTTGAAGTCGAGAGGCTGGCCGTCCATATACTCGAAATAAAACCGTCTGTCGATATAGTTGAACAGCGGCGTGCTGTAGTTCGACTTAAAGACAGGACGGCGCAATGCGAGACTGATTTCGGCAGTAAAGTAGTTGCCCTCCCGACTGGTCACGTCCACCAGCATCGAACACTCGATTTTCTCTGCTTGCCTGAAGTTGATTTCCGTGAATTTCGTGTTGTTGATGAATTCGTAAAGGGAGGTTTGCAGGTTCTGGTAGATGGTCTTGTCGCTACCTTGCACCTTGTTGGAAGTGACGCGAACCTCGCATTGCAACTCCTGTGCCCGCACGGTGTTGACCGTCAGCAGGCAGGCAAGAAGCAAGAGGGCAGATAAGGCTTTTTTCATGGCGGCTCCCTTTTAGTTGTTTGAAAATCAGAAGGCTTCGGCGGTTTCCTTGGCAGGATTACGGAAGTAAATCTGGTCGTTCAAAAATTCGTGGATGGCAATCAGGGTGGGCTTGGGAAGACGCTCGTAGAACTTGGCGATTTCGATTTGTTCCTTGTTCTCGAACACTTCTTCGAGGCTGTCGTTGGATGCCGAGGCAAACGACTCGATTTTTTCGTTGAGTTCCGCCTTCATCTCAGAGGCAATCTGGTTGGCCCTGATGGAGAGGATGGCAACGGTTTCGTAAATGTTGCCTGTGCCTTTGTAGAACTGGTCTTTCTGACGGGTGACAACCGTCGTTTCTGTCTTGATTTTCTTGAAATCCATGATTATTTGATGTTTTCTAATTTCTTTCTTGCTTTGGTTGCAATGCCGCTCACTTCCTGCAAATACTTGCTTTCGGGATAGAGATACGAGAGGGTGTTGCATTGCTCGATGCACGACTCGTAACGCTCGCGCTGCTTTTCGGCGATGCTGTTTTCGGCAAAGTCGTAGTATGTCTTGGCCATGTCGAACAGGATTTCCTCGCGGTGCGGAGTGTTTGGATATTTCTTCAGCATGTTCTCAAAAGAGGTGATGGCTGCGCTGTAGTTTTCCATGCGGTAGAACAGCCTGCAAATGTTGTAGTCTTTCTCTTCCAATTTGTTGTTGAGGTCGGCCAAAAGGTAATTGGCGCGGTCGAGGCTGTCGCTTTTGGGATAACGCTCGATGAAGCCTTTCAATTGCTTGATGGCGTTGTGGGTGTTGGTTTGGTCCAATCCCGACTCGGGCGAATCCATGTAACTGCAATAGGCACTCATGTAGGCGGCCTTTTCTGCATCCTTTGAGAAGGGGTAGACTTGGAGGAAACGGTTGTAATAGTAGCCCGCGATTTCGTAGTCGTGCTGCATATAATAGCATTGCGCCGTGCGATAAGTGATGTTTTCGCCACGGGGCGTGTTGCGGAACGAGGCTTGCAGCAGGTCGAACAGTTGCAGGGCGTGGTTATAGTCGCCGCGCTCATAATAGTCCATCGCCACCTCGTACTTCATTTCGTTGTCGGTGCTTTTCACCAAACGGTTGAAGTCGTTGCAAGAGGCGAGGGCTGCCAACCCCATAACGGCCAATATCAAAATCCTGTTTTTCATCGGGCTGCAAAATTACTCATTTTTGCGTTAATAACGAGGTGTTTTTGTTTTTATTTTTCAACGATGAGTTTTTCAACCCAGTTCCCGTTTGTGCCTTTCAGTTGCAGGAAATACACGCCTTGCCGCAAGGATTGGGCATCGATTTGGGTTTTGTCGGTGAAATTGCCTGAAAGCACGACTTGGCCGAGAGTGTTGTAAACGGAATACTGGATTTCGCCTTTAGCCTCGATGGTGAAACTGTTTTGTGTTGGATTGGGATAGATTTTCATGCTCTCCGTCAAGTTTTCGTCTACCGACACACCGCTTGTGCAAGTCACCGTTGCAATCCATCCTAAATAATTGCTGTAAGTGTTTGAAACAAAAGTGATTGTGAGTGCGCCTTCGGGGTTGCTGGCTGTGATGCAGCCGGGCAAGACCGAGCCTGAATAACTGCCGATGAGCGGGGCATCGGTGGAGGTGCCGTCGTAGATGGTGAGTACGTCGGTGTTGGGCTGGGTCTTGAAATCGAGGAAATCCAAAATGATTTTTCGCCTGTTGTCGTCGGGATAAAGGGTCATTTTGTAACTTTCATCGTTGCCGTAATGCCCGCAGTCGCTGCCCGAAGGGAGAAAGAGGCCTCGGCAGTCATTCACGGTCACATTGCCGTCTTGGATGGGGATGGCATGGTAAACATCGATGAATTCGCTCTTGGTGTTGGTGTTGGTTTGTCCATCGGCATCGGTGACGGTCAGCGAAACATCGAACTTCCCAGGTGCGTCATAAATGACGGAAGGATTGCGCTCGGTGGAGGTGGATGGTGTTCCACCTTCAAACCGCCACTCCCAACTGACGATGTGCCGACCTTGACTAAATTCATTGAACCAAACGGGCGAACCCACCGTAACCACCTCTCTTTCAGCCTCAAAATAGGCGGATAAAGGTGTGTTGGGGATAGGTGTCAGTTGCACATCCTGATTAACGGCTTCATTGTCGTTTACGCTCACGGTAATGGTCTGTGGCTCATAGCCGTAAGCGGAATAAGTGATGGCGTAAGTGCCACCCTTGATGGGACGGTGATAGTCGCCCGCCGGCAAATGTGAATTGACATGAGAGCCGCGTTGGTCGTGTCCCGCAATGAAAACGGTGGCTTCAATCGCCTCGCCTGTTGCGGCATCGGTGATGGTGCCGTGAATCCCGTTGAGGCACTGCTCCATGTAACTTAACATGCTGTTGTGGTTGTAGTTCCAGTACATCGGCATTGTTGTGGCGTTGGGCAGATATGTGTTGGAACATTCTATCGTCATTTCGCGGCATTGGGCGTAGTAGTTCATGTAGTCCTGTCGGCTGCCCGAAATGGTGTACCACACATAGCCGTTGATGATGCCGTTGTCTGCATACTGATGAGGCATATTCATATAAGAGGTGTCCCACTCGTGGCATTGGTCGGCGTATTCGTGGCAGACCAATTTCCACCATTCATCGTCGGCGTGGAGCGCGGGATGGGTGTCCCAAGGGTAGTTCAACACCTCCGAACCCGTATGGAAGTTGGCGGCCATCGTAAATTTATGGTCACGTGCAAGGTTCATCAACCATTGGGTTTCATCTTGATAGCACCATTCGTTGTCGGGATGCGGACCTTTGTCGAAGTCGGGATAGTGGCGGTTGAGGTCGAGGTCGTTGGCATTGTTGCGGCGGGCGCCAGATACGCTTTGGTTGCCACCGTAATAGGTGCCGTCGGGGTTGGTGTTTGGGCAGATGAAGATGTCCAAGTTGTTGACTAAGTTCAAAATACGGTCGTCATTGCTCGAACAAAGTTCGTCGATGAGGCGGAGCATCAGCATAAAACCTGTCGTTTCGTTGCCGTGCATGGTTGAGGTGTAAAGGAACTTCGGCTTGCCGTCGGTTTGCCCGTTGTTGATGCGGCAAAACATGAGTTTGCGCCCGCTGGCCAAAGTGCCAAGTTCAAAATAGGTGCAACGGTCGGGATGCTCGGCGGCAAATTGCTGCATCATGTTTTCGTAGGCTTCGTAGGTCGGGTAAGCGTCCCAATCGTACGCCTCACGGTGGCTTCCGTCCCACATGATGGGCGTTTCAAGCAACGAGGGTGGAGTTTGCAAATGAGGCTGATAGCCTTTTTCGAGCAAAATCTCATACTCGTTTTGGTTGGCAAAACACACCACGGTTCGGCCATCGGTGCCGTCAACGGAGCAAAGGTCGCTGATGGCTTGGATTTCTGACGGGTCGCTGACGGTCAGGGTGAAGAAATATTCCCCACGGCTACGCATGAGTTGCTCCAAGTCCTCTTGGCTGTTTTGGGCAAAAAGGTTGCCGCAAACCGTCACGGCAAGAATCAGGATGAGATTTTGCAAATGCTTCATTTTGAACCTTATTCGATGATGATTTTTTCTGTCCTACAGTCGTTTTCACCGTTGAGGCGGAGGAAATAAACGCCTTGTTTCAAACCTTGTGCATCGATTTGGCACTTGCCTTCGCAAACACCCGAAAGCACGACTTGCCCAAGACTGTTGATGAGTTGATAATCAGCATTGCCTTCAATGATGAACAGGCCATTGTTCGGGTTGGGATAAACCTTCAAGGCACTCATGGTGTTTTCATCCATGCCCACATTCCTGATGGTCACGGTCACTTCGCCAGAAGCCGTATTACCTTCTCCGTCAGTCACTTCCACTTTGTAAATGGTTTCATGCTCGGTGGGTGTCGCTATGGGGCAACAACTGGTGGGATAGTCGAGGGTTTCGACGGGTTCCCAACGGAAGGTGTAGTTGCCTGCGCCACCCGTTACCGTTGCCGTGAGTTGGCTGCTTTCGCCTTCGTTGATGACTTCTGGATTGGCGGTGACGTCAATAACCATAGGCTCGTATGAACCGATGCAATCGACTAAAGCCTCCCAGCCGCTCGACGTGGTAGAATAGTCGGAAGTGAAATGGAAAGTGAGTGCGCCTTCTTCGTTGGTGGCGGTCACTATGCCGATTTCGTCATTGCCTGAATAACTGTCGATTAAGGGCGCATTGGTGGAAGAGCCATCGTATATTTCAAGCCAGTCATAGTTGGCCTCAGTGCTGAAACTGAGGAAGTTGACACTGATTTTTCGGCCTGCTTCTTCAGGTAGGAAAGTCAAGGTGTAGTCCTCGTTGCTGTGGTAACCAGTGTAGGCAGAAGGGTAGAAAAACGCCCTGCAAGTCTCGAAGGTACCGTCTTGCATCATGTAGGCTTCGCGCACATGGATGTAATTGTTGCGCGTGATGGTCTGGGTGTTGCCGTTGTCGTCGCTTACAGTGAGGGTCACGTCAAAATCTCCGCTCATGTCGTAAGAAATGTTCATTGGGTTCTGTTGCGTCGAACTTCCTACGCCTTCAAAGGTCCAATGCCACGAGGTGATGTTGCCATACGATTGGTCGGTGAAGTTGACATGTCCACCCAATGGCACCATTGTCCTCGAAGCGGAGAAATCGGCCAAGACACACTCGCCTGGAACAAGTTGCACATCAAGGTTAATGGTCTCATAATCATTTATATTGACATTGATAATCTTGGGGCAATAACCGTCCTTGCTGATGATACATGTGTATTCTCCGCCTTTGATGGGACGGTGGAAGTCGCCGGCAGGCAGATGACTCTCCACAATTGAGTATTGGTCATCGTGAAATGAGTATTGGCCATCGTTGCCGCTGATAGTTATGATTGCCTCAAGCGGCTCGCCGGTGATGGAGTCAGTCACGGTGCCGTGAATACCATACAGGCACTGGTTCATAAAAGCGAAGATGGAATTTTTGTTGATGTTCCAAAAGTTGGGCAATTGGTTGCCGTTGGGCAGTTTGGTGTTCGAACATTCAATCGTGAGTTCGCGGCATTGCGCATAGCCGTTCATGTAGTCTTGTCGACCGCCGCCAATCATATACCATTGTGCGCCGTTGGTAATGCCGTTGTTGTAGCCGTTCATATAGTTCGAGTTCACCTGATGGCAAAGGTCGGCATATTCGTGGCTAATGAGTTGATACCATGTGTCATCGGCATGGAGGGTGTAGGTGTTGTCCCAGGGGTAGTTCATCACTTCGGCGCCACCGTGATAGTTCGCGCCCATCACGAAGGCGTTCTCATCGGCAAATTGCATAAACCATAGGGTCTCTTGTTGGTATTCCTCTCCGTCAGGGTGTGCGCTACCGTGGGGGTCGGCATAGTTGCGGTTCATATCGACACCGTTGGCGTTGTAACGGGTGGCACCGTTCACATTGTTGTTGCCTGCGTGATAAGTTCCGTCAGGGTTGGTGTTCGGGCCAATATAAAGGTCAATATTGTCCATAACGGTCTGAACTTCAGGATCGTCAGGATTTTCAAGCAAATAGTCAATCAAGCGAAGCATCAAAATCCAGCCTGTGGTTTCGTCGCCGTGGATGGTGCTGGTATAGAGGAACTTCGGCTTGCCTTCGCCCGAACCGTTGTTCAGGTGGGCAATCATAATTTTGCGACCGCTAGGCAGCGTGCCGAGCGTGATGATTTCGCATTTGTCGGGATGGTCGGTGGCAAATTGGAACATCATTTCCTCGTAGGCCGTGTAGGTCGGGTAACTGTCCCAATCATATTCGGCGCGGTTGCTGCCGTCCCACATCGCGACTTTCTCCATCAGCGAAGGCGGCGTTTGCAGCGTCGTTTCATAGCCAAGTTGCTGGAAATCGGCAAATTCCTTGTTGTTGGCGTATGCCGTAACCACCTTGCCATCAACACGGTCAACCGAAATGGTTTGGGCAATGGCGTTCAGGTCATCGTTGCCGCTCAGGTTGAAGGTGAAATAATACTCATTGCGTTCTTGCATGAGCTGGTTCAGTTCTTGTTGGCTCTTTTGGGCAAAAATGTTGCCGCAAACCACTGCGGACAAAATCAGCATAAAATAGCGTAAACTCTTCATTTTATTATTGTTATTTCAAATTTCAAATTCTGATTATTCGGCTGCCACAATGTGACAGCCCTACAACTCTAATCTCTAAACTCTAAACTCTAAACTCTCAACTTTCAAAAACCCCCATTCTTCAACAATTTCCGCTTCCACCTTCTCGTTCACAGGAACTAAAGGCAAGCGCAACACATT
Organism: uncultured Bacteroidia bacterium; assembly: GCA_902780055.1. Taxonomy (GTDB): domain Bacteria; phylum Bacteroidota; class Bacteroidia; order Bacteroidales; family F082; genus Limimorpha. The sequence continues at coordinate 74,283 of CACZDU010000009.1, read as the reverse complement.
CTCGCACAGACCGATATAGCTCATCAGACACTTGATTCCTGCGGGGTTGCCATCGGCAAAAATAAGTTGGTTCATGTGCAGCATGGCGTAATGCAGGCGCAATGCTTCTTCGATGCGGCCTTCATTTTGGGCCTTCATCATACGGCTGAAATGTTTTGTGTAAGCGTTGGCGGCTACCGAAATCACGCCTGTTGCGCCGAGTGCCAACAAAGGTTGGGTGATGCCGTCGTCGCCCGAAAGCACATCGAAATCAGCGGGCTTGTCGCGCAATATCTCCATGATTTGCTGCAAGTTGCCCGAAGCCTCCTTCACGGCGATGATGTTGGGATGCTGGGCCAATTCCACGCAAGTTGCGGTTTGCAAGTTCACGCCCACGCGCCCCGGCACGTTGTAGACCACTACGGGCACAGGACTCGCATCGGCGATGGCCTCGAAATGGGCTTTCATGCCGCGCTGGTTGGGCTTATTATAATAAGGTACGACGCTCAAGATGCCTTGGATGCCCTTAAAATCTTGGTTTTTAACGGCTTCGATGACGGCCTGCGTGTTGTTGCCGCCCATACCGAGCATGACGGGCAAGCGACCCACATTGGCTTCCAAAATCGTGTTGATTACCAATTGCTTTTCGTCTGCCGAAAGGGTAGGGGCTTCGGAAGTGGTGCCCAAAACGACCAAAAAATCCGCGCCGTTGGCGATGACATGGTTCACGATGTTGATTAAAGCCTCAACATCAACTGAACGGTCGGTTTTAAAAGGAGTGACGAGGGCAATGCCCATGCCTTTAAAAGGGTTGTATTTCATTTTCAATCAGAGTTTTAAGTTGTTGAACCCGACAAGGCTTTCAGATAGTTGTGCAGGACATGGATGTTGGAAACAGGGTCGGTGGCTCGCGGGTTTTGGATGATCAAGTCGTAGATTGGTTGGTTTTTGCTCTCGTGGAAACAAATCCTGAAATCCGACTTCGGCAGGGTGCAAAGATAGTCGCTGATTTCGGCGTTTTTTGCCGCCATGTTGATAAGCATTGTGCTGAAAGGCAGCTTCTTGATGAATTCGTGCTTGTCGGGTTTCAGCACGCTCATAAAGCCGAAATCCTTGGGAGTAATCTCGGTGTAGAGGTCGCTTTGCAGAATGGTTTCCGACATTTGGTTGCAAAGGATGACAAACCCGCAACGACTTGCGCCAAACAGACTTTTCGCGCTGCTTTCGATGTTCTTCACTATGCTTTTGTCGCCTTCGTCCAAAATAATCAAAATGGAAGTAACCCGCTGAAGATTAGGCATTTTTGCCGTAGGTTTTTCGGCGAGAAATTGCTCCAAGGCGCGTCTTAAAGCCCTATTTCTGAGGTAGGATGAAAAATTCATGCCGCAAATGTAGGCAAATTCCATGAAATAGCATGTTTTTTTGTATAAAATCGCTAATTTTGCGCTTGAATTTCGGTGAGGCGTTTATGGACGCGAAAAAATGATAAAAGTATGATTGTCACTGTTTTAGGTAGTGGAACTTCGCAAGGTGTGCCGGTCATCGGCTGCACTTGTCCCGTGTGCCAAAGCAAAGACCCACGCGACAAGCGACTGCGCACCTCGATTCTGATTCAGACTGATGAGGTGACTGTGGCCGTGGATGCCGGCCCCGACTTCCGCCAACAAATGTTGCGCGAAAACGTCACCAAACTTGATGCGGTGATTATCTCTCATGAGCATAAAGACCATATCGGCGGCCTCGACGATTTGCGTCCCTATATTTTCATGCAGAAAAAGCCTATGACGCTCTATGTGGCTGATACCGCGTTGCCCGAAATCAAGCGGGAGTATTCATACGCCTTTGATGAGCATCCTTATCCCGGTGCCCCGACTTACGACATCCGCCGCCTCGACGAAACGCCCTTCGACCTCGGCGACCTGCACATCATACCTATTAAATTAAAGCATTTCACTTTGACTTGCTATGCCTTCCGCATCGGCAACTTTGCCTACGTCACCGACCTGAGCGAGATTTCCGAAGAGGCAATTAATAAGTTGCAAGGTGTTGAATACCTGATTATTGAGGCTTTGCAAAAGAAGAAACACTACTCGCATCTCACCTTGGACGAAGCAATCGAAATTTCCCGAAAAGTGGGCGCAAAAAAAACTTGGTTCACGCATTGCAGCCACAGCATGGGCCTCGCCGCCGAAGTCAACCGCGAACTTCCTGAAGGAATGATGCTCGCCTACGATGGACTGAAAATTGAAATATAGAAACTACGAATTGAAAGAGTTTTGCGAATATGATATTCAGAATCAATATTTTGCGACGAAAGTTGCTAATGAATACGAATCCTGCTTCGTAGGCATATTCGTATGAAATCGGATGCTTGCATCCCAACAATTCTCAAAATAATTCGTTTCATTCGTGCAATTCGTAGTTAAAAATGAAAAATATGAAAGCAACCTATTCCCAAAGATTAATCAAACTCGCCGACCTCAACCACCACCAGACTTTCTTCGCAGGTCGTTGCTCGGAGTATTTCTTAGAAAGTTCTTATTTCGCTGTGGCGCAATATGTTGACACGAAAGACACCGTTCTTCTCGTCCTCCACGGCATCGACTTCAAGTTCCCGATTTTTGCCGGCGACATTGTCACTTTCGAGAGCAAGGTCGTTTCCGTGGGTCGCAGCACTTTGACGGTTTACACGAAAATGTATCGCAGCCGCGATCCCGAAAAAATCGCCGCCGACGGCTTCGCCACCTTCTCCTATTTGGACGAAAACCACCATTCCCGTTCCCACGGCATCACGCTCACTCCTGAAACCGAGGAAGAAAAATTCTTGCAGCAGCAGGCTTTGGAGGTGATGGAGGATTCTAAAAAGCGGGCTTTGGCGATGAATGAGAAAAAAAATTGATATTAGAATCGTACTATATTATCAATACCATTATATTTGCAGCAGAATTAAAAATACAAAACAATAATACAATAATACCATGAAAAAAGTAAGTATCTCCTTCATCATCTTGACAATCTTGATGGCATTGTTAGGTTGCCAGAAGAAAAGCAGCGAAAAAGAAATCCTATCATTTAAGTTCATTTCTCCTAATATCGAGGCATCAATTGAAGACCGGATGATTATTGCAACAGTGCCTTTTGGTACAGATGTCACGAATTTAGTGCCGATCATTTCGGCTTCCGATAAAGCAACGGTTAATCCTGCTTCAGGAATGTCTCAAGATTTCAGCCAACCTGTAACCTATACAGTAATTGCTGAAGACGGCTCTCAAAATAGTTATACTGCTATTGTTACTGTTGATATGCCAGAGAAACCTTTCTTTGGTATTTGGGGCGTAGAAAAAATTGAGTATTACAACATTGACTATGCTGGCAACCCGATTGCGGCTTCATTGACGACTTATTTATATGACCCGAATGATACTGATAATGGTATCCAACTGGTTTTCAGGGAAAACAAATCGGGTGAAATTCGAAATGGTTCTATTGATACAATTTGGATGAATGAAAATTACATTGTTTGTCCTGATACTGTTATTGTGGCGGGATACACTTATTCTTTCGATTTTGAGACTTCCGTTTTGTCTATGAATATGGAATATGGACGAACTTTTGCGCTTCAGATTGTGGAACAAAATGCTGATGCTTTTGTTTATGAAAATGAGTATGTCCATGATTATGTCGAAAAGGCTTATCTCAGAAGAATTTCAGATGTTCCTGACAAGTCGAAACCAACAAGCTTTATAAACCAAGTAAAATCTTATAAATATAAGGAAGGTTCTTTGTTGAGGAGATAGTGTGATCTCTTATTGCACCAATTCCTTCGGATAACAAATAAAATGCTTCACCACGGGCTGCGAGAGCACCGAAATGTTCAGTTGGTCGGAGGCCTCGCTGATGTCTTTCATCGTGCCGTCTTTGTATAAAATGTTGATGGCCGGCTTTTTCGGGTGATAAGCATGATTCGACGAAACGCCTTGCAACAGCGCGAAATCCGCTTCCTCCAACGTCCAGCCGTATAGTTTGGCAATCTTGTTTCGAATGTCCTCAATATAATTCGGGTCAAATTCGGAGTCTTGCATCTCGATCTTGAACAAATGCCTGTCGGTCAGGCGTCTGCAAAGTTCGGAGAGGACGCGGTCTTCGTCGTCGCGCCAGACCTTTACTGCGGTCATAACATCGTAGTCGTCCAACTGGCAGAACTTGTCCAAGACGAAATCGGGGTCGTGGCCGTCGGCGAAGGGATGTTGGTTTTTCAGGAAGAACGAAAGGGCAGGGGTGGCAAACAAATCGCGTTCCGCGCTGAGCATTTTGGCGCGTTTCAGCACCTTCATCAGCGTGTATTCCGCGCTCAGCACGGCCTTGTGCATATACACCTGCCAATACATGATGCGCCGCGCCACCAAAAAACTTTCCACGGAATAGATGCCTTTCGCCTCGATAGCGAGTTCATTCCCAACGACTTCCATCATCTCCAACAAACGCTCCGCATTCACGCTGCCCTCGGCCACGCCGCTGAAGAAACTGTCGCGCTTCAGATAGTCGATGCGGTCCACATCCAACTGACTGGAAATGAGTTTACTAAGAAAGCCTTTTTCGTATTCTCCCTTGAATAATTTGATGGCTAAATCAAGCCGTCCGCCGTGGATTTCGTTGAACTTCTGCATCACTTTCAGCGAGAGTTCCTCGTGCGAAACGCCTTGCACGATGCTGTTTTCCAAGGTGTGCGAGAACGGCCCGTGGCCGCTGTCGTGGAGCAAAATGGCCAATGATGCGGCCTCCAATTCCTCGTCCGTAATGTCGTAGCCCTTGCCGCGCAGCAGTTGGATGGCGCGCCGCATGAGGTGCATGGTGCCAAGGCTGTGGGCAAAGCGCGTGTGGTTGGCTCCGGGATACACCAAATTGGTCATGCTGACCTGTTTGATGCGCCTAAGCCTCTGGAAATAAGTGTGTTCTATAATGTCGAAATGCAGCTCGTCAGGGATGCTGACGAAGCCGTAAATCGGGTCGTTGAAGATTTTCTTTTTGTTGGAAAGTGCCATTTGCCGCGAAATTTGCCGCAAAATTAGTGTTTTTGTTTCACGGAAATAAAACAAAATGACGATATTTGCGTTTCCTTCATATAAATCTTCAAACTATGGACAAAACCACAATCCTTTGGGCCGACGACGAGATTGATCTCCTCAAGCCCCATATCATGTTTCTGGAACAAAAAGGCTATGAGGTAGTTACGGCCAACAACGGCTCCGATGCCATCGACCTCGTGCGCCAACGCCATTTCGATATTGTTTTCCTCGACGAGCAAATGCCGGGCATTTCGGGCATTGAGGCCCTCGAAGTCATCAAGCGCGAATATCCCAACCTGCCCGTGGTAATGATTACCAAGAGCGAGGAGGAGCGCATTATGGAGGATGCAATCGGCTCTAACATAGCGGATTACCTCATTAAACCCGTCAATCCAAACCAGATTCTGCTTTCGCTGAAGCGCAACCTCGAAAACCGCAAACTCCGCGACGAGAAATCGACGATGGGTTACCAGCAGGAGTTCCGCAAAATCAGCATGGACCTCAACAACAACCTCAACTTCGACGAGTGGGTTGATTTGTATAAGAACTTGGTTCGCTGGGAGTTGGAATTGCAAAAATCCACCGACGAGGGCATCAAAACCATCCTCGCCGACCAAAAACAGGAGGCCAACACGCAGTTCACGCGCTACATCGAGCGGAACTACATCGACTGGATTCAAGGTCGCTCGGAGAAACCTGTGATGTCGCATACCGTGGTGCGCGACAAAGTGATTCCACGCCTCGACGACAGCGACAAGCCGCTGTTTCTCATAGTGATAGACAACCTGCGCTACGACCAATGGAAAGCCATCCAGCCGCTGATTGAAAACCATTTCCGCGTGGAGGCCGACGACATTTACTACAGCATTTTGCCCACCACGACGCAATATGCCCGCAACTCCCTTTTTGCTGGATTGATGCCGCTTGAAATCCGACGTCGCTATCCGAAATGGTGGGTGGATGAAGAGGACGAAGGCACGAAGAACCAGTTTGAGGGCGAACTTCTCGGCGAGCAACTGAAGCGCTTCGGCAAGAACATCAGATATTCATATAATAAGGTGTTGAATTTGCAAGCGGGCAAGAAACTCTATGAGCAAATGGCCAACCTGATGCCTAACAAGCTGAATGTCATCGTTTACAACTTTGTGGATATGCTCTCTCACGCCCGCACGGAGATGGAAATCATCCGCGAATTAGCCGACGACGAGGAAGCCTATCGCTCGCTGATGTACTCGTGGTTCGAACATTCCAGCCTTTTCGACATGATGCGCTTCATCGCCGAGAAAGGATGCGACATGATCATCACCACCGACCACGGCTCCACTTACGTTGAAAAACCCGTCCGCATCCTTGGCGATCGCGAGGTGAACACCAACTTGCGGTACAAATACGGCAAGAACCTGAAATACAACCCGAAAGAAGTCTTCGAGGTGAAAGACCCAGAGAAGATTTTCCTGCCGAAAGTCAATCTCAGTACGACCTACGTTTTCGCTGGAGAAAGCGACTTCTTCGCCTACCCGAACAACTACAATTATTACGTCAGTTACTACCGCAACACCTTCCAGCACGGCGGCATCTCGATGAGCGAAATGCTGATTCCGGTGACGCATCTCACGGCGAAGTGATTTTTTGGCACGCAGAATTTGCAGAATTATATGAAGCGCGAAGCGACGAAAAATTTGTGTTCGATAAGTTCTGCGATTTCAGCGTATTCTGCGTGAAACAAAAAAAGCGTATTTTTGCGGGAAAATACATAGCAATGAATTCCAAAGAATTCCATATCAACAGCGTGGAGGCTTTGACTGAGGTTTCCGAATATCTGATTTCCCTGCGTGAGGAGGCCGACATCATAGCCTTTTACGGCGCAATGGGCGCAGGCAAGACCACGCTCATCAAGAACCTCTGCCACCGAATGGGCGTCACCGATGAGGTGAACAGCCCGACTTTCGCCATCGTGAATGAGTATGTCACAGAGGAAGGCGAGTCGGTCTATCATTTTGATTTTTACCGAATTAAGAAACTGGAAGAAGCCTACGACATCGGTTTCGAGAACTATTTCGATAGCGGCAATCTCTGCCTCATTGAGTGGCCTGAGATGATCGAACCGCTTTTGCCTGAAAAATACATTCGCGTGGAAATTCAGCACGGCGATACGGATGACGAAAGAATCATCAAGTGTGAACTGATAAACGATTGATTATGAGAAAATTGTCTTTTGTGTTCGGAGTTTTGATGATGTTTTTGTTGCCTTCCTGTTATTCGGTTGATAATCATGGTTTTGCTGAGTACAACAGACAAGAAGTTGCAGAAGTGATTGCCTCGCACGACACGACGATTCTCTATTTCATGACTTCGTGGTGCAAGGCTGGGCAGAGTGATTTTGAGAACAATCTGAAGCCTTATCTCGGCAATGCCTCTGAAACAAAGGCGATTGTTGTGGTTTGTATCGGCGAGTTGGAGGAGGTCATGGGTTTGAAGGGACTCAATGACAATGTGTTTTTGCTCAGCAAGGCATCACGGCAAGGCTTTTTCGACAAAGTTTTCATCAATAGTGAATGTAAAAAACTTCTAAAAGATTATAAACGAGTGAATTATGTTCCAGTTGAATTGGTCTGTAACGACAAAGATGAGATTCTGAATTGGAACACTGAAGAGGAATCAGGTAGAACATACGGAAGCATTTATCCATATTTAATGGGCTGGAAATGAACGATAAACTGAAACAAATCTTTGACAAAACCTCAAAAGTTTTCATTCTCACCGATGAGAACGTGGCCCAGTTTTGGTTGCCCGAAGTAGAGTATTGGCTAAACTGCAAAAACGCCGTTGAAATCGTTATCAAGGCGGGCGAGCAGCACAAAAACTTGCAGACCGTCCAGCGGATTTGGAGAACTCTGATGAAACAACACGCCGACCGTAACGCATTGTTAATCAATCTTGGAGGTGGTGTTGTCACCGACTTGGGAGGTTTTGCGGCTTCAACTTACAAACGCGGCATTAAGTTCATTAATGTTCCGACGACTTTGCTCGCGATGGTGGATGCGGCAATAGGAGGGAAGACAGGCATCGATTTCGGCGGCGGCAAGAACCAAATCGGCACTTTCGCGGCGGCGGAAGATGTGATTATCGACCCTGTCTTTTTGGAAACTTTGCCCCAAAGGGAAATATGTTCAGGCTTAGCGGAAATGTTGAAATATGGCTTTGTCGCTGATTCCAATTTGTTGAATGTCAATTTGGAAAACTATCAGCAATACATCACTCATTGTGGCGAAATCAAGCGCGAAATCGTGAGGCAGGACCCCACCGAAAAAGGCTTGCGAAAGATTTTGAATTTTGGCCACACTTTGGGTCACGCCATAGAAAGCCATTGTTTGACAAAGGATTATCCTTTGCTTCACGGCGAAGCGGTGGCCTTGGGAGTGTTGGGAGCTTTGTGGCTTTCGGTGAGACAATGCGGCCTTGATGAAAAAGTGTTGCAAGATTTTGAAAGTCAACTTCCTATGCTGCTTTCTGAAGTGGAAATTTCGCTTTCGGAAAGCGACATTGAGCCAATTTTGGGCTACCTCGTCCACGACAAGAAAAACAAAGGCGAAAAACCGCAATTCGTTCTGCTTGAGTCGGTTGGAAAACCCGTTTGGGATGTGGAAATCGAACCAAACTTGGTAAAATCTTCTTTGCAGTATTTAATAAAGGTGTCAAACCAATGAAACTGCACTGCGACATCCAACTGCCCGCCAGCAAGAGCGAAAGCAACCGCGCCCTGATGATTGCCGCCTATGGCGGCTTCGCTCCTGATTTCCAGAACCTTTCGGATTCAAATGATACATTTGTTTTGTCCAAAGCCTTGCGCGAAATCCAGCAAAACAAAGCCGTTATCGACATTGCTGACTGCGGCACGGCGGCGCGTTTCTTGACCACATTTTTGGCTTGTCGCGAAGGCGAGTGGATTTTGACGGGAACAGAACGCATGAAACAGCGTCCTATCGCGCCACTTGTCGAGGCTTTGAGAGAATTAGGTTCTGATATTCAATATGTTGAAAAATTGGGTTGTTTGCCTTTACGAATCAAAGGAAAGCCAATTTCAGGCTGGAAAGTCCAAATTGAGATGCACCAAAGCAGCCAATTCGCCTCGTCTTTGCTTTTGGCGGCTCCGATGTGGTTGCAAGGCCTTGAAATTGAACTATTTGGCGAACTGAGTTCCTTGCCATACCTCGAAATGACTTTGACCATGATGAGGCATTTCGGGGCTGATGTGGAACGAGATGAAAGAACGATTTTTGTCAAACCAAAACCTTATCAATCAAAGAGTTTTACGGTTGAAGCCGACTGGAGCGCAGCATCATACTGGTATGAGATGGCGGCTTTGTCCGATGAATGTGAGATTCGGTTGCGGGGCTTGTCGTTGCCCTCGATTCAAGGTGATGCGGTCATTGTGGATTGGATGAAGCTCTTGGGCGTGGGCACTTTTGTTGAAAACGATGCCATTGTCCTGAGGAAAATTCCTTTCGAGAAACGCCCTTTGTGTTTCGATTTTTCTGCCCATCCCGACCTTTATCCAACGCTCGCTGCCACTTGTGCTGGATTGGGTGTTGAAGCTGAGTTTTTTGGTCTTGATAATCTGCATCTTAAGGAATCTGATAGGGTTGGAGCAATGCAAGCGGAATTGGCAAAAATTGGTCGTCATCCATTGCATTTTTGCGCCCACAACGACCACCGTATCGTGATGGCTTTGGCACCTTTGTCGATGAAGTTTGGACCAGTCATTTTCGACCATCCCGAAGTGGTTAATAAATCCTATCCTCGCTTTTGGTCAGACGTTTCTTTTTTAAAAAAACATATGTTTTTAATAATGTAAGGATATTTTTCGTAATTTTGCACGATTTTTTGTGTCATTATGAAAGTCGAATTATTTGTACCCTGCATTATTGACCAGTTCTATCCTCAAGTGGCTGCCGATACCATGAAGGTTTTGCAGCGTACTGGAGTGGAAGTGGAGTACAATCCAGACCAAACCTGTTGTGGTCGCTTCGCATATCATGCTGGTTTTCTGGAGGAAGCCAAAGAGTTGGGCGACAAGTTCTTGAACGATTTTTCATACGATGGTCCCGTGGTGGCTCCTTCTGCCGCCTGTGTGCATTACATCAGGAAACACTATCCTGAGTTGTTTTTCAATACTGCCAACCACTTGAATTTCAAGCGAATGGTGGCCAATATCTATGAATTGACTGATTTTTTGGTCAACCAGTTGAAGTTTGATGATTTCGGGGCTGAATTTCCGCATAAGGTGACTTTCCACGATAGTTGCAGTGCCTTACGCGGCTTGGGTTTGGGCAAGGAGGCTCGACAGTTGCTCTCGAAGGTGAGGGGGTTGGAATTGGTGGAGATGAAACAGACCGACATGTGCTGCGGTGCCGACTTTTCCTTGCAAGTGCAACAGGAAACGTTGGCTATGGGCATGGCCTATCATAAGGTCAGGAATGCCCTGAACACGGGCGCGGAATACATAGTTTCGACCGACATGACTTGCCTTATGCACCAAAAGGCATACATCGAGAAGGAGAACCTGCCTATCAAGGTGATACACATTGCGGATGTGCTTGCCTCGGGTTGGATTTTGTAAACAATTGAATTATAGAAAGATGAACGATTGTTTTATACATGATAGCAGTTATGTTGATGACAATGTGACCATTGGCAAAGGCACTAAGATTTGGCATTTTTGCCATGTGCAGTCGGGTGCCGTGATTGGCGAAAACTGCTCTTTGGGCCAGAACGTGAATGTGGGCAACAATGTCAGGATTGGCAACGGCGTGCGCATCCAAAACAATGTTTCGATTTACGAAGGCGTTGAAATTGAGGACAATGTGTTTTGCGGTCCGAGTTGCGTTTTCACCAATGTGACTACGCCAAGGTCGCATTTTCCGGTGCATGGCGTGTATGCCAAGACCAAGATTTGCGAAGGTGCCTCGTTGGGCGCCAATTGCACGGTGGTCTGCGGACATACGGTCGGCAAGAGTGCCCTCATCGCCGCTGGAGCCGTGGTGACCAAGGATGTAAAGCCTTATGCGCTGATGGCTGGTGTTCCCGCCAAGCAAATCGGTTGGGTTTGCGAGTGCGGAAAACGACTCAATGCCTCATTGCATTGTGACTGCGGTCGAGTGTATAAAGAAACTGACGGTCAATTGGCCAAAATACTATAAAACTATGCAATTCAGGGATTTAAAAACACAATATACTGTCCTGAAGGACGAAATGGACAAGGCCATTTTGGATGTGGTCGCTTCAGGCGCCTTTGTCATGGGCCCGAAAATCAAGGAAATGGAAACAGCTTTCGCCGAGTATGTGGGCGCGAAGCATTGCGTGGCTTGCAATAGTGGCACTGATGCCTTGCTCCTTGCTCTGAAAGCGTGGGATGTGAAAGAAGGCGATGCCGTGTTTGTGCCAAGTTTCACTTTCTTTGCCTCTGCCGAAGTGATTGCCATGCAAGGTGCGATCCCCGTTTTCGTGGATGTCGACCGCGACACCTTTAATATATGTGTGGCCGACCTCGAGCGCAAAATCGAGCAGACTTTGAAAGCCGGAAAACTCAAGCCGCGAGTGATTATCGCCGTCGACTTGTTTGGCCTGCCAGCCGATTTCAAGGCCATTCGCAAGATTGCGAAGAAATACAATCTTTATGTGCTTGAAGATGGTGCCCAAGGTTTTGGTGGTCGTATTGGCGAGCAAAAAGCCTGCACTTTTGGTGACATTTCAACCACTTCGTTCTTCCCCGCCAAACCTGTGGGCTGCTATGGCGACGGCGGCGCGGTGTTCACCGACAACGACGAGTGGGCCGCGTTGATTGAGTCCTACCACATTCACGGCAAGGGCAGCGATCGTTATGACAATGTCCGAATTGGCATGAATTCCCGCATGGACAGCATTCAGGCGGCGGTTTTGTTGGTCAAGTTGAAAGCTTTTGCCGAGCATGAGTTGGTAGATATTAATAAGGTGTCGGCGCGATATACGGAGAAGTTGAAGGACATCGTGAAGACTCCGATTGTTCCAGAAGGTTTTTATTCCAGTTGGGCACAATACACGCTTCAGGTTGAAAACAAGGAAGTTAGAAACGGCTTGCAGGCCGCTTTGAAGGCACTCGACATCCCGACGGCCATCTATTATCCCATTCCGATGCACCGTCAGACGGCATTCAACTACTTGAATATCAACGATAATCTTTGCCCAGTTTCCGACCAATTAGCCGACACTGTGATTTCTCTGCCGATTCATCCTTACCTTACCGAAAAGGATCAGGACATGATTTGTGAGGCAGTCCGCAATTATCTTACGAAGTAATTCTTTGATTGACATGGGCCTGAGGTCTTTCTTTAGCAACATGATTGCTCGCGACAATTACGACGAGGTGATGGAATACCTTGCCGTGAAGGAAACGCAACATGCGCCACGTTTTGAGTTTGACCAAGCCCCAGTGCAACTTCGCGAATTGATTGCCGTTGCCGAAACACCTCGCAGTCCCGAACGCTCGAAATGGCTGAATGACTTTGCGGAAAAGACATGGGCTGTACCCGATGGCGAGGCCACCGTGTTGTTTTCGAAAGAACATTTGAACGCCGTGCGTTTTTTGAACCAATATTTGCGTGAGGCCAATGCGAAAATGAAGCAAGATGGCTACTTCGTTTGCGCCTTCGACACAGCCCAGAAGCATCGCGCTCAGATTTTCAGCAAGTATCCGAAAATCATCGCTTATATTCTTTATTTCTTTGATTTTCTTTGGCATAGAGTGTGTCCCAAATTGTCACTGACCCGCCGCTTTTATTATTTATGCACGAAGAAAGTAAGGAAAGTGTTTCCTCGTCCGGAAGTGTTGGGGAGATTGTATTATTGTGGTTTTGAAGTGGTTAGCGAGCAGTATATCCATGACCGCTATTGCGTGATTGCCCAAAAGAAGCGCCAGCCCAGTACCGAGCCACACACCTATGGGGTGCTGATTAAACTGAGGAGGATTGGGAAGGACGGGAAATACTTCAATGTGTTCAAGTTCAGGACTATGTACGCCTATTCCGAGTATTTGCAGACTTATATTTACGAGAACAACGACTTGGATGTGGGAGGCAAGTTTCATGATGATTACCGCGTTACCGAATGGGGACGATTTTTGCGCAAGACTTGGCTTGACGAGTTGCCGATGTTTTTCAATTTGTTGAAAGGCCAGATGAAGTTGGTCGGTGTTCGTCCATTGAGCCAGCAATATTACAATTTATATTCGAAAGAATTGCAGCAACTTAGAATTGAAACCAAGCCTGGTTTGCTGCCTCCTTTCTATGTCGACATGCCCGAAACGCTCGATGAAATTCAGGAAAGCGAGATGCGCTATCTTGTGGCATACATGGAGCATCCATTCCGTACCGATTGGCGTTATTTTTGGAGAATTGTCGGCAAGATTATCTTCAAAGGAGAACGGTCGAAATAGGTCGAGAAAAATTTCAAGAAGATTTTGTTTTGGATTGAAAAAAGTGTTACTTTTGCAGTTTGAAACGACTGTGATGTGAACCGCCCTGCGGTGTAGATTGCAGAGAATTTGGAGATTTCCACAAATAACGAATAATGAGGAAGTTAATGCGTTGTTGTGGGAGTCAGAACAACGGAGTTGTACCCTTTTATCAAAGTTGAAAATGGCACAAGCAATATCTGAAAACGAAAATTGGACCACTATCATCAAGCCCCGAAACAATCTTTTCGAGGTGAATCTGAAAGAAATCTGGGATTACCGTGATTTGCTAACCCTGTTTGTGAAGCGTACCATCACGGTTGCTTACAAGCAAACCATTTTAGGTCCGTTGTGGTGGTTTATCCAACCCGCTTTCACCGTCATTATGTACATGGTGGTTTTCGGTGGCATTGCAGGTATCCCAACTGATGGTATTCCGCAGCCCTTGTTTTATTTGGGCGGTGTTGCGATGTGGAGTTATTTCTCTGATTGCTTGGGCAAAGCGTCAAATACCTTCGTTTCAAATGCAGGCATTTTTGGCAAAGTATATTTTCCGAGAATGATTATGCCATTGGCAAGTGTTATCAGCAATTTGGTACGTTTCGGCATACAAATTGGATTGTTCATACTAGTTTACCTCTATTATGTTTTCATTGGGCAGGCACCGAGCCCCAATTGGTATCTGCTGCTCTTCCCGCTGTTGGTGGTGATGTTGGCAGGTTTGGCGTTGGGCTTTGGCATCATCATTTCCTCCATGACCACGAAGTATCGCGACTTGCAGATTCTTTTTTCTTTCTTCGTATCGTTGTGGATGTACGCCACGCCTATTGTCTATCCATTGAGTCAAGTGACAGGAAAAGAGGTAAAAGGATTCGACTTAAAACTCATTATGTCACTCAACCCCATTACTCCTGTCATTGAAACTTTCAAGTATGGGGCCTTGGGTGCTGGCGAGTTTATGGGCTGGGGATGGTTGGCCTATAGTTTTGCCTTTATGGTCGTCGTTCTGGCTCTTGGCATTTTGATTTTCAACAGAGTGCAGAAGAGTTTTATGGATACGGTTTGAGGCAGTTTAGGAGTTGGCAGTTGATAGTTTGGAGTTATTGGTATTATGAAATATCCCATTGGCATACAGAACTTTGGCGAAGTCAGGAGGGATGGGTATGTCTATGTAGACAAGACCGCCTTGATGCACAAACTTGTTGCGGAGGGGAAATACTATTTCCTTTCACGTCCGCGTAGGTTTGGCAAGTCGTTGCTGCTTTCTACCTTGGAGGCTTATTTCCAAGGAGAGAAGGAACTGTTTGAAGGTCTTGCCGTCGCCAAGTTGGAGGACAAATGGGAGCGGCATCCCATCTTCCATTTGGACTTGAACACAGAGAAGTATGATACGGTGGCAGCCTTGGAAAACAAGTTGAACCTTGCATTGTCGAACTGGGAGGCGAAATATGGGAGCAATCCCAACGAGAAATCGCTCAGCACGAGGTTTGAGGGCGTGATAGGAAGGACTTTTGAATGTACGGGCAAGCGCGTGGTGATATTGGTGGACGAATACGACAAGCCTATGCTTCAGGCTATTGGCAATGCGACTTTGCAGGAGGCTTACAGAGGAACACTCAAGGCGTTTTATGGAGCTCTGAAGTCGTGCGACCGCTACATCCGTTTTGCCTTTTTGACGGGTGTGACCAAATTCGGCAAGGTGAGCGTTTTCAGCGACTTGAACAATTTGATTGACATTTCGTTTGACAGAAGATACATATCAATTTGTGGCATTACCGAAAAGGATTTGCACACTCAATTCGAAACCAGTGTTGAAGATTTGGCCGAATCGAATGGTTTGAGCAAAGAACAGTGTTATGCCCGCTTAAAGCGAGACTTCGATGGCTACCATTTTGAGAGTGGTACGGAAGGGATTTACAATCCGTTTAGCGTTCTAAACACGCTTGCGAGTCAGCAGTTCCGTGACTATTGGTTCGAGACGGGAACACCGACATTCCTTGTGCATCAACTCCAGAAGACGAACTACAGGTTGGATGAGATGACGGAGGAGAAACTGTCGGCGGACACGCTCAATTCCATCGACATTATGGACGAGAACCCGTTGCCGTTGCTTTACCAGAGTGGTTACTTGACCATCAAGGATTACGATAAGCGCTTCAAGACCTATAGGTTGGGATTCCCGAACAGGGAGGTTCGCGAGGGTTTTGTCAAGTATTTGGTGCCTTATTATGCTCCTAAGAGCGAAAACAATTCCTTGTTCTCGATAGAAATGTTTGTAGAAGAAGTGGAGAGGGGCGATGCAGAAGGTTTTATGCGCCGTATGGAAGCCTTTTTCGCCAACGGCGACTATGCGCTGATGGGCGACAAGGAACTGTATTTCCACAACGCGATGTATGTGTTCTTCGCCCTGTTGGGTCTGTATGTGGAGGTGGAACGCCACACCACCAACGGACGAATGGACATTCTGGTTCAGACGAAAGACTACATCTACATTTTCGAGTTGAAAATCAACCAAAGTGCCGATGTGGCTTTGAAACAGATAGAGGAAAAGGGCTATGCCAAGCCTTTTGCCGCCGACCCGCGCAAGCTGTTCAAGATTGGCTTGAATTTCTCTACCGAAAAGAGATGCATTGACGACTGGCGGGTGGAGTGAGATGATGCAGAAGCGTTTTAAGGATACGTCGTTGGGAATTTAACAAAAGAATTATGAAATACCCGATAGGAGTACAAAGTTTCGAAGTGCTACGTGAAGAAGGTTTTGTTTATGTAGACAAGACCGATTTGGTGTATCGATTGGCGCAACAGCATATTTGTTTCCTTTGTCGTCCTCGTCGCTTCGGCAAGTCTTTGACAGTTTCCACCCTTGAGGCGTATTTCCGTGGGAAAAAAGCCTTGTTTGAGGGTTTGAAGATAACGGAATTGGAATCTGATTGGAAAAAATATCCAGTCTTGCATATTGATTTTAACGGAGAAGCATACCAAGAGCAAGGCGCATTGGAACGGAAACTCAATGCGTATTTGAGTAGATGGGAACAAGAATATGGTATGACATCAAACCCGGAAATTGGGATTGGCGAGCGTTTTGCCATGGTCATTCGTCGTGCCAATGAGTTGGAAAAACAACGTGTGGTTGTCTTGGTTGATGAGTACGACAAGCCCATGCTTGATGTGATTGGATCGCCTTTGGAGGAAATAAACCGAGAGATATTACGGGGTTTTTACTCTGTGTTCAAACTTGTGGATGCACATTTGCGTTTCGTGTTGCTGACCGGTGTGACAAAGTTCTCGCAAGTGAGTGTGTTCAGCGGTTTCAATCAACCGTACGATATCAGTATGAGTGCTGATTATGATTCTTTGTGTGGTATCTCTGAACAAGAACTGCGTACGGTTTTGAAAGATTCTGTTTCGGCATTGGCGACAAAGATGGATTGTACTGTTGACGAAGCGTATCGGATGCTGAAATTAAGGTATGATGGGTATCATTTTAGTCCTATGAGAACGGATGTATACAATCCGTTTAGTTTGTTTTATGCTTTTAGCGAAGGGACTCTTGGGGATTATTGGTTTAGAACGGGTACCCCGATGTATTTGATACGTTTGTTGGAAGGCTCGAGCATCAATATGGAGCAATTATTGAATGGCGTGTATTCCGATGATTATTTCATCGATTATCGTGCCAACACGGAAGACCCTCTTTCTATGATGTATCAGAGTGGGTACTTGACCATCAAAGATGTTTTTCGCCAGGAAGATGGAAGTTTGCTTTATCGGTTGGACTATCCGAATATTGAGGTTAAGCGAGGATTTGTCACAATGCTTTGCAATAATTATTTTAGGAGTCGAGAGGATGCAGGGGGAGTGGTGCAGAAAATGGTTCGTTGCCTAATTGAGCACCGATTGGATGATATGCGCGTTTTGTTGGACCAATATCTTTCCTCGATTGATTATGAGATGCGCAAGGACAAGGAGTATCATTTCCAATATACACTTTATCTCATTTTCAGCCTAATGAGTAGTTTTGGGGTGGTGGTGGAAAGGCATAATAGCCAAGGCCGTTCTGATTTGATTGTCGAAACTTCGAAGTATGTGTATATTTTTGAGTTTAAGTTGGGTGGTTCGGCAAAAGAAGCCCTGAAGCAGATAGAAGAACGACAATATGCAAAACCTTATTTGTCGGATTCACGTCCTGTTAAGAAGATAGGAGTTTCTTTTGGCCGTAAGAGCGGCACGATTGATGATTGGCGGGTGGAGTGAGATGATGCAGAAGCGTTTTAAGGATACGGCGTAAGTTGAATATAAAGGAGATTAAAATAATAGGGTAACGTCTGAAAACTTGAATCAATGGGGAGGTTTCTTAAAAAAGGTAGTGATGGATTTCGCGCAGCACTCAACAGCGAGTATGTGGACAAGAGTGAATTGATAGAGATTGTTAATGCGACTCTCAATACGAATCGCCAATTCACATGTGTTAGCCGTGCGCGCCGATTCGGCAAGTCCATTGGTGCGGAGATGTTGTATGCCTACTACGACCAGTGGTGTGCATCCGATGATTTGTTCACGAATCTTAGAATTTATCATTCTCCAACTTTTCGACGTCATTTCCGTCGTTATCCAGTATTTTATTTGGATATGACGGACTTTGTGACCCGTTATTCATCTGAAGATGTTGTCGCTCATATACAAGCAGATACCATAGCAGAATTGAAGGAAATGTTTCCAGAAGTTCCGTGTCGTATTAATGGCGATTTGGCGGATGTGTTGTTTGCAATCGCATCCCAGCCCTATCATGAAAAGTTCATTATGATTATTGATGAGTGGGATGCGGTATTGAGGGAATACAACGATGGTAGTAATGTGGCAGAACAGTATATTAATTTGTTGCGGGGGTTGTTTAAGTCGACAAATGCCATGTCCACATTTGCAGGTGTATACATGACAGGAATTCTGCCGATAAAGAAATATAAAACTCAGTCTGCACTCAATAATTTCCATGAGTATTCGATGGTGCAGCCTGGCCCAATGGCCGAATGTTTCGGCTTTACCACTGACGAGGTACGAGCCTTGTGCGAGAGGTATGATATGGACTATGGCCAATTGGCCGAATGGTATGATGGCTACCAAATCGGAGGGAGCAAGGGAATGTTTAATCCTACGTCTGTTATGACGGCAATCTATAACAAGTATTGTGATAGCTATTGGGCAAATACAGGTGCCTATGATACCGTGGCGGCATACATTCGTATGGATTTTGACGGGCTTAAAGATGATGTTGTGCGTTTGCTGGCTGGGGAATCTTGCTCCGTGGATACGGCAAGTTTTCAGAATGACCTGAATATCGTGCGTAGTAAAGACGATGTGTTGACCTTGTTAATCCATTTGGGTTACTTATCCTATGACAGGGAAAACCAAACATGTAAGATTCCTAATCGTGAGATTTCAGCCGAGTTCAAAAATGCGATAGTTTCAGATGCGGGATGGGGTGTGATTGCAAATGCTATCAAGCAATCTGAGCAATTGTTGAATGATACGCTGGAAGGGAATGAAGGTGCTGTTGCTGTAGCCATAGATGCAATTCATGAAGACAACACAAGTGTATTACAGTACAACAATGAAAATTCCATAGCTTGTGTATTGACAATAGCTTATTATTCGGCAAAGAAGGATTATTTGATAATCCGTGAGATGCCAGCTGGGAAGGGATTCGCGGATATTGTTCTTTTGCCACGACCCTGTTGCAAGAAACCAGCCGTTGTGCTTGAATTGAAATTTTGTCAATCGGCAGAAACAGCCATTGCCCAAATGCACGAACGACGTTATGTCGGCGTGTTACAGGATTATATTGGTGAAGTGGTGCTTGTGGGAATCAGTTATGATCGGAAAACCAAAACTCACACCTGCCGTATTGAGAGAAGTCGGGAGAGATGAAGAGGTGCAGAAGCGTTTTAAGGATACGGTGTAAAAGATATTCAAAATGAATAAAGCTGAAACTATCAACATTCTTTGTGCCACAGACGAAAACTATGCTCCGTATTGTGGCATTATGCTGACATCTTTGTTTGAGAGCAATAAGGATTATCATTTTGTTGTGTATATTTTTGAGGATGGAAGTGTGACCGAAGAGAATGTCAGGAAGTATCAACGCTTGGCAAAAAAATACGGGAATGAAATTGTCTTGAAGTCGATAGACGAGAGTATGGTGAAGGGTTTCCCAATGAACGAACAATCATGTATTACGATTCCGTGCTATTATCGTTTGTTGGCTGCGGAATTGCTGCCGAAGGAGGTAAAAAAAGTGATATACCTAGATGGAGATTTAGTCGTAGTGAGTGATATTAGGTCTTTGTGGGATGTGAATCTTGATGGAATAGCTATAGCTGTTGTGAAAGGACCAAGCCCATCTTACGAGGATCATATTATCAGTTTGGGCTATCCGACTTCTTTTGACTATTTCAATTCTGGAGTTTTAGTGTGTAATTTGGATTATTGGAGGGAGCATGATTTAATGGATAAGTTTGTCAAATTCATTTCAAAGCATTCGCCGGATTTGATTATGATGGATCAAGATGTTTTGAATGGAGTCCTTTATTCAGAAAAGCATTTGTTACCAAATCGCTATAACTATATGAACATAAGTTTTCTAAATTATGTTTGGAAAGGATATGCCGAAAAAAGGAGAAGGGAGTGCGTTGAAGAGTGTGATAAGAGAGTGATTGTTCATTATGCGGGGGGGGAGAAACCATGGAACTATCAGTGCTATGGTGGCCCCTTTTTCTCTATGTGGGAAAAATATCGACGAAAATCATTATGGAGAGATTGCAGAGACATTAAACCGTTAAAAAAACATGTTAAACACATGGTGAAGCGGTATTTGTTTCCAAGTCTGTTCAGAAAGCAGCATCCTGAATGGGTAGTGACGACTGAAAATAAGAAGTTTTATAGAGATTGTTTCTTGGATTAGTGAAAAAAGTGACATTTGGAAAAGACTATTTTCATTGACATTTCTAGTAATTTTGCTGACAAATAGTAAATGTCATACTGACTATTAGAAGATAGGAGAGAAATTGTTTTCTGTGTTATGCTAATGAAACACGATTGAGGATGCGTGATACGATGAATCTTGGCGACAAAGTTTTTGTGTCTTGTATGAGTATAGAGAGGAAGTTTAGAATGTTAGAGAAAAATGCTGTTTTGCCTTTGGCGATACCTTTCTGAGGGTTGGGGAAAGGGGAAATAGTGTGTTGTATAGAAAATGGAATACAAAGATGAATGATCGAACTTTGGTTTACACATGGTGTGACACTAACTATTCTGTCTTTATACCAATTTTTTGCGCCTCGTTACTAAGCACAAACAGTAATATTGATATAGAGATAGGCACTTCTTTACCGCAATTATACGAGTCTCAGTCAATAGCTTTAGATAAATTGCGCAAATTGCATCCTGACGCTCAAATACTTATCAAGACTGGGATGTATAAAGAAGCTGGCCAGAAAAGAATTGTTTGGGAGAATGGAATATCGGTTCAAAGTGCAACAGTTAGATTTATTACAAATCCTTCTATTCAAGATAAGTACACTTATATTTCGGATATTGACATCGTATCATTGGATAAGGATTTTTACAAAAGCCATATCCGAGACATGCAAGAGCACAATCGTACATATTCAAATATTGTACGGAAAGATATACATCGTTTAAGTGGCTTGCATTTTTGTGAAACGAAATACCAATATCCATTAGATTTGCAAGGTGTTGATATAACAGGTTGGAATGAGGTAATACTAATGCAAGTGACGCAAAAACGCCAAAAACTTGACTACGAAACTACCTGGAGACCGGTCCATGGAATACATATGTCTGCTAACAGACCACGTGTGGAGGGTACAACTAATATTCCGGGATGGTTCCCTAAAGAGTGGGATTATTGCGAGGATAAGGATAATTATAAAAAGAAATGGTTTGAATTCAAGAAAACTCAAGAATATGACTGTGTCAAATCAACTGTTGATGATAGCGTAGTCGGAGAGTTGGTGCAAAAATTAGAGCATTATTATCGCTATCGCTTTTTTTTGGAATCAAGAAAAGCTGTCATGGCCAAGATTTCGTGGATATGTGGAAGGATTATGAGGAAAATCAAGAAAGTATTGCATAAGTAATTGAAGGTTATGCCTGTGATTAATACAAGGAATAGTGCACATGAATTATTGAGAATACTGGCGATGTTTATCATTGTATGGTATCACATTCTGGCCTATTTTTTACATATCTTCCCTCATGAAACTACAAACGACTTTTATATAGAGGCGGCAATACCAACTCTGCATATAGGTGTTATTTTGTTTGTCCTGATTTCAGGGTATTATGGCATTAAGCCTTCTATAAAGGGATTTGTGCGGTTGCTGATTATTACAATGGTCTATTATCTACCATTGCAGTTTGTGAGTTTGGCTCTTGAGGGGAGAATATTCCATCCTAAAGCCATACTTAGTACACTAAAGTTCATTACAAATACTCCCTATTGGTTTATCCGGACATACCTGTATTTATTCCTTTGTGCACCTTTAATAAATTCATTTATTACTGTTTCTGGTCAAAAGCGTGTGAATTACCTTTTGGTGGTATTAGGGGCTATTTCTGTTTATTTTGGTTCCACACATGGTGATCCTTCGATAAGTGATGGCAAGAATTTGGTGAATTTTATTTTCTTGTATTTATTAGGCCATTCGATAAAACACTATCTGCCCCAAATTAAAATTAAACAGGCATTTATTATTTGCGCCTATTTGCTTCTTAACACATGCATTATTGTTTCACTACTTGTTTTCCCACGAGAATCAACAATAGGGAGTATAATATGGAATATCACCTGTCCATATTGTTCTCCTGTGCTTATACTCAATGCAGTATTATTGTTTGTTGTCTTTTCTCGGATAACACTATATTCAAAGCCGATCAATGCAATTGCTTCGTCAATGTTTGCTGTTTATTTATTGCATTGTCATCCTTTTATTATACGACTTTATCAGCCATATGTAAGCGAATGGCTTCAAATCCCTCTACCCGCAGCATTCGCGCTTTCGGCTCTTATCTCCTTATTGATTGTTGGTCTTTCTGTTTTAATTGATAAATTGCTCATACCAGTATGGATAATAAGTGATAAGGTGTCAATGAGAATTCAGGATAAGTTTGAAACATGAAACGATTTGCAATATATACAGCATGTATCGGCAGATATGACGACATTCTCCAGCCGGAAGTCGACGATGACCGATTTGATTTTTTCCTCTTTACCAATGATGTGAGAGAGGAAAGAATAGGTGTTTGGCAGGTGCGTAAAGTTGAGTATACCAATCCTGATATGACTCGTATAGCCCGTTACGTAAAAACACATCCGCATGAGTTGTTATCCCAATATGAGGCCACGTTATGGATGGATTCTAGTCTCCAAATTATTTCGGAGAAAATATATGAGCGATTTATTGAGTTATTTGACACAAATGTGGATATTGCAAGTGTGAAGCATCCTAAGCGAGATTGTATTTACGAAGAGGCTTTTGAAGTGGCTTCGCGGCAATATCCTGGTGCGTTAGAATATGAGGATATTGCTTTAAAATGGTGTCATAAACTAAGGAAAGAGCATTATCCGATACATAACGGCCTTTTTGAAACAAGTATTCTCTATAGACGAAATAATACGGTAGTAAACAATTTTGACGATTTATGGTGGGAGTGCATCAATAATTATTCCAAACGAGATCAATTGTCCTTTAATTATGTTCTCTGGAAAATAAAGCCAAATGTTGACGAATTCTTAAAAAATGGAGAGCATATGTTGAAATCAGATAAAGTTCGTTATCAACAACATGCTACAGTTTCTATTAGAAAAGCACTACCCCTTAATTATTGGCAGCAGATTCGATATAAATATCGAATCCAAAATAGGGCAAACGCACTCAAGTTATGGTATACATATTTGCAATACCCAATGCCTATATTGGTGCTTCATTGGCATGGAACAATAGTTGCGATTTATACAAAACTCAAGTCAAAAATTATGAAACGCAATTCAAGATATGTTCAAAAAGGTTAAACGCAAAATCAAAGAATTTCAATGTTGGAAAGCACGCCATCGCCTGTTCTCGTGGCCATCGTATGGCAAATGGGTGGAAGAAATCCATCAAGATAAATCACAGTTTGTTCCGTTTACTGACAAACCATACGAACGCAAAGATGGAGACCCGAAAATATTTGCATATTACCTTACCCAATTTCATGCCATACCTGAGAATGATGAAGCTCATGGCAAAGGCTTTACGGAATGGACCAATGTGGCTTCCGCACAACCGCATTTTGTTGGACATTACCAACCGAAGATACCTTACGATTTAGGATTTTATAATCTTTTGATGCCTGGTGTAATGGAACGGCAAGTAGAAATAGCCAGGGCATACGGTATATATGGTTTTTGTTTCTACTATTATTGGTTTTCTGGAAAAAAAGTGTTGGAGAAGCCTTTAGAGTATTGGCTTGAGCATAAAGAGATAGATTTCCATTATCATTTGTGTTGGGCGAATGAGAATTGGTCTAAACTCTGGGATGGAGGAAACCAAGAGATTATTCTCAAGCAAGAATTGAAAGAGGGAGATGCTGAAAGTTTCTTTAATGACATGTTGCCCTATTTTCAGGATTCGCGCTATGAGAAAATAGGTAATAAACCTATCTTGATGATTTACAGGCCGTCTTTATTCTCTCGAGATGTGTTTTTGCATTTTGTTGAAACGCTCAATGAACTAGCGAAGGGTTGTGGATTCGATGGAATGTATATATATGCATCTAATGCGTTTGGTTTTAACGAACCGACAGAATATGGTTGCAATGGGTTAATAGAATTTCCACCTCATGTTTTATCGGCGCATTGTCAAGAGATTCGTTCCATTGATCGCCTTATTCCAGATACTGATTTTAAAGTAGGAGACACATCAGTTTTAATAGAAAAAAAACTATATCTTACAAAGACGGACTATCCTGTATATAAATGTTGTTTTCCGTCATGGGATAACACGCCTCGCAAGGCGTGGTCGAAAGGATGGTGTTTTGATTTGACCGACAGCGGTTTTGCCACATGGTTAACAGACATCCTAAAATGGACAAAGGATAATTATGCTCCCGACGTGCAATATGTTTATATCAATGCTTGGAACGAATGGGGAGAGGGCGCAATCCTAGAGCCAACACTTCGATATGGATATAAATCGCTTAGTATCGTAAAACAATGTTTGGAAAGCCTAAGAGAAAAATAAGTCAGACACCTTTGGTTTCTGTTATCATCCCCAACTACAACCATGCTCGTTATCTCAAGCAGCGGTTGGATAGTGTTTTCAACCAGACATATCAGAATTTTGAAGTGATTTTTCTTGATGATTGTTCAACTGACAATAGTTTGGAAATCATTGAGAGATATAAGGATAATCCGCACCTCAGCCAGATTGTGGTCAATGAGACAAATTCTGGATCGACTTTTAAACAATGGGACAAAGGTATAGGACTTGCAAAAGGTGAATGGATTTGGATTGCAGAGAGTGATGATTATTGTGAGTTGAATTTTTTGGAGGAAATGGTGAAACAAATTGAGGATAGAGATGGTGTTGTGTTGGAGTTTTGTAGTTCTCAATTTGTTGATGAGAATGGGGATTTTATACCCACGAGCAATGATTGGAGTCAGACTCTGTATGTTTGGGACAGAGGATATGAGTTTGTTAAGGAACGCCAATGTAAAGGTAACTCGATTTGGAATGCGAGTTCTGCCATTTTTTCAAGGTTAGTATTCCTAAAGGTTGATGATGCATATAAATCCTATAAAATGGCAGGTGATAAGTTGTTTTGGATAGAAGTGGCATTATGTGGTGGCGTGGTTCATTTTAACAAAAGATTCAATTATTATAGAAGGCATTCGGCATCAGTGTCTCATAAACGAGTTTTGGATGGAACTCTGTATCGGGAAGAGTATGCAATTATGTCATACCTGCACAAGCAAGGTTTGTTGAGGGGAATTTTTTGGATGGATGGATGGGTCTTTTATATAGGGAAATTATTAACAAAAGAATTTGATTCCGAGTGTGTTAGGAAAGAGTTGTTAGAATTGTGGGGAGTGAAAGGAAGGATGGGATTGATGAAGTTCAAAGTGAGACGGAAATTTGTAAAATATTATAAGAGATATTTGGCCTAATACAACTCTTATCATATCATAATAACAGAGTTATCATAGTTTTATAATTAAATAGCCTGAAATGAAGATATCCATTATTATACCGGTTTATAATGTCGAGTCATACATCACCGATTGCCTCCAATCAGTAATGCGTCAGACCTATCAAGGCCGGTTGGAATGCATCATGGTGGACGATTGTGGCACCGACAAAAGCCTGGCAATTGCAGAAAAGTTGATTGCAGATTATGAAGGGTCAATTGAGTTTAGGGTCTTGCATCACGAACACAACAGAGGCCTTTCGGCAGCACGCAATACTGGCATGGATGCCGCGAGAGGTGAATATGTGTATTTCTTGGATAGTGATGATTGGATTTCGGATGATTGTGTTGAGAAGTTGGCAAAGCCGATTCAGAATGAGGCTTTTGATATTGTTGTAGGCGATTATGTTACCGTGGGGAAATTGCCGTATCAATTGGAGTTATCATTGCCGGAAGGCTCATATCACGAAAAAGGAATCAGCAAAACTTTTTGCAACCAAGGCGTTTATGTTATGGCGTGGAATAAACTGTATTCCAAGGAATTCTTGAATAATAACAGGTTGCGATTTGAGGAAGGCAAGGTGCATGAAGACGAGATTTTGGCTTTTGAGATTTCGTGCATTGATAAGTCGTTTTATGTTGTCAAGTCGGTGACTTATTATTATAGGATTAGGGAGAATTCTATAGTCACAAATAACGATTCGATGAAAAAGATGGCGGGTTATTTGGGTGTGCTCCAGAGTGTGAAGGATAGAGTGAAACGATATGAGAACATTGATGGCATATATGATTTCTATATGTTTTGGATAATGAGAGTGTTTCGGTGGATGTCTAGAATTGAAATGAACGAAGAATTGGATATTTTTGTTCAGAATCATATTAGAGGTTTTCTTGATACGATTCCTAATGTTTGTTTTTTGCAAAATAAACATAATAGGTTGGCCTATTTTTTTTGCAAGAAAGACCAAACTTATTCCCGATTTCAAAAAGTGACGATTATATATGCCAATACGCTACAAGGTAGAGTGTTGAGAAATGTGCTAGGCTTGCTTCCTGTTAAACACTGATTATGAGCATAAGAATAAGTGTAATAGTTCCCGTCTACAACACCGAGCAATATCTTCCCCGTTGCCTCGACAGCATCCTAAGCCAAAGTTTCACCGACTTTGAGCTGTTGCTGATTGACGATGGCAGCAGTGATGGCAGTGGCCTGATTTGTGATTCGTACGCTGAGAAAGACCACCGCATTAGGGTGTTCCATAAAGAGAATGGTGGTGTAAGTTCGGCGAGGAATATGGGATTGGATGAGGCCAAAGGGGAATGGGTTTATTTCGTGGATTCGGATGACGAACTTTTGCATGATGGATTGCAAGTCTTGTTTGATAACACTAATAAAGAAGTGGATGTGGTGTTGGCGGGTTTTGAGGAAGTCAGCGAAGAAGGTGTAATTTCCCCTGGCGTAAAAGATAGGATAGTGTTGCGTTTGAACAAGAAGCAGTCTTTGATGTCAGTGTATCAAGGTTATGGTTTCTATTATTTCTATTTGGGGTATATGTGTTTGCGGATGTTCAGGAATAGTATAATAAAACAAAGAAGACTTCGGTTTGATAATAGTATTGCAGTCAAGGAGGATACGCTATTCACTGTGCAGTATTTGTGCGAATCGAATGGGATAACACAAATGACGACAACACCTGTCTATAAGTATTGGTTGAGGGAAGACTCGGCAATGGGTAAAACCAGGCATGGTTTTGACCGTGGGTTTGTGGATAGTTTTTGTGCAATGGTAAAAATGAAGCATGAAATAGAAAGCGTTTTTCCTCGTTGGAGTGAATGTGTTTTTATTGCCAAGCAAGGTGTTTATGGAAGGTGTTATGATGTTATTCAAAAGATGGAACGCTATGGCATTCAAGATGATGGGTTGAAGGCAAGGTTGGTAAATGATATGCATAATGAGGTGGGCTCAGTTTTGGCTTTCAAAATGCGTAGGAAATGCAGAAAATTATTAAGACGATTGGGCTTGAAAAAACAAAATTACAATGTATAACAACAAAATTGTGGTATTTACTTCAGGAACATTCGACATGTTCCATTCCAACCATCTGAAAATGATTGAGTATGCCCGTGGCTTGGGTGACATACTCATCGTTGGGGTGAGTACTGATGAATTGGTGGCAAGTTACAAGAATCCTCCCATCATCCCATTTGAAGAAAGAATTGCCATCATCAAGGCATTGAAGTATCCTGATATTGTCATTCCGCAACATTCTTTGGAACATACCGAGAAGGTGAAGAACCTCAATATTGATGTGTTTGTTGTGGGCGATGATTGGGTTGGGAAGTTCGACTATCTCAGGGAGTTGGGCGTAACGGTGTTTTATTTCCCTAGAGGTGAAGGCGCTTCAACAACGGGAATCAAAAAGACTATTTTGGAACGCTATCAAGGTACAATAAGGCAGATTGACCATCAGCCAAATCCGGATATTTTGAAATAAATAGATATATTACAATTTGATTTATGGAGTTTACGGTGTCGTAAAACATGGTGAGATGATACGAGAAAGGTTACGATGATGAATTTAGAAGCAGAATATAGAAACGGGTATTTCGTTTCTGCGGAAATGAAAAAGGTTTGGGCAGTTCAAATTGAACTTCTGAACAAATTGCTTGAGGTCTGCAATAAGCACAATCTTCAGATTTGGGCAGAGGGTGGAACTTTATTAGGGACAGTGAGGCATAATGGCTTTATACCTTGGGACGATGACATAGATGTGGTAATGTTGCGAGAAGATTATGACAAGTTGGTACAAATCGCACCTGAAGAATTCGACCATCCTTATTTTTTCCAATGCGGATACACGGAAAAGTTATATCCTAGAGGGCATGCTCAGTTGAGGATGGATGGTACCACGGCTATTCTTCCTTATCCGGCTTTTGTTGATACGCATCAAGGAATTTTCATTGATATATTTGTATTAGATGCTGTGCCAGATAATGATGATGAGATGCGCCGCCAAATTATGGAAAGGAATGCTATGTTCGACAAAATGCAACATGTTTTCCCATTTGATCCTTTGCACTTGTTTCGGTCGCTTTCACTTTTAAGATATAGGAGGAATTTCGTTGATCTTTTTGGCCGTTATGAAGAATTGTTTAAAAGATATAGGGTTGAGGATAATGAATTCGTATCCCTTCATTCGTTTTTGGTAGACTTTGATCGTTTTTTACGAAAGAAGCAATGGTATAACGAGACCATTCAGATGCCGTTTGAAGATATTATGCTACCTGTCCCTATTGGGTATAACGAGATTTTGTCTAAGCAATATGGAGATTATATGTCACCCAAGAAATCACCTTCCAATCATGGAGGGTTTTGGAAGTTGGATGCCGAAACTCCATATAGTGACTATTTGCCAGATTTAAAAAAGTTCTACAGACGAAATAAGTGGAGATCATATATAAGACGTATAAATAATTTAGTAAAAAAAGTGTTTAATAATGCCAAAGGACAAGGATGATAAGAACAAGTTGCTTTCTGTTGTAATCCCTGTATACAAAGTTGAAGACTATATCAACAAATGCCTTGATTCGCTAATTGTTCCTGATGAACAATTGCAGTTGTTGGACATTGTGGTTGTAAACGATGGGACTCCTGACAATTCAGCACTGATTGCCAAGGAGTATGAAAGGAAGTATCCTGAAGTGTTTCGCGTCATTGACCAAGAGAACCGAGGACACGGCGGAGCATGGAATCATGGAACCGAATTGGCTGTCGGCAAGTATTTGTTTTATCTTGATTCCGATGATTGGTTCGATACAGAACAATTCTCAAAACTTATTACCTATCTTGGCCATTGCGACACGGATATGGTGATGTTGGATAGCAAAACCTATCGTGTCGTTTCAAATTCTTACACCGAAACCAATCGACACATTGAACTAACTCCAGATAAAGTATATATTTCCGATGAGTTCGATTGGCTTGGCACAGGTCATGGCTATAATATGACTTATGCTCATGATACGGTTTATCGTACTAGCATGATGCAACATTATATTCCACTTTTTTGTGAACATGTGATGTATGATGATGTTTCGCTACAAGCTATTCCTATTGCTATTGCCAAAGATTTTATATATACAAAACACAATGTCTACCGCTATTATATTGGTCGTCCTGGTCAATCGTTTGACCCCAAGGTTCGAGCCGTGCGTGCAGCGGATGATGTAACCAAAGTGCTTACATTCCTATTAGATTGGGTACGTCGTAACCGTGATGCCGTACCCAAAGGTGGCACACGAGAAACATATACAGAGGAAAACTTCCAATCTATGGCTACTTGGCACTACCGCGAGTTGGCAGAATTTCCGTTGGCAATCGCGAAGCCTCGTTTGCAACAATGGGATAATTATTTACGCACCAACTATCCTGATATTCGTCCCAACGCAATGGTTCGTTGGTATCGTACGGTTCCAATATGGCTCTTTGTTCCTGGGGTGAAAACTCATATCTTTTTACAAAAAGGTGTGAAATTTTTCCGTCGCAAATTAAAATTGAAATGAAATACGATTTTCTAGTCATCGGTTCTGGCCTCTTCGGTGTTACTTTCGCCCATTTTGCAAAGCAAGTAGGGAAGAAGTGCTTGGTAATTGACAAACGGTCTCAGTTGGGCGGCAATGTGTATTGCGAAAATATCGAAGGAATCAACGTACATAAATACGGGGCGCACATCTTCCATACTTCTAACAAGGTGGTTTGGGATTTTGTCAATAGCATTGTGCCTTTCAATAGGTATACAAATTGTCCGGTGGCAAGCTATAAAGGCAAGCTCTATAACCTGCCATTCAATATGAACACCTTTTACCAGATGTGGGGCGTCACTACACCTGAAGCGGCCAAAGCCAAAATTGAGGAACAGCGTGCCGAAGCCATTGCTGCTTTGCAAGGACGAGAACCGTCAAATTTGGAGGAACAGGCTTTGAGTCTTGTTGGACGCGATATTTATGAGGCTCTTATTAAAGGCTATACGGAAAAGCAGTGGGGGAGGTGCTGTGCAGAGTTGCCAGCTTTCATTATTCGCAGGTTGCCTCTGCGATTCGTGTTCGACAACAATTATTTCAACGACAGTTATCAGGGCATTCCTGTTGGCGGCTACAACAAACTGATAGACGGCTTGTTGGATGGCGTTGAAACTCGTGTCAATTGTGATTTCTTCGCCCATCGCTCTGAGTTGATGGAATTGGCAGAAAAGGTGGTTTTTACAGGCCAAATCGACGAGTTTTATGATTTCCGTTTCGGCCATTTGGACTTTCGCACGGTTTCGTTCGAACAGGAAATCAAGGATACGCCGAATTGGCAAGGCAACGCAGTTGTGAATTATACAGATAGGGAAATCCCCTATACTCGCATCATCGAGCATAAGCATTTCGAGATGTTCGGTCAGGCGGTGTACGATTGCTCCAAGACCGTGGTTTCGAAAGAGTATAGCACGGAATGGAAACCCGGGATGGAACCATATTATCCGGTTAATGACACCAAAAACAACGAATTGTATCAAAAGTACAAGGCTTTGGCCGACCAAGAGGAGAAGATTATCTTTGGTGGTCGTTTGGCGGAGTACAAGTATTACGATATGGCACCTGTCATCGAGCAGGTAATGAAAATGAGAAATAATATTTGATATGTCAACAGCAATAGAATTCAACAACATCAGCAAATTATACCGCTTGGGACTTGTTTCGAGTGGCACTTTGAGCAACGACCTGAAACGGTGGTGGACGATGAATATCCTCCATAAGGAAGATCCATTTATGAAAGTGGGTTCTGTCAACGACCGTTCCAAGGCAGCCGACAGCGAATATGTTTGGGCTTTGAAAGATATTGATTTTAAGGTGGAGCAGGGCGATGTGGTGGGCATTATTGGTAAGAATGGTGCTGGAAAATCGACACTGTTGAAACTGTTGTCTCGTGTTACTGGACCTACTACTGGAACTATTAAAGCCAAAGGACGCATAGCGAGTTTGCTTGAAGTGGGTACAGGCTTTCACGGCGAGTTAACAGGCAGAGAAAACATATACATGAACGGCACCATCCTTGGCATGACCAAACATGAAATTGATAGAAAGATTGATGAGATTGTGGATTTCTCAGGTTGTGAGCGTTATATTGATACTCCTGTGAAGCGTTATAGTTCTGGTATGACAGTTCGTCTTGGCTTTGCTGTGGCAGCACATTTAGACCCCGAAATTCTTGTGGTTGACGAGGTGCTGGCCGTTGGCGATGCCGAGTTCCAGAAAAAAGCTATTGGTAAGATGCAGGATGTGGCGAAGGGAGAGGGTAGGACTGTGTTGTTTGTTAGCCACAATATGACAAGTATCAAGGCTCTTTGCAAGTGTGGTGTTATCCTGAAAAATGGCATGTTGGTGGACGAGGGAAGTGTTGATGAAATTGTGACCCGTTATCTAAGAGGTGATAATGCAGTGGAGAATTACAAGTGTTGGGAAGTGCCAGAAATTAAGAAAGGGGGATTTGAATTGATGGAGATTGGTATACGTAAGAAAGGAGGGAGTTATTCTGATGCGATGCGTATGGATCATGAGTTGGAATTAGTTATTCATTATCGTTTGAAACGGTCAATCGATAAGTTTTGGATTACTATGCACATGAAAAATGATCAAGGAAATAAGATTTTTTCTTTTAGCGGAGAAGATCGTTGTTACGACAAACACCATGAATTTGGTGAATATAAACAGGTTTGTACCATTCCTGCGAATTTTTTAAATTGGGGAAGTTATGCTCTTGATTTTATGGCTTTGCAAGGTTCGGGTAAGGATTCGGATCTTGCCGATGAACATGATATTTTGTCATTTACTATTGCTAACAAACAAGTAGAGATTGGCGGATATATGGGAAAAGAACCGGGGGATGTGACACCGAGATTTGATTTTGTTGAGGAAAAACTGAAATGAATAATACCATTACAGTCACATCGCCGTTGCTGCCCAACCTTGATGAGTTCCAAGCACTCTTGAAAGAAATCTGGGACATCAAGTGGATTACGAACAATGGTCAGTTTCACGAGCGGTTGGAAAAGGCCTTGTGTGAGTATTTGGGAGTGGAGTTTTTAAGCCTTTTTACCAACGGTACTTTGCCTTTGATTACTGCATTGCAGACCATGCACATCACTGGCGAGGTGATTACCACGCCATACAGTTTTGTGGCGACAACCCATGCGCTATGGTGGAATGGCATCAAGCCAGTATTTGTGGATATTGACCCATCAAATTGCTGCATTGACCCTGACAAAATAGAGGCGGCGATTACACCCAGGACAACGGCCATCATGCCAGTGCATTGCTATGGCAAGCCATGCGATACAAAACGCATCCAGGCCATTGCCGACAAATATGGTTTGAAAGTGATATATGATGCAGCCCATTGTTTTGGCGTGAAAGTGAATGGCAATTCGATTTTGAATGAAGGTGATATGTCAACATTGAGTTTTCACGCCACAAAGGTGTTCAATACTGCTGAAGGTGGGGCGTTGATAGTGAAAGATGAGGAAACCAAGAAGCGAGTGGATTATCTGAAGAATTTCGGTTTTGCTGGCGAAACGGAAGTGGTGGCTCCAGGTATCAACAGCAAGATGGACGAAATAAGATCTGCTTTTGGCCTTTTGAATTTGAAACAAGTGGACGATGCTATAGAGAGGCGTCATCAGGTGGCAGTCAAATATCGAGAAGCCTTAAGAAATGTGAGAGGCATCCGATTTTTTGATGACATGCCTGGCGTGAAGCACAATTATAGTTATTTCCCCATTTTCGTCGATTCAGAGGAATACGGCCTGACACGAGACGAGTTGTATTTCAAAATGAGAGAACAAGGCATTTGGGGACGCAGGTATTTTTATCCTTTGATAAGCACTTTCAGCACCTATTGTGGTTTGCCAAGTGCTGTTCCTGAGAATTTACCAGTGGCGACAAGGATGGCCAACGAAGTGATATGCTTGCCGATGCACCACAAATTGAATGACGAAGACATTGAACGGATTATCGGATTGATTGTGGAATCATGAAATATCCCATTGACATACAGAACTTTGGCGAGATTCGTCGGGATGGCTATGTTTATGTAGACAAGACCACTTTGATGCAAAAACTTATTGGTGAGGAGAAGTGTTGTTTCCTTTCACGTTCGCGCAGGTTTGGCAAGTTTCTGCTGCTTTCCACCTTGGAAGCCAATATACGCCGAGGAGTGAAAACAAGTCCTCGTTTTCAAATGATGTTTTTGTAGATGAGTCGGAGCAAGGCGATGTCTGATGAAAGAATACATCTATATCTTTGAGTTGAGAATTGATCAAAGTGCCGATGAAGCTTTGAAGCAGATAGTGGAAAAGGGGCTATGCCTAACCTTTTGTCGCTGACCTGCGCAAACTGCTCAAGATTGGCTTGAATTTCTCAACTGAGAAACGGTGTATTGACGGTTGGAGGGTTGTGTGAATGAGTTTTGGTAATAATAAGGGCTGATTTGATGGTTTCTTGTTGATGCAACATGCACTAAATGATGTGAAAGTAATCAGGATGTTTTGGGATAATTGAAAGTTGAACAGTTGTAATTGTGTTGATATGAGACTTGGAATAATGCAACCTTATTTTATGCCTTATTTGGGCTATTTCAGCCTGATAAAGCATACGGATTTGTTTATATTGTTTGATACTGTGCAGTTTATTCGGCATGGTTGGATAGAGCGGAATAGGATTTTGAAGCAGGATGGAACGTGGCAGTACATTCAGATACCGATTATTAAGCCAAATGGGAGAGATACGATTATAAAGGATGTGAGAATCAATAATGATGAGAATTGGAAAGGCAAGATTTTGTCACAATTGCAACACTATAAGAAAACCGCTCCATATTATTTTAAGGTTGTCAATTTGCTCAAAGAAATTTTTGCAATGGAATATGCCGACATTGTTTCTTTAAATCGAGTGGCATTGGAAAAGATTTGTGAGTATTTGACCATACCGTGCAGGATTGCAGTTTTTTCAAAAATGAATCTTGATATAGAACCTGCAAATGCTCCTGATGAGTGGGCATTGAATATATGTAAAGCGATTGATGGGGCAGATGAATATTGGAATCCTATCGGTGGGCTTTCGTTTTTTGATAGGAGTAAGTATGTGAATAAAGGGATAAAGATTTGTTTTCAGGAAATGGTATTGACACCTTATCTCCAAATAGGAAATGATTTTGAATCGGGTCTTTCTATCATCGATGTAATGATGTTTAATGCCCCGGAAACGATTAATAAATTGTTGGATGATTTTATTCTAAAGTGATGAGCTTTGGTACCAAGTAATAAGTTGAGAAGTTGGATATATGGTTGTTATAGAGAATTATGGTTTTCTTGTGAGTGTTCTATGTGAGACTTATAATCAGTCGAAATACATCACGGATACACTTGATGGTTTTGTTATACAGCAAACGACATTTCCTTTTGTCGCAATTGTGGTTGACGATGCTTCTATTGACGGAGAACAAAAAGTGATAAAGGATTATATCAATAGTAATTTTGACCGTTCAATAGATCATGATTATTGCCAATGGGAATCTGAAGATGCTCATTGGGAGTTTGCACGCCATGCGGAAAACAAGAATTGCTATATTGTCGCAGTTTATCTTAAAAGAAACTTATATAAGGAATGGAATAAGAAAATCGCAGTAGTAAAAGATTGGTTAACTACTAAATATTTCGCATATTGTGAAGGAGATGACTATTGGATTGATCCTAAAAAATTGCAAAAGCAAGTGGGTTTTTTGGAGGAGCATAATGAATACGACCTTTGTTGCTCGGCTTCTAGGGTATACGAACAGAGAAAGGGATGTTTTACCGGAATAAAGGGCACAATTTTGTGTGAGAATTATTATTCAATAGTTCAAGATTATAATGACATCAATACAGCAACAGTTATGACAAGAATGGGTGTTTGGCATGAGTGTAATAAGGAACTTGCCTCTTTTTTGTCGCAGGAAATGATGATAGATACAGCATTCTGGTATTGGTTTGCTTTTCATAGGAAAATAAAGTATTTTTCGGAGCAAATGGCTGTATATAGAGTTTTGGAGAATAGCGCTTGTCACTCTACAGACAAAGAAAAAAGTTTGTTGCTAGGATTGAGTTTTCTCCATTTAAAGTTAGAGTTTCTTTTCAGATATCCCCTTGCAGAAGGTCATATCGAGGTTGTCAACAAAATAATTCAAGAAGTAGAGAGATTGTGTCATTATAGTCGATACCTTGGAGAATCAAGTGTTAGAAACACCAAAACATTTAGTTTGGGTAGTAGAATTAAACGAGTAATGAAATGGCAAAAAAAGAGAAAATGATTATTCTTGATGACACGGCTTCATAAGTTCAGTGTAGAGTGCATTATTGTAACTGAGTTTTCCGATGGGATACATGGTTCATAAAGAAGAAATATAAGAATGTATTTGTGTTTTAAAACCAAATTATAATGAAATTAACAAAAAGAGATGTTCAAAATGGTATTAATGCTGTTAAGAAAAAAGCAGAGAAATCTTTTTTGAAAGGGTCTTATTTGGAGGCATTACACTATTTAGGTATTTGCACTGCGTTGGCAGGACAGTTCAATTTTCAATATGTTGATGATGGTGTTGAAAGACTTTGTAAAATGATTGCTGAAAAAACAGTTAGGCGACCGGATGATTATGAAGCAAAGGAAGATTGTTGGGTGTTTTATGATGATTTTTGTACTACTTATGTGTTGGGGCTTCAATGGTTAGAGGCGATGGCATTGTCAGGAAAGAAGTTATTATATGTTACCACTCGTGATGTAAAGGTAGAGTCGAGGCACAAGAACATTTTGGATAGGGTTGAAGAATACAATAATGTTGAAATTAAAGTCATTCCGCCAGGAAATGTTTTTACAAGGGCTCAGATATTGCACGATGTCATTGTA
Organism: uncultured Bacteroidia bacterium; assembly: GCA_902780055.1. Classification (GTDB taxonomy): domain Bacteria; phylum Bacteroidota; class Bacteroidia; order Bacteroidales; family F082; genus Limimorpha. Next base: position 37,527 of record CACZDU010000009.1, on the reverse strand, counting down.
TACCATAAAGCGTCAAAATTAGTGATGCACAAGTATGCCACATTGTCAGTGATAGACATTGTGTTACCGATACTTCCTGAATCCATCACCCGTTATGTCATTAATCTTTCGGATCAAACTTTTTGGGCTGGGGCGAGGTCAATTGATTATTGCCTCGAGTTCCGACAATTTGGGGCTTCTGTGTCGTTGCAACGACGGGGGCTGAAACGCGAGCAATTATTGATGGTGCCATTCTATCCTGCGGATGACAGGAATGCTTTTGCCGGATTTCCTCCCGAATGCACTAAGGATAAAACTATCATTTTCTCAGGAGGGGATTTCTATAAGACATTGGACGAAGAACGGACGTATTGGAAGCTAGTGCAAAATATATTGAACAATTATCCTCAAGTGGTGTTTCTGTTTGCCACAAAGAACATACCTGAAGGCGATAGTGAAATATATCGTTTCATTAGAGACAATCATTTTGAGGGCAGGTTTATTTATATCAGTTTCAGACCTGATATTTATCAGGTTTTTGCTCACTGCGATATTTATATGGGCACTTCACCTACCAGTGGCTCTTTGATGTCGCAATTGGCTGCCATTAATGCCAAGCCCATTTTGCAGTATTATGTTCCAAACACGCCTGACGATGAGACGGAACAAGCCATTTGCATCAATGAAGATTTCAAAATTTCATTTTATGATGAAGCCGATTTTATGAAGGAAGCAAACCGCTTGATATGTGATGAGGAGTATCGTCGAAAGCAAGGACAAAAACTGAAAAAAGCGATGATGCAACATGAACAGTTTAACGAATTGGTTCTGAAAACATTGGAAACAAATTTGACACAAATTCCAATTCAGGAATATGAGATAGATTATGAGGGACTTGACAATCGTTGGTATTATTTGGAGAAAGCTGGTTATATTAATTCGATGCCATATTTATATGGCACATTGGGTGCATTGGATTGCCTGAAATATGACCCTGGATTATTTGTAAAGAAGAATTGGAATCGGTTGATTAACAAATTGAAGAGGCAATGATGAAAACCAAACTTGTATATGTGCTTACATGTGCAGAGGATGAGTATTACATCGAGCAGGCTTTAATGTCGGTATTCTCTGCCCGTCATTGGAATCCAGAAACCTACATTGTGTTGTTGGTGGATGACCAAACAAATTGTTTGCTTGTCGGAAAAAGAGCTGAAATACTCAATTACATTTCTGAAAAGATAGTGGTTCCATTTGAAGATGCTACACTTTCTCCCGTTTATCGTTCTCGTTGGATAAAGACATCAGTGAGGCAATTGGTTAGAGGCAGATTTTTGTATATTGATTGTGATACCATTGTAAAAGATTCGTTAGATTCAATAGATGAAATACAAGCGATAATTGCTGCCGTTCCCGATGCTTTGCTGTCAGTTGATGAGTATAGTAATAGTATGTTTTCTCCTATTAACAAACGAGCAAAGATTGTGGGGTATGATTTGGCAAAAGAAAGGTATCATTTTAATGGTGGGGTATTGTTAGTTGAAGAGAATGAATTGGCATATCAATTGTTTGAATTATGGCATTTCTATTGGAAATTCTTCGCGCAAGAGAAATTGATGGCAGATCAACCATCGTTGGCAAAAGCAAATATTGAGATGAAACATCTGATTCAACCGATGGATTTGGTTTTTAATTGTATTGTCTATACACAAAACAATTTTACTCGACAAGCAAAAATACTACACATTTCATCTTATAGAAACCCATCCTATCTGTTCACAAAAAAAGTGCTTGATTATGTTCGAAACAATGGGTTGAAAAACCAATGGATTATTGATTCTATCTTAAATCCTTGCGCCACTTTTTTGCCTTTTGATTATGATGTTCTTCATTCTGATAAAAGACAAAGAAAAGTATGGATAAAAGAAATTGTCGCTTTTTCTAAAGGTTATGGCAAAACAATTGATTCTTCGTTTAATGATTTTCCAATGCAGTCACGATTTCGTGGGGTGATTGTCGGATTGATGAGGATAAAATGGAATGGATTGTCCGCCGTGTTGTGGGTGTTTTGGAAAAGAAGACATGTTTGGCTTAAAAGATTGGAAATAAAAGATAATGTTTGCAGAAAATGAATTCAGATTCTAATAGAAGTCTTCAGCGGATAGTACATCGTAAATGGCTTAAGTTTCGGTTGCGCCCTATTCATGTGTATTGTTTCCACCAAGTGAGCGATGTTTTCGATCCTGAGACGACATGGGAGTGCGATTGGTTACAGACTGAGAATTTTAAAAGAATCATCCTTGAACTTGCAAAGAATAGTACGTTTTTATCATTGGAGGAAGCATATGAGCATGTTAGGAGAGATTTTTTCAGAAGGGAAAACTATAGTGTACTGACATTTGATGATGGATGCTCTTCTATGAGAGACATCATTCCTTGGCTTGCTGCACAGAATATTCCTGTGACCCTTTTTGTCAATCCTGGAGTTATGAAAGGTGAAGCATGTAGGGAAAAAGCCATGAGGCTTTTGAATGATGAAGAACTTAGAGGTGTCATAGAAAGATACCCTTCAATTGTTTCAATTGCAAGTCACGGCTATACTCATGGCGATTGTGCAGCTATCTCATTGGAAAAATTTGAAAAAGAAGTCATACGAGCTGAAGAGGCTTTGGCCAAATATAAAAACAAGATTCCTTATTTTGCCTATCCTTATGGTAGACATATCGAGGATACAGACAAATGCCTTAGGCGTTTAAATCTTGTACCAGTTTATTGTGATGGACAGGTTAATTATAATGACAAAAAAGCCTTCCATCGTGAAGTTATTAATAATAGCATTTTGAAATGAATCGTAACTATTCTCTTGACATTCTTCGGATACTTGCATGTATTGGTGTTATTGTTGTTCATACAGCAGGAGGCCCAATATTTCATGGTTGGGTAAAACCAAGAGATATGGAGTATGCAATGTATACCATAATGGAGGCTCCTACTAGGTGGTCGCCAGTATTTGTTATGCTTACTGGTTTCTTTTTCTTGAATCCCCAAAAAGAATTGCCGTTGAAAAAATTGTATGGTAAGAATGTGCTGCACTTAGTCGTTGCGCAGATATTCTGGACATTGTTTTATGCAGCGACAATACATTGGCGTTGGTATCCATTTGGCGGACAAGATAGCCATTTTTGGTATATAGGAATGTGCATTGGTCTATATATTTCAATGCCTGTTTTGCGTTTGATGGCGGTTAATGATAAGGTAATGGTTTATTCGTGTTGGATTTGGCTGTTAATACGTTGTTATTTCTTTATTGGTAGGTTTGTAGAACTTCCTATCGTTTTTACAGATTTTGTTTTTACGGATTTTGTCGGCTATTGTTTGTTTGGATGGTACATTTCGCAAGTTGAATTAAAGATATGGCACAGAAGGCTTGTTTATTTGTTTGGTGTTGTAGGTGCAGGAGTGAATGTTGTGGTGCCTCTTGTTAGTTCGGTAAGCGTTAATGGTCACGCGACACCATCTGTCATTTGTACTTCTATCGCTGTATTCTTGTTTTTCTTGAAGCATCCTGTCAACTTGTCGGACAGGCTGAAAAAAGTGATTTTTGATTTGTCGAAGTCTACATTTGGAATCTATATGGTTCATATTTTTGTTCTTACAGAGATACATAGCCGTGTGTACCGATTTGTACAGCAACCTATTTTGTTTACTTTGTTGACTGTTGGTGCTACATTTGTTATTAGTTATGGGATGATTTGGATAATAAGGAGAATTCCATTTGTTGGGAAGTGGGTGGTTTAATTGTTTTTATAACATCCTGTGAAATGAAATTTATTCAGACGCCAATCCTTTTAATTACATTCAATCGCCCCAACCATACACGCCAAGTGCTGGAAGCCATTCTTGAGGCTCGACCACAAGAATTGTATGTTTTTCAGGACGGTCCTCGTATTGGGAAAACGTTAGATGCGTCCAAATGTGAGCAAGTCAGGAAGGTGGTTGACGAATTGACAGAATCTAATTCTGTCAAATTACATAAGTTGTTTTCTGACAAGAACCTTGGTTGTGGTCCAGGTCCGATGACAGCTTTGAACTGGTTCTTTTCTCAAAACGAAATGGGAATCATTCTTGAGGATGATGCCGTGCCGCATCCTGATTTTTTCCCATACGCAGAAGAATTGCTTTTGAAATACAAGGACGACAAGTCTGTTTGTGCCATCGGGAGCATGAATGTTGATACGCAGAAATGGGGTGATGGGTCGTATTATTTCAGCATGATGAACCGCAACCTTTGTGCATGGGCTACATGGAAACGCGCGTGGCAACGTTTTGACTTGAGGTTGCTGAATGTTTCTAAAAATGATTTACGAAAGGCATTACGCGGCTATGGATGTGGCGTTTTGGAACGCGAGTATTGGTGTGATAGATTGGAAGAAATCCATAAAGATGGTTGTAAGGGACGTAGTTGGGATATGCAGTTTTTTATGTCTATCTGGCTGAACCATGGGAAAGGAATTGTTCCTAATGTTAATTTGACAAGTAATATAGGAACCTATGGAGAAGCAACCCATTCATTGGGAATTGGAAACATCATAGACAATGTGCCTTCTTGTTCCATTATGCCATTGAAGCATCCTTCTTCAAAGAGAATCCAAAGGGAAGCGGACTGCCAATTCCATTTCCGATATTTTGAGCATTCAAAGAAGGAATGGAACAGTGGGAAAACTTTCTATTATTTGCTCAATAGGAGAATTAAACGGTTGGTCGGGCATACAGGCCCTTGGTTGAAAAAAAGCAAGTGAGAGCCAAGTATTATTTCCAAAAACTTATCGGTTGTCTTTTTGACAAGCCTCTCATTCCTGAGGGAAAGACTTTGGGGTATTCTGTAGTGCGTTCCGAAAAAGTTGGCACCATCCTCGGAAAGAGTACGAGGGTTGTGGCTCCATTTTTCTTGCACGATGTTCGACTTGGCGACTATTCATATATTGCGAAGAATAGTAATGTCAGCCATTGCAAAATTGGCAAATTCTGTTCTATTGGTCCTAATTTCTGCTGTGGACTGGGCATCCATCCGACAAAGGGGATTTCAACTGCGCCTATGTTCTATTCTAAGGCAAGGCAAAATGGGATGACTTTAAGCATGGTGAACAAGGTTGAGGAATCAAAGCAAACGGTGATTGGGAATGATGTTTTCATTGGGGCAAATGTCACGGTTCTTGATGGTGTCCATATTTCAGAAGGAGTCGTGATAGGTGCTGGCGCAGTCGTAACTCGTGATATTCCTCCCTATGCGATTGCCGTCGGTGTTCCTGCCAAAGTGGTGAAATACCGTTTTGATGAAACCACGATAAAAGAATTGCTTGAAAACCAGTGGTGGAATGGTGATGATGAAGTATTGAAGCAAGTGGAGCATGATTTTTGGGATGTTGATGCGTTTTTGAAAGGGTCAAAATGAAGTTGTCCATCATCACTATCAACCGAAATAATGCAGAAGGTCTTGAAAAGACTCTGTGTAGTGTCGCCGCTCAATCCTTCAGGGAGTTTGAGTACATCGTCATTGACGGTGCATCGACTGATGGTAGTGTTGAGGTGATAAAGAAATATGAAGCTCAATTCGCGCACTTGAAATGGGTTTCGGAGCCAGACCGAGGTATCTATAATGCCATGAACAAAGGCCTTCGCATGGCGACTGGTGATTACATCCAAATCTTGAATTCGGGAGATTGTTTGGCAAGCAACGACATTTTAGAGCGTATGCTGGCGGCACTTGAGGAAGCGGGGAATCCCTCGATTTTGTACGGCAATATGGTAAAATGTTTCCCCGATGGAAGAAAAATGGTTGACAAATGCTTTGCTGGACAAGAAATTACCATGTTGGGTATGTATACTGGCACATTGAACCACGACCCGGCATATATCCGCCGCGACTTGTTCGAGAAATACGGCTATTACGATGAAAGCCTAAAAATCGTTTCAGATTGGAAATGGTATATGCAAGCCATTATCTTGGGGGGCGAGAAACCACAATATGTGGATTTGGATGTCACTCTATTTGACATGACAGGCATCAGTGAAACAAATAAGAAGCTTGACAAAGAGGAACGTGATGCGGTGTTGGAGCAATTGTTTCCTCGCACAATATTAGCCGATTATGAGCGTTTTGCATCTCCGATTGACATGATTAAACGTTTGCAACGGCATCCTTGGGCTTACAAGATGGTATGGTTTTGGGAACGCTGCATGTTTAAGATAGAGAAAATAAAACGGAGGAAAGAGAAATTATCGTAATATAAATGAAGTTCTCCATTGTCATACCTCTTTATAACAAGGCACCTTATGTGGCCAAAGCTATTAAAAGTGTATTGTCGCAGACATTTACTGATTATGAACTAATCATTGTAAATGACGGCAGCAAAGACGATTCTGGAAAAATCGCACGGTGGGCTATTGAAGGACATGGTAATTGTCGTTTGGTAGAGCAGAAAAATGCTGGAGTAAGCGTCGCTCGCAATAATGGCGTGGCTATTTCGAATGGAGAATACCTTTGTTTTTTGGATGCCGATGATTGGTGGGAACCAACTTTTTTGGAGGAAATGGCCAGATTGATAGAAGAGTTCCCCGATGCAGGTATTTATGGCACGAATTATACTATTGTAAACGAGACAAAGAGAAAGACCCGTGTGGCTTCGGTGGGAGTGGAAACGGGTTTCACGAAAGGCTATATCAATTATTGCAAGGTGTATGCAAAGACCATGTATATGCCTTTGACATCTATTTCTGTGGCTGTTCCGAGATATGTCTTTGACAATGTTTGTGGTTTCCCTGACGGAATCAAACTTGGTGAGGATTTCCTATTATGGATTCGAGTCGCAATGAAATACAAAGTGGTTTTTCTGAACAAGCCGTTGGCTTATTATAATCAGGATGTTGATATAGATAATAGAGGGGTGGAACACTTATATGAACCAAAATACCATATGCTTTGGAATTTAGATTTTCTTTCTGTAGAGGAAAGGACAAATCGAGATTTTAAGCAACTGATTGATAATTTGAGAACATATGGATTGTTTCCATATTATGTTTCAAAAAAGTATCATGATACAGCATTAAGTGAGTTGGCCAAAGTAAATTGGGAATGCCAAAAACAAAAAGTGCGACAGTTGTATCAAGATTGTTTTATATGGATAAAATTTAAATATAGAGTAATAAAAATAGGATCAGAGTTGAAAAAACTATTTTATGAGAGTATGTATCATAGGTAATTATCCAATCAACAACCAATGTGTTTGTGGAGGGGTGGAGGCCTCTGTGTATGGACTTGTAAAAGAACTTTCCCAAGAACACGATGTCTATGTTGTGGATTTGCCGCGGATAAAAGGTGAAGATTGTTTGGAGTTGGACGGTCAGATTCATGTGAGGCGTTTCGTTAATAGTAGAGGCATGAATTATTATGCTCTTTTTAGGTGCCTTGATATTATACACTGGATTGAAGAAATAAAACCAGAATTGTGTCATATTCATGGCACAAGTGCAATAGCCAGAAAGTTGTATTTTGGCTTGTCAAGAAGGGGGGTTCCAGTTATTCTTACTGTACATGGTTTAGTTCATGTGGAAAAACTTAATGCTTTATATAATGGTTTTTCGCTGAGACTATGGCTTCAATTATTATATCAAAGTAGAATTGAATTTGACTTGTTGAGTAAAAGCGATAGAATTGTTGTTGATACAGAATATGTGAAGGTTGCTATTGAGAAATGTCATCAACAAGGGAAAATCTCCCGATTGCCTTCGATTGATGTTGTCCCACAAGGTGTTGATAATGTTTATTTTAATCATTGTAGAAGTCATGCCTCGAAGATGGTGTTATCTGTAGGTGCTTTTACAAAAAGAAAAGGTCATCATAAATTGTTGGAGGCATTTGAATTGATTGCTGAAAATGATAAAGATACACAATTGGTTATTGCAGGTGCTTTGACTGACCATGATTTTTTTGAGGTAATGACCAATCGTGTGAGGCAATCAAAGTTTGTTGAGAGAATTAGGCTACTACCAAATGTTGACAAATCTGACTTGTTGGATTTGTTTGGAGAAGCAAAATTGTTTGCTTTGTATACTGAGGAGGAGTCGCAAGGAATTGTTTTTGCAGAAGCAATGGCAATGGGTTTGCCTATCGTATCCACATTGGTTGGAGGGGTTCCTTGTGTTGTACAAAATGGAATAAATGGATTACTTTGTGATTATGCTAATATTCAAGAGTTTTCAAATTCATTGCAATTGTTGTTGTCAGATGAAATCATTTGGCGAAAAATGTCAATTAGAAGTTTAGAATTATCTATTGAGTATAGGTGGAATGATATTTCACATAGAATTGCTTCAATTTATAGTGATTGTAAGCGTTCATGTTAAACCCTTATTGTTTATTTTTACAGTCTGTTTAGAAAACAAAGATTTTAGAATTAGATATGTTGAACCATTTCCCTAAATTTATTTCAACACGAGCCGTAATTTGTTATTTTTTGACATTGTTTGTGGTAAGTGTCTTTTTTATGAGTTATGCTTTGCCGTTCCAATTTATTCTATTTGGTGCGATACCAGTGGTTATGTTTTTTTCCTATAGTAATCAGTTGTCTTTAAAATGGCATCGATTTAGTGAAAAAACTTTTATTCGGAAACTCTTTCTTATATCATTGGTTATTAGGGTTGTATATGTTGTCTTTATATATTTTTATTATATTGAGATGACAGGATATCCTCATGCGTTTTATAAAGGAGATGAAGGCCTGTATCAATTAGCAGCGGAAACAATGGTTTTTGATGGTTTTGATTCTCTAAAGGGTTTAATAAATCAATATGTTGGTTTTTCTGATTCTGGTTATTGTTGGTGGCTTGGTATTGAATGTTGGATTTTAGGTACTGCTCATGTTCTTCCCGCACGATTATTGAAATGTGTTATAGATGCGTTTTCATGTGTGTTAATGTATAATTTAGCCAAAAGAAACTTTGGAGATTCGGTAGGACGGATAACTGCAATTTTTTGCATGTTAATGCCCAATAAATGGTATTATTGTGGTGTTACATTGAAGGAAACGGAGATGGCCTTCCTCGTCATTTTGTTTGTTGAGAGGGCTGACTTGGCCTTGCGTTCAAAACAGATATCAATTCAGAATTTGCTTTTTCCTGGATTGATAATTTTGGCCATGTTCACCTTTCGCACGGCTTTGGCTGCTGTGTTGTTCGCTGCATTAGTTGCTGCACTTGTTTTGAGTTCGGAAAAGCAATTGGAACTATGGAAAAAGGTATTGTATAGTTCGATTTTTGCAATTTGGATGTTTTTTACTGTTGGCGTGGAAATGATTCAAGAAACGCAAGAACTTTGGGCGGGAAGAGCGCAGAATCAAGCTGTTGGTTATGAATGGCGTTCGGAAACGAATTCTTTTGCCAAATATGCTTCTGCATCGGTATTTGCGCCACTTATTTTTACTATCCCTTTTCCTACAATGGTGGCCGTACCTGGACAGGAAAACCAGATGATGATGAATGGTGGCAATTTCATCAAGAACATAATCTCAGGTTTGACAATTTTTGCTTTGTTTTTATTGTTATTGAGCAGGGATTGGCGAAAACATGTTCTTCCAATAGCTGTGATGGTTGGTTATCTTGTGGTGTTGGTGTTCAGTAATTTTGCCCACTCTGAGCGATTTCATTTTCCAGTGTTGGCTTTTGAATTGATGTTTGCTGCCTATGGAGTAACACATTTAAAGAACAAACAGAAAAGATGGTTAGTGTTATGGTTGGTGTTTATCTCAGTCGCTAATTTTGCTTGGGCTTATGTAAAATTGGCTGGTAGAGGTTATAGGGTATGAGAGTTTTGATTGTTGCTTCATTCAACAAAGGCCGTTTTGCGCCTTTCATCCTCGAACAGGTAGAAGCATTGAGAGAGAAGGGCTGTGAAATTGATTTTTTGGGATTGCGGGGCATTGGCATAAGAGGCTATTTGAAGAATCTTCCGTTGTTAAGACAAAAAATTAAGGAATTCCATCCTGATGTCGTTCATGCCCACTATGGACTTTCGGGTTTGTTGGCAAATTTACAACGGCGTATTCCCGTGGTGGCGACCTATCATGGGAGTGACATAAATGAAAAAATTGTTTTGCGTTTTTCTAAAATGTCCATTTGCCTTTCGTCATGGAATGTTTTTGTTTCTCGAAAAACAATAGAAATAGCAAACACTAAGAAAAAATATACACTTTTACCTTGTGGGGTTGACTTGTCTGATTTGCAATTGACGAGCAAAACAGAAGCAAGGGGGAAAATGGGATTAGATGCCAATAAAAGATATGTCCTTTTCGCCGGTGCTTTCGATAATCAAGTGAAAAACTCTCCATTGGCGAAAAAAGCCGTTGCTCTTTTGCAAGATGAAAAACTGGAATTGCTTGAACTGAAAGGCTATACTCGCGAGGAAGTAACCTTGTTGATGTGTGCCGCAGATGCGTTTCTGATGTCCTCTTTCACTGAAGGCTCGCCGCAAGTCGTCAAGGAAGCTTTGGCCTGCGGTTGCCCGATTGTGAGTGTGGATGTGGGCGATGTGAGGGAGAGAATTGCTGGTGTTGAAGGATGTTATATTGCTTCTACTCGTGATAAAAAGGAGATAGCAGGTTTGCTTCAGAAAGCCATGCTTTTTGAGGGCAAGACCAGGGGCAGGGAGAAAATTGTTGCTGATGGCTTGGATAATCGTCAAGTGGCAAAACAACTCATTGATATTTACAAAAGAGTTTTGAAAAGTGAGAATCATTGAAGGAGAGAATATCGATTCCGGTTTGTGGTCAGAATTGGTGAAGCAATCGCCTGTGGCCACTTGGTTTCAAACAAGAGAAGCCTACAGTTTTTTTGATGGTCTCTCTTTTCTTGAGGCATTCGCATATGCGGTCGAGTCCGATGGACGGTTGAAAGGTGTGGTTGTTGGTTATATACAAAAGGATGGCGGTAGGTTGAAGCAGTTCTTTTCTCGGAGAGCCATCATTCTTGGCGGTCCTTTGTTGGCGGATGATATTTCAAATGAGGAACTTGCTGCTTTGCTGGCTGCATTGAAAAGCAAATTGAGAAAAAATGCCATTTATATTGAAACACGCAATTTCAATGACTATAGCCGTTGGCGTGAAACCTTTGAGAAATGTGGATTCGAGTATGAGCCTCATCTGGATTTTCACGTGGATTGCTCATCTTTAGAAACTATTTGGAATAATCTCAAAGAGAATCGTCGTCGCCAGATAAAAAAAGCACAAAAAGAAGATGTTGTTTTAGAAGAAGCTTCATGCGAAGATGATGTGTTGATTTTTTATTCAATATTGAAAGATCTCTATTTTAATAAAGTAAGAAAGCCTTTGTTTCCTGTGGAGTTTTTTGTTTCGTTTTACAAAAATAAATATGGGAAGTATTTATTAGTAAAGAGAGATGCTACCGTTATAGGTGGTATTATGTGTCCTATATTGGATAATAGGTGTTTGTATGAATGGTTTATTTGTGGTATGGATGCGGATTTTAAAGGTCTATATCCATCTGTAATGGCAACTTGGGCGGCTATGGATTATGCCAATAAAAACAATATAAAGCGTTTCGATTTTATGGGTGCTGGAAGGCCCGGTGATGGAGGCTACGGCGTGCGTGATTTTAAGGCTAAGTTTGGTGGGGATTTAGTGGAATTTGGTAGGTTTCATTTTGTATGCATGAAACAATTGTATGCTATAGGAAAAATGGGAATGAAGTTTTTACAAACGAAAAAGAAATGAGAGAGAGAGAGAAATACAGTTTCCAGAGAATTGAACCGACTGAAGTTGATTGGAATCTGATAGAATCAACTTATGATAGTACTTGTTTTCAGACCAGACAATGGGGCGATTATTTGTCAAAAATCGGTTATCGACCTTTTGTTGCTTTAGTAACTGATAATGAAGAAAGAATTGGCTATTTTATTGGAGAAAGAGTTTGGTTGGGAGTATGGCTGGTAACTGCTCCGTTTGAAGGGATTGGCACTTATACCCAAGGACTTGCCATGTTGCGCAATGTGACAGAAATAGAACGTATAAGCATATATAAGGCTTTTTCAAAATGGTTATTCGATAACCGAATTGCATGCTTTTTTCAAGTTGATGATTGGCAATTAAGGCAAGATAGTATTGGGTGGGACGCTGAAATGGCTGTACGAAATGAGATACTTGAAAACGAATTGTTGGAGTATGAGATACGTCCAACATTACATGTTTCCCTGAATAAGTCTGTCGATGAATTGTGGAAAGGGTTGCATTACAAATCCTGCAAGTATTGTGTTAACAAAGCCAACAAGTTGGGGCTTAAGGTTAAACTGGTTGATAGAATCGAGGACATACCGGATTTCGTTGATATTCATTATGACCAACTAAAAGAGGTGTGTTTTCGGAAGGGCATGAAACCTAAGGCGGCCCAAAGTAAAAGAAGAATGTTGGCTTTATGCAGGGCACTTTTCCCTGATAGACTATTGATGGTTGAAGTTATAGGTGATGATGATAATGGTGTGAAACAAATCATGTCGTCGGGCATTTTTTGCATTGACAAAGGTGAGTGCAGTTATTGGACAGGTGCCAGTTATAAACGATATCAAAAGTATAGTCCCAATGAGTTGATGGTATGGGAAGCCATGCGTATGATGAGTGAGAGAGGGGCGGGTGATCTAAATTTTTGCGGTATGGCAAATTATAAATTGAAATTTGGCACTATTTATGCTTATGTGCCTCGAATTATTTTCACGAAACATGAGTGGATATTCAGAGGAAAGAATTTTGCTAAGAAATTGTATCACGCAACCCGTCGAAAGATTGTTGGGGCTAATAAAACCAATATTAAACCAATAAAACCTTGTGATGAACATTCTAATTGACATTAATCATCCTGCCCATGTACATTTGCTGCGCAATACCTACATGGCGCTTATTGCGCATGGTCATAAGGTTGTTGTCGTTATCAAAGATATTCCTTCAGCAATACGTTTATTAGAGTTGTATGGTATCCCATACATCATTATTGGCAAAAAGGACGATTCAATTGCAAAAAAAGGCTTTGACCAGTTGGTTTATGCGCGTCGAATTTTGAAATTAGTTCATGAAAATCAAATCGATACTGGTGTGGGCACTTCCATTAATTTGCCTCATGTCAGCAAGTTGTGCAAGATGAAAAGTATCATTCTTGATGACGATGATGATGAGGTAGAACCTTTGTTTGTCAAGTTCGGACATCCATTCGCCGATACAATTCTCAGCCCTTCGGATACACCCAGAAAATCGAAGAAAACCATCTATGTCAATGCTTATCACGAGTTGGCCTATCTTCATCCTAACTGGTTCCAGCCCGACCCAAGTGTGTTGAAAGATGCGGGCATAGAAGAAGGAGAGCCTTATTTCATTCTGAGATTCAACGCTTTCAAGGCGCATCATGATATTGGAGTTGTGGGCTTGACCATCGATAACAAAAGGCGTTTGGTCGAGTATTTGAGAACCAAAGGGAAGGTGTTTATCACTACTGAAAGGGATATTGACGATGAGTTTAAACGGTATCAACTGAAGGTTTCGCCGGAGAAGGCACATTCCTTGATTTATTATGCCACAATGTTGGTAGGCGATAGCCAAACCATGACTTCTGAAGCCGCTGTGTTGGGGACGCCGGCCATTCGTTGCAATACATTTGTTGGAAGAATCCATTATTTGGAGGAAGAAGAACACAAATACGGCCTTACCTATGGCTTCCGTCCAGAGCAATCGGAAGAGATGTTCCAGAAGATAGAAGAACTTCTCTCCATGCCCAACCTCAAAGAAGAATGGCAGCGCCGCCGCCAAACAATGCTCTCAGAAAAAATAGACTATGCCCAGTTCTTGACTTGGTTCATCGAGAATTATCCTGAAAGCAGAAAAATCATGAAGGAAAATCCTGAATTTCAGTTGCGGTTTCAGATAATATAATGCTCCCTAAAATTTAGACCAAAGGTTAAAGTGGTTATCTTTGCAGAAACGAAAGGGAAAAAAGATGACCAACACGAAGACAGGGAGCCGCCGGAAGTTCAAGGCGGAGTTCAAGGGGAAAGTTGCCATGGAGGCATTACAGGAGAGACTGACATTGAGCGAGTTGGGCAAGAAGCACGAAGTCCATCCGAATCTGATCACGAAATGGAAGAACCAGCTGAAGGAGCAAAGCACTAGCGTTTTCAAGGAACGCGGAGAGGCCACAGACGATGCCAAGGACAAGCTCATAGAGCAGCTGTACAAGACCATCGGGTCGCTGACGATGGACGTGGAGTTCCTAAAAAAAAGCTGTCGCTATGAGCAAGGAAGAGCGCAAGAGGATGGTTTCCAAGGATGAGAAGCTTGGCGTCCGCCAACAATGTGTGCTGCTCGGCCTGTGCCGTACCTCACTGTACTACACCGCATCGGAGGAGACGGCGGAGAACCTGGAGATCATGCAGCTTCTGGATAGGCGATATGCCGTCACGCCGTTCTACGGCCAGCGCCGCCTTCAGGCATGGCTCGCGGAGAATGGATACTCGGTGAACATCAAGCGGTTGCGGAGGCTGATGGGGCTGGTCCGGTGGAGGACACTGTTCCCGGAGCACCGCACGACAGTCGCCGACAAGAAGGCATACAAGTACCCATACCTGCTGAAAGGCCTCGACACAGACCGTCGCAACCAAGTCTGGGAGCTTGACATCAGCTACATCCCGATGCGACACGGCTACATGTACCTGTTCGCCATCATAGACGTGCACACGCGCTACGTGGTGGGCTGGAGCCTGAGCAACACGATGACGGCACAATGGTGCGTCGCGGCGCTCAGGGAAGCCTTCGAGCGCCACGGATGCCCAGAAATCGTCAACAGCGACCAAGGCAGCCAGTTCACCTCAGCGGACTATGTGGAACTGTTGGAGGGCAACGGCGTCGCCATCAGCATGGACGGCCGTGGCCGCGCCTTGGACGACATCTTCATCGAGCGGCTGTGGCGCAGCGTGAAGCAGGAGCACGTGTACCTGAACCCTTGCGAAACGGGCGACGAGCTATGGCGCGGCCTGGACGGATACTTCCGCTTCTACAACGACGAGAGGCTTCACCAGAGCCTTGGATACAAGACACCCGCAAGCCGCTATCTCCTCCAAAACGAGACGGCTTGACACAAAAATAGACAAAAACACTACCGAATGAGAAACAATTTGTATATTTGCAACGCCAACCCGCAAACGAAAACCACCTTAACCGCACCTATCTGTGGTTCAAACTTCGGGACGCATTATAGCAAAGTTGCGAAATCAATTCCGTTTCACCCTAAAACACAACGTAAAAGACTAATTCAAAGGATTTTTGACCCGTTATTTCGTGACAGCAATGTTTAGAGAAACAAATATGATTAGTGATATGATTGACATAAAGACAATAAAACTCATTGTTTGGGACTTGGACGATACTTTTTGGGAAGGCACGCTTTCTGAAGGTGATGTAGTCTTACCTAAAGAAAATGTTCGGCTAATTAAAGACCTTACAGATTGTGGCATTATTAATTCTATCTGTTCGAAAAACGAGTTTGAGCCCACAAAACTTCATCTGCAGAAATTGGGAGTGTGGGATTGTTTTGTGTTTCCTAGTATAAACTGGAATAGCAAAGGACCTCAACTGAAAGATAAATTGGACAAAATGGCACTACGACCAAAAAATGTTCTGTTTTTGGATGACAATCCAACGAATTTGGGTGAAGCAAAGCATTTTTTGCCTGATCTTCAAGTAGGCAATCCGAGTATGATTAAAGAACTTATTTCTCAAGTAGCCGATTTGGAGAGAAAAGATTCCCAGCACAACCGATTAATGCAATATAAAATATTAGAAGAAAAAGATAATGCATCAAAATTATATTTGAGCAATGAGGCTTTTTTGTATGACTGTCGTATTCATGTTGAACTCCACTATGATTGTCTTGGACAACTACAAAGGATTCACGAATTACTAATGCGTAGCAATCAATTGAATTACACCAAAAAAAGAGTTAGCATTGAGGATTTGGAAGCCGTTATGAAAAACTCTAATTTCGATTGTGGTTATGTCACGGTGAAAGATCGTTTTGGTGACTATGGCATTGTTGGTTTTTATGCCAAAAGATATAACAAATTGGAACACTTCTTGTTTTCATGTCGCACCATGGGACAAAAAATCGAGCAGTGGGTCTATGCGCAGTTAGGGTTTCCTGATTTGGAAGTTGTTGGTGAAGTGCGCTCACAACTCAATAATACAGAATGTCCTGGATGGATAAACTATGAATTTGAAAGAGGTGATGAAGGAATTGGTGAGCCAAAAGAAAAAGAGTTGCATTGTCAAGTCCTTTTGAAAGGCCCCTGTGATTTGTCACATTCTCAGATGTACATAAAAGGTTCCGATTTTTTCGATACAGAGTTTACCTACGTTAGTAATGCCGATGGCCAAATCATTGATGCACATAATCATTCGGTACATATTGAGGGTTTACATACATATTCCGAACAAGAAAAAAAGCAGATATTAGAAGAGTGTATTTTTGTGGATCCTGCCATGCTGAGCGGAAAGTTTTTTACCCAAAGTTATGATGTTATATTCTTAAGCACGCTAATTGAGTCAAACTATTACATTTATAGGAGGAAGGGAACTGAAATCAAGGTCGTTTTTGGAGGATATGACATGACGAATCCACTTAACTGGGAGAGTTATACTGATGGTACATTCTATTCAGGAGGGAACAGATTCACAATAGATTATTTGAAGTACTTTTCGGAGAAATACGAATGCTTGGGACAAACCACCCCAGAATCGTATTTGGTGTTTTTGAAGAATTGTTTGCATTGGCTTCCTGAAAAGACGTATCTTTGCTTGATATTAGGTGCAACAAAACTGTATGTAGGAGAAGATGAAGAGAAGAACAAACATAAATGTTTAAATGAAGCAATTATGAGTTTTGCGAAAAGGCATGAAAGAATAAAATTTATTGAGATTGATAGTTGTGTGCATGATCCCTCTGATTTCGTTGATGGGATAAACCATTTTTCGCCGCGGGTGTATTATGAAATCGCTCAAGCAATGATTCGAGTTATCGAAGAAAGAACTGGTAGACGGTTGAGTTCATATTCTTCAAGCATGATTGCAGTTGACGGGGCAGTGTTAAAAATTCGAAGGAATCTTAAACACTTTTTGAAACCTGACGGTATAATGTATGGAGTGATGAAGGCATTTTACAATAAAATATACAAAAATAGGAAATGAAAATTACACTCATTACAGGTGCTCGTCCCAATTTCATAAAGATTGCCCCCTTAATCCATGCTATCCAAAAGGTTCAACAAGAGGGCAAAGACTTGCAGTATCGCCTCGTTCATACGGGGCAACATTATGACCGGCAGATGAGCGAGACCTTTTTTGAGGAACTTAACATTCCTAAACCAGATGTCAATTTAGGTTGTGGTGGTGGAACTCAGGCTGAGCAAACGGCGGCTATCATGGTTGCCTTTGAAATAGATCTGATGGAGCATCCTACCGACCTCGTTTTGGTGGTGGGTGATGTGACTTCTACTATGGCGTGTTCCATCGTGGCGAAGAAATTGTGTACCAAGGTGGCGCATGTGGAGGCTGGCATCCGCTCTTGGGATTTGACCATGCCTGAGGAAATCAATCGCATGGTGACAGATAGTCTTGCCGACTATTTTTTCACCACTTCAGAAGTGGCCAATACTAATTTGAGAAATGCAGGAGTTTCAGAAGATAAAATTCATTTTGTCGGCAATGTGATGATAGATACCTTGTTGGCTAACAGATCGAGATTTATCAAACCTTCTGTTTACGACGAACTGAACTTGCAACCGCAGTCTTATTTGACTCTGACCATGCATCGACCTGCCAATGTGGATGAGGCTGAAAAGTTGAGACGACTGATGAGCGAAATCGTCAATAATGTGCATGGGTTACCTGTTGTCTTTCCGATTCATCCGCGCACAGCGAAGATTTTCAATGATTTGGGCATCTGTGCCGGTAACCTTCATATTGTTGAACCTTTGGGCTATTTGGAGTTCAACTATTTGGTGGAACGCTCGAAAGCCGTCATTACCGACAGCGGCGGCATCACCGAGGAGACCACCGTGATGGGTGTTCCTTGTATCACATTGCGCGACAACACGGAACGCCCGGAAACCTGTACCATAGGTACCAATGAATTGATTGGCACAAACCCTGACCATATCAAACCCGCTTTGGAAAAACTGTTTGCCGGCCAATGGAAGAAAGGCGGTATACCGCCGCTTTGGGATGGGCATGCAGCGGAAAGGATTGTGAAAGTGTTGATAGGTTTATAACTCATGGATTTTACCCTTGTAAAATATACCGAGCTCCTTAAAGCATTGAAAAACAACAGTTATCGGTTTGTCACTTTTGAGGAATATTGTACGGATAAAGAGACACTCACGGAGCAGAAGTTAGTCATTCTTCGCCATGATGTTGATTTGAAGGCCGAAAACTCATTGGCAACTGCTCGAATTGAACAATCATTAAACATTCAAGCTTCGTATTATTTTCGTGTTATTGAGCAAAGTAACAAACCTATTGTCATCAAAGCCATTGCAGATTTAGGACATGAAATCGGCTATCACTATGAGGATTTGACAATCTGTAAAGGTAACACTATATTAGCATTTGAGCATTTCAAAAAGAAACTAGATTATTTCCGACAATTCTATCCAGTGAAGACCATTTGCATGCATGGCTCTCCCCGAAGCAAATTTGACGGGCGTGATTTGTGGAAGTTCTATGATTACCATGATTTTGGGATTATCGGTGAGCCTTATTTTGATGTGGATTTTTCGAATGTGTTTTATCTTACGGATACGGGTAGACGATGGGATGGCTTCAATGTGAGTGTTCGCGACAAAGTATCTTCATATCAAGATAAGTGGATTAGGGACGGTCTTGTGTTTCATTCCACCGATGATGTAATTAAGGCTATCGCAAATGGAACATTTCCCCAACGGTTGATGATGACCACTCATCCGCAACGTTGGACTGACAATGGTACGGAGTGGTTTATGGAGTTGGTTGGTCAATGTATAAAGAATAAGGTCAAAAGGGTATTAGTGAAATGGAAATGAGTTTTGGCCATTTTTTTGAAATATCGCTTTTATTTTGCTTATTATAGCATCCCCTTTGGAAATAATTCGTATCTTTGCACGCTTTATTAACCATTAATATAGTTTAATCAAATGAAAAAGAGTAAGTTAATTCTGTTTGTCGCCTTGGCTGCATTGGCCATGTTTTCAAGTTCTTGTGCCACTTCAAAGAAAGTCAGTTATTTGCAGGACATGCCTAAGGAAGGTGTCCCTTTGAACGACAACCTTGAGGCTACTATTTGTCCATACGATGAGTTGAGAATTCAAGTGTATAGCAACGGTGATGACAATGAGTTGGTTAGGCCGTTCAATATAACGGGAGGTATTGGTCAAGGAGGGTATGGAAATGGATACGGATATGGTGGATATATCGTTGATATTCATGGAAACATTCAATTCCCAATTTTGGGTGACATCCATGTTGAGGGACTTACTCGTTTGCAATTGCAAGATACAATACGTACCAAACTTGAAACCAATGGTTACATCAACAATCCATTGGTGTTGGCTCGTTTTATGAATTTCAGAGTGTTCTTTTTGTCACCTACAGGGGGACAAGTGATTAATGTTACCAATGAACGTTGCACATTTCTTGAAGCACTTGCTATGGCTGGGGGAGGAGTGATGGATTTGTACACGCGCCGCGACCGAATCGGTGTGATGAGGGATGTGAATGGGAAAAGGGTGATTCATTACCTGGATCCAAGGTCGGTGTCGGTGTTTGAGGATGAGTTTTTTCTCCTACAACAGAATGACATCATTTTTACAGAGGTTTCAACTCGTAGGTTTCTCCAAGAAGGCTTTTCAAATTGGACTTTTGCCTTGTCGGCGGTTTCGTCCATTTTGTCAGTGCTGGGCTTATGGGCAACTATCAGTAATTTTGTAAAAAAGCCGTGATTTTGTAACAATGCGAGCATCTGTTAAAGGAATAATAATGAAGAAATACTAATATTTGAAATGGAAAATACTAAGGTGAATAACATGAACGCAAATGATGCCAATGCGTTCTTTGATGAAGATACCAATAGTGGCTTTAAGTTTAAAGACTTGGTGTTCTTAATATTGCGCAACCTCCATTGGTTTATCATTTGTGCTGCCATCGGTGGCGTGATTGCTTATTATAATGTAAGAGGTCAAGAAAGGATTTATTCGAGCCGGTCGTCATTACTGGTGAAAACGGCTCCCGGCGGTGGAGCGGAGAGTTTCCGTGGTTCTGCGCCGATGAGCGTGCTATCAGGATCGGGATTGGTGGTCAGTACGGTCAATAATGAAATGATGATGCTGAAGTCGCGCACCAATATGGAAAACATGGTTCGTAAACTGAATCTGTGCATGTCGTATAGTTTCAAGAGCAAAATGACCAAGCGCGTGACTAATCTTTATAAGGAATCCCCAATTGAGGTTATGTTCCCCGATATGGATGAGCAGGCCAATGCTTCTATTGTGGTGAAACTTCAGGACAAGGGAACGGTTCTTGTGGATGGATTTGGTGGTGGTGTACCTACGATGAAAGTGAAACTAAACGATACAGTAGTGACACCAGTTGGTCGGATGGTGGTTGCTCCCACTTGGCGTTATGACGATTATTTGAACGAATCGATTTCAGTGCGCCATGCCCCGTTGTCATCAATTGCTTCATCATATCGTTCGAGGATTAGGGTGTCACGTGATGGTGACAAGAATGCCATTTTGAGGTTGTATTTGGAAGACACTTCGCCGTTGAGAGCCGCTGATGCTCTGAACACATTGATGGATGTTTACAATCAAGAATCTATTGAGGACCAGCAAAGGGTGTTGAATTATACTGAAGAATTCATCAATGAAAGAATCAATTACCTGATGAATGACATTGAGGATTATGAGCAGGTGTTTGTCGACTTCAAGCGTAGCCATAACCTCATTGACACCAAGAGTTTCGGTCAGACTTACATGGCTAACAGCACGGCTTCTACCCAAGAAGAAAAACAACTTGTTGCCCATGCTGACATGATTCGTTATCTGATTGAATTTGTGAAAGATAATGAGGGACAGATTATTCCGATAGGAATGACCCCTGTAACTGCAGATGCTTCTGCTGTGATTTCTGAGTATAATGGTAATCTTGTAAAATTGGAGAAGCATAGGGTGGATGGTACAATCAACAATCCTGTTGCCCAAAACCTTATCGAAAGGCAAGTGAGTTTGCGTTCAAGTATTCTTACCCTTCTTGAAACGAACCTTGTTGGCTTGGAAAGTAGAATCGCGGCAGCCAATAGGGAGAAGAATATCGCCAATTCCCAAATTCAAACCGTTCCTGTGGCTCAATTGGAACTGAGTTCCGTGGAACGTATGCAAGGTATCAAGGAGAAACTTTATTTGCAATTGCTTACCAGAAGAGAGGACTTGTTGATGAAGAGCCCCCAGTTGGAGCCTGTAGCAAAGATAGTTGACTATGCTTATCCCAACACAACTCCTATCGCTCCTAATGAGAGTAGGGCTTTGCTCGTCGGTTTGCTCATCGGTTTGGCCATTCCGATAGCCATCATGTTCTTGATTAACATGTTGGATACCACGATTCACGATAGGATTGATGTCCAAAAGTCTTCCAACGTTCCATTCTTGGGTGATGTTCCTTTTGCCACTAAAGTGCCTGATCATACCATCACTGTCAGGGAAAATGGTCGTGACTCGCTTTCTGAATCCTTCCGCTTGATTCGATCTAATTTGGAATACATGAAAGACAGGAAAGACGGTGCCCATGTCGTGATGTTCACCTCGTTTATGGTTTCATCGGGAAAGACTTTCATTTCTTCCAATTTGGCCACGAGTTTCGCTCTTGCTTCAAGAAAGGTGGTTCTGGTTGACTTGGATATTCGTAAAGGTACATTGTTCAAGGTGTTCAATGTCAGCAAGAGGGCTGGTATCTCCAACTTCCTGTCAGGCAAGACTGATGATGTAGACGATATCATCTATTCCGATACTGGGATTCAGAATCTTGATGTCATATTCTCTGGCCCGATTCCTCCCAATCCGGCAGAATTGCTGATGAATACCCGTTTGGATGCCCTTGTTAGCGAATTACGCAAGCGTTACGAATACATCTTCTTGGATAATGTTCCCGTGGGTATGGTGGCTGACTCCGACATCGTGAAACGTGTTGCCGACACGACAATCATGGTGTTGAGGGCTGGTAAGACCGACAAGCGTTTGCTCTTCGATGTGGATAAGTTCTACAAGGATGGCAAGTTCCCGAACATTTGCGTAATCCTGAATTCGGTCAACAAGAAGAAGCGCGGTTATGGCTACTATGGCTATGGTTACGGCTATGGTTACGGCTATGGTTACGGCTATGGTTACGGCTATGGTTACGGCTACGGTTATGGTTATGGCAACGAGGAGGAAGGCAAGAAAAAGAAGAAATGGTATCAGCGCGTTTTCAGGAAACACCATCACCACCACCATCATAGCCATAGCAATAGCGCGCCCAAGATGAAAGATGACGGCAAAGAATAATGATTGAAATGTTTGACTGGGGAAAACATAAATTACCTGACGACTTTTTCCGTGGGAGTTGCGATGTGCATTGCCACTTGCTTCCTGGCGTTGACGATGGCTTTGCCACTGCTGAGAAGTCGCTGCAAGCCTTGAAGAAACTTGAAGAGCGTGGTGTAGAGAAGATGATTCTCACCCCGCATTTCATGAAGGATTATCCTTTGAATGACCGAACAAACATCACTTCGGAGTTTGAAACATTCAAGGCTGTGGCTGAAAAGTCGTGCAAGATTGAGCTGCGATTGGCGGCTGAATACATGTTGGATGCGCGTTTCATGGATCATTACAAAGAGGGTTTCTTGACTTTGAGCAAAACTGGGAAACAGGTGCTTTGCGAAACTTCCTATATGATGTATGAACCGGGCATTTCCGAAATGCTTTACGATGTGATGTGTGATGATTATAATATAGTCATTGCGCATCCTGAGCGGTATGAATATGCCGTGCGCGACAATTATTTTAGGTGGAGAGACAAGGGCTTCTATTTCCAGTTGAACCTATTGTCACTTTCTGGTGCTTATGGCAAGGCGGCGGTGGTCAAGTCGCATTACCTGCTGAAAGAGGGTATGTATGACTATGTTGGTTCCGATATGCACGGACTGGAGAATTTCAAGCGTTTCCTGCCCCATATTCGTTTGAGCAAGAAGAATATAGACAGATTGGGACTTTTGTTGGAAAACAACAAGAAACTGTTCGACTAATCTTCCAAAGGATTTCAAGAAACAACAATCCCGATGAGGCTTCCTCACCGGGATTGTTTGTTTGTAGGGCTGTCACATTGTGGCAGCCGCAACGGTTTTATTTCAGTCCGCGTGCTTTCAGATAAGGCTCATAGTCAGGGTCTTGGCCACGGAATTTGCGATATTGCACCATGCCTTCGTCGTTGCCACATTCTTGCAGGCAGTTCTTGCGGAACGAGGCGGCCAACTCGGGATTGAAAAGATTGCCTGAACTCTTAAAGTAGTTGAAGGCATCCTTGTCCAAAACCTCGGCCCAAGTGTAGGCATAGTAACCTGCACTATAACCACCGTTGAAGATATGGGCAAAGTTGGTCGAACGATAGCGGGGCAAGATTTCTCGCATCAGGCCGATGGCATCCATCTGCTGCTTCTCGAAAGCATCCACATCAAGGTTTTTGATTTCGTCGATGGAGGTGATTTCGTGGTATTTCATGTCAAGGATGGAGGCGGCAATGAGTTCGGTGGTCATGAAGCCTTGGTTGAACAAGGCACTGTTCTCAATCTTGGTGATGAGGCTGTCGGGCATAGGTTCGCCAGTCTTGTAATGTTTGGCGTACATTCTGATGACTTCGGGCTCGGCGACCCAGTTTTCCATGATTTGCGAAGGCATTTCCACATAGTCGTGGGGCACATTGCCACAGGTGCGGCTGTAGAGGCCATCGGAGAAGAAAGCGTGCAGCGAATGGCCAAACTCATGCCACATGGTTTCGGTTTCGTCCCAAGTGAGCAGGGCAGGGGTGTCGCCCGAAGCAGGGGTGAAGTTCATCACCAAAGAGATGACGGGGTAAATCTTCTTTCCGTTGATGTCGTGGCCGCTCTCGCGGAAACTGGTACACCATGCGCCGCCGCTCTTCGATTCGCGTGGATAGTAGTCTAAATAGAGGATGCCGAGGAAATCTCCGTTGGCTTCCTTCACCTCGTAGGTTTCCACGCCAGGATAGTAGATGGGCAAGTTGGTGTTTTTTGTGAAGGTGATGCCGTACAACTTATTGGCAGCCATAAACATACCGTTGCGCACGTTGTCCACTGTGAGGTAAGGCTTGATGTAATTCTCGTCGAAGTCGTATTTGGCCTTGCGGAGTTTTTCGGCGTAGTACCACCAGTCAAAGCCTTGTATTTCAATAGCCTCGTTCTCTTCGTTTTCACATTCTTTGTAAGCGATTTCTTGCATCTCAGCGAGTTCCTTCTTGGCCAATTCTTGTGCAGGTTTGAAAATGTCGATGAGGAACTTGTCAACAGTCTTGGAATCTTGAGCCATGTTGACAGCCAAAACATAGTCGGCAAAGTTTTCATAGCCAAAGAGTTGTGCTTTCTTTAGCCTCAATTCCAGCATTTGCTTGATGAGGGACTTGTTGTCATATTCGTTGTTGTTGTCGCCGCGATTGTAATATGCTTCGTACATTTGCTTGCGCAGATGGCGGTTGTTGGCAAATTGCAAGAAAGGAATCAAACTAGGCTTTGAGAGCGTGAACACCCATTTGCCTTCCATGCCATCGTTTTTGGCTTGCTCGGCTGCGGCATCGATGCTGGTTTGAGGCAGACCGGCGAGATTCCAATCTTTGTCAATGACGAGTTTGTAATTGGCGTTCTCTTTCAGGAGGTTGTTGCCAAATTGTAGGCTCAAAGTGGAGAGTTGTTCATTGATTTGACTCAACTCTGCTTGTTGCTCTTTGGTAAGGCCAGCACCACTGCGGATGAAGTCCTTGTGGTATTTCTCCACCACGCGGATTTGCTGGTCGTCGAGGCCCATTTCGTTGCGGTGTTGATACACATAGTCGATGCGCTCGAAAAGTTTCGGGTTCATCATGATGGCGTCGCCATGCTTCGAGAGCATTGGAAGCACCTGCTCGGCGATGGCGTTCATCTCGTCGTTGGTGAGGCACTCGTTGAGGTTGAAGAACACGTTGCTGACGCGGTCGAGGGTTTGTCCCGACTTGTCGAAGGGCAGGATGGTGTTTTGGAAGGTTGGAGTTTCAGCATTGTTGGCAATGGCCTCGATTTCAGCCTGTTGCTCCTTGATGCCCGCCTCAAAAGCAGGCATGTAATGCTCGATTTTGATCTGGTCGAATGGCGGCACTTGGAAAGGTGTCGTGTACTCGGTCAGGAAGGGATTCGGGCCTGCGGCCTCGGTTTTTTGTTCGGGCTTCGAGGTACATGAAGCCAATGTGATTACGCTCAATGCGATCATGTTGATGATTTTTTTTGTCATATAGATTTAATTTAAGGATTCTTTTGCCGCTGCAAAGATAATAAATGTTGTTTTTATTTTCGTTTGGAAAAAAGCACTATTTTTGTAGCAATTTACCATTAGAATATCAAGCATAAAACATACTATGAGTTACATTTCTTGGGACAAGAAGAAATTGGTCAATCTGGAGTTTTCGCTCAACCATGAAGTGTTGAGGTCCAATGGTTTAGGCTCATTCCTCGCCACCACCGTGATTGGCTGCAACACGCGAAAATACCACGGCTTGTTGGTCGTGCCGCAGCCGCAATTGGACAACAACAACCATGTGCTGCTGTCGAGCCTTGATGAAACCATCATCGAAAACAAGGAGGAATTCCACCTCGGCGTACACATGTACCCTGATGGTATCTTTGCCCCACGTGGTCACAAATACCTCCGCGACTTCACCGCCGACCCCATGCCGAAACTGACTTACCGCATCGGCAATGTGGTGTTGGACAAGGAATTGATTTTCTCCTCCACCGAGGCACGGCTCTTTGTGCGCTACACTTTGCGCGAGGCTTCGGTGCCAATCACTTTGCGCGTTTTGCCTTTCTTGGCTTTCCGCAATGTCCACATGCTGACACACGAGAATTATGATGCCAGCCGAAAGGTGGAAATGGTGAAAAACGGCGCATCGTGGCAACTTTACAAAGACTATTCGAGGCTGTATTTGCAGTTCTCGAAGGCGGTGGAATACACGCATGTGCCGCATTGGTACTACAATATGTTCTACATACGTGAGCAAGAACGTGGCTATGAAGCCATTGAGGATCAGTTTGTTCCTGGGTTCTTTGAACTTCAGATGAAGCAAGGCGACACGGTGATTCTTTCTGTAAGTTTGGAAGAGCAGAATCCAGCGGCCATCAAGCGGCAATGCGAGGCGGAAGTGAAAAGACTGTTGCCCCAAACGAGTTACGAGGATTGCTTGCTGAAAGCTGCACAGCAGTTTATTATCCGCGATTCGCAAGGAACAAGGCTGTGGGCAGGCTTCCCGTGGTTCGGTTCATGCAGTCGCGACACTTTCCTTTCGTTGCCAGGCATCACTTTGGCACAAGGCGACGAAAAGACCTTCAAAGAAGCATTGGACTACCTCGTTGAAAGGATGCAAGGTCCATTCTTCCCGCATCGATATTACCAGAAGAGCTTGTATTTCACGGCAGTAGACTCTCCGCTGTGGTTCTTCTATGTGCTACAACTCTATGAGAAGATGCTCGGCAAGGACAAGAAGGACATTTGGAAGAAATACAAGAAGCCGATGACGACCATCTTGGAGAGTTTCATCGAAGGTACTGACTTCAATGTTCATACTTTGGACAGCGGCCTGCTTTATGCTGGCAACCGCGACTTAGCTTTGACTTGGATGAATGTTTTCGCACAGGGCAGACCTTGGACCCCCCGCACAGGCTTGGCGATTGAGGTCAATGCTTTGTGGTATAATGCATTGCGTTATGGTGTCGAATTGCTCAAGGAAGCCGAGCCGAAGAGCGCATTGCTGAAGAAATGGCAGACTTTGGCCGACAAGGTGAAAGTTTCGTTTGCTGACACCTTTATTAATATGGAGCGCGGCGGATTCTACGACTATGTGAACAGCAACGAGAAAAACACCCAGGTGCGTCCTAACATGATGATTGCGGCGGCCTTGCCCTATAGCCCGATGAGCGACGAGCAGCAAAAACTCGCTTTCGACATTGCCCATTCTGAATTGCTGACTACCAGAGGAATACGTTCCCTTTCGCCTAACGATGAGAACTATAAAGGTATCAGCATTGGCAACCATTCGGAACGTGAACGCGCCTATCATAACGGCACCACATTCCCTTGGTTGATAGCGTTTTACGCCGATTTGTCGGTGAAATTGTTCGGGAAGACTTCGCTACCTTATTTGGAAGACCTTTATAACGGTTTCGAGGAAGCCATCAAGGAAAATGGAATCGGCACGGTTTCAGAGATTTACGACGGCAATCCGCCTTTCGAGGCGCGTGGTTGCATCTCGCAATCGACGAGCGTGGGTGCTTTGCTTTACCTCAAGTATTTGATTGACGAACTAAATAAGAAAGGAGGCTCAAAATGAGAGTCTTGATGTTTGGATGGGAGTTTCCGCCCCATATTACCGGCGGCCTTGGAACGGCTTGCTTTGGCATGACTAAAGGTCTGGCCAAGAACGATGTAGAGGTGCTGTTTGTGGTGCCTCGCGCCTATGGCGATGAAGACCAATCGAACTTGCGTCTGCTCAACGCCAGTGATGTGACCATCGACATCGACCATGAAGAAAACCGCAGTTATTGGGAGCGTGTGCAATATATGGAGATTGGCTCCAATATTATCCCCTATGTCGGTCCGGAAGAGTTCGCGAAGTTTATGGAAAACCGCCATGTGGTGGAAAACTTCGACCGCACAACTTCAGTATTTGCGCGTAACTACCAGTTTTCGGGCAAATATGGTATGAACCTGATGGAGGAGGTGGCGCGCTATGCTTTGATTGGCTCGTCGTTGGCCACGAAATACGACTTCGATGTTATCCACGCTCATGACTGGCTGACTTATTCGGCAGGCATTGCGGCGAAAGAAACGACTGGCAAACCCTTAGTGGTTCACATGCACGCAACCGAGTTCGACCGCTCAGGCGAGAACATCAACACGGATGTGTACGCCATCGAAAAGCGAGGCATGGAGGCCGCCGACCGTGTCATCACGGTGAGCAACCTGACACGCAACATCGTCATTGAAAAATACGGCATCGACCCTGCCAAGGTCGTGACGGTGCACAACGCCGTGGAACCCAACGACAAGCCCAAATCGGAATATGAACGCAGCGGCTTGGATGCCAAGGTGGTGACCTTCCTCGGAAGAATCACTTATCAGAAAGGCCCTGAATACTTCATTGAGGCGGCCTACAAGATTCATCAAGTCGATCCGAGCATCCATTTCGTGATGGCAGGCACGGGCGACATGTTGGAGAAGATGATTCGCCGCGTGGCGCAACTTGGTATGGGTAGCCATTTCCACTTCACGGGCTTCCTGAAAGGTGAGGCTGTGGACCAAATGTTCGCCATGACCGATGTGTTCGTTATGCCTTCAATTTCAGAGCCTTTTGGTATCGTTCCGTTGGAGGCCATGCGCCTCAATGTGCCGGTGGTCATCAGCAAGCAGTCGGGTGTTTCCGAAGTGGTGAAGCACGCTTTGAAGGTCGATTTTTGGGACATCAATGGCTTGGCCGATGCCATCTACGGCCTTTGCCACTACAAGCCTTTGGCCGACTGTTTCAAGGACGAAGGCAAGGACGAAGTCGATAGCCTCAAGTGGGAAGCCGCCGCTAAGAAGATTAAGGCGGTCTATGAGTCGGTAGTGTGATTTGTGTAAATGATTGAGTCGCAGCACATAGAATACAAGCAAGTCTGGAAGGACGAATACCTGAAATGGATTTGCGGCTTTGCCAACGCGCAAGGCGGCACGTTGTTTTTGGGTCTTGACGACAATGGCAATGTGTGCGGCTTGAAGAATGCCAAACGGCTTTTGGAAGAGATTCCCAACAAGATTCTGCTGACTATGGGCTTGATGGCCGATGTGGATTTGCGCAAGCAAGACGACAAGGAATATGTTTCCGTCAAGGTGGATGCCGTCGACCAACCGATTTCGTTCAAAGGTAAATACTATTACCGTTCAGGTGCTACTTTGCAGGAAATGAATGGATTGGCTTTGCAGAATTTCTTGCTTCGCAAGTTGGGTCGCTCGTGGGATGCTTTCGTTTGCGAACACGCCACTTTGGAAGAAATAGACCGCTTGGCCGTCGACTTTTTCCTGAAAAATGCCATTACGGCTGGCCGTATGCAAGGCGACACGCTTTATGACAGTACGGAAACGGTCTTGCGAAACCTCGATTTGATGACAGAAGATGGAGCGTTGAGGAATGCCGCAGTGCTTTTGTTTGGCAAAGATCCGCAGCGCAGGTTCATTAGCTCGAGGTTCAGAATTGGCCGTTTCGGAACGAGCGATTCCGATTTGATGTTTCAGGACGAAGTGGGCGGCAACTTGATCCAGATGGCTGACCGTGTGATTTGGGTGTTGCGCAGCAAGTATCTGAGAACCCCGATTCATTATGAAGGCCTGCATCGTGTTGAGGCACTGGAGATTCCCGAAGATGCTATGCGAGAGTTGGTTTATAATGCCATCGTGCATCGTGACTATTTGGGAACTGACATCCAAATGAAGGTTTATAATGACAAGATTTGGCTTTGGAACGAAGGTGAGTTGCCGGAAGGATACAATACCGAGGTCTTGTTAGGCTCGCATCTTTCAAAACCGCGAAACAAATTGATAGCCAGTGTGTTCTATAAGGCTGGTTTTATCGAGAATTGGGGTCGTGGCATCGACAAGGTGAAAATGGCCTTTAAAAAAGAGAATATTGCCTTGCCTACCTTTGAATGTGCTTTTGGAGGCACTTTGGTGACGATTCCACGCAGTGTTGAAGTTGAGAATATTGTTGATTTAAGTGGGTTGCAATTGACGGAGAGACAACGAAAGATTCTTGAAATGATTTCTGAAGATAAAACGGTTCCTATAAAAAGTCTTGCTGAGAATTTAATGGTTTCCATCCCGACGATTAAAAGAGAAGTGTCGCTATTGCAAAAGGAAGGTATAATATCGCGCTCAAATAATAACCAATACGGTTATTGGATACTCTTCGATGCAAATGATACTCCAAATGATACTCCAAATGATACTCCAAATGATACTCCAAATGATACTCCAAATGACGCAGCAGAATAAATACAAAAAATGATCATTAAATGAATCTATAGAATTGAATAATAAATACCTAACAATATGAGCAAATCAATCTGTTTCTATTTTCAAGTGCATCAGCCTTACAGGCTTCGCACATATCGTTTCTTCGAAATCGGGAAGAAACACTATTACTATGACGACTACAGCAACCGCATGATTATGAGGCGGGTGGCGGAGAAGTGCTACCTGCCCATGAACGAGCTGCTGATGAAGCAAATCGAGAAGTTTGGCGACAAGGTCAAGTTCGCTTTCTCGTTCTCTGGCGTGGTCATTGAGCAGATGGAGCAATTCGCGCCAGAGGTGCTTGAGAGTTTCCAGAAACTGGTCGCCACGGGTAGGGTGGAGGTGCTTTCGGAAACATACGCCCACTCCTTGGCCTCGTTGAACAATCCCGACGAGTTCAAGCGACAAGTGACGGCCCACAAGCACAAGATGAAGGAAGTGTTTGGCGTTACGCCCAAGACTTTCCGCAACACGGAGCTGATTTACAGCGACGAAATCGGGGCAGCGGTGGCCGACATGGGCTACAACCTCATGCTCACCGAGGGCGCGAAGCACATCTTGGGCTGGAAGAGTCCCAACTATATGTATGCCAACGCCATCAACCCGAAACTGAAGGTGTTGCTGCGCAACTTCAAGTTCAGCGACGAGATCGCCTTCCGATTCGTGCAGGACAGCTTCCGCGCCGAGGACTTCGTCGGTTGGCTGAATGCCTTGCCGGAAGAGGAAGAAGTGGTCAATATTTTCATGGATTACGAAACCTTCGGCGAGCATCAGAGCGCGGAAACGGGCGTCTTCGACTTCATGGAGCATTTGCCCGAGGCTGTACTCAAAGGCACAAAGTTTAAGTTTGCCACGCCGCAAGAATTGGTGAAGAAACTCCAGCCTGTGAGCGTGGTCAATGTGCCCAATGTGCTTTCGTGGAGCGACGAGGAGCGCGACCTGACGGCTTGGCTCGGCAACCCCTTGCAGGACGATGCTTTCCGCGCCTTGTATGACCTTTCGGCCAAAGTGCGCCGCATCAAGGACGAGGACTTGCAGCAGGACTGGACGATGCTCCAAACCTCCGACCACTTCTATTACATGTGTACGAAGTGGCTCTCCGACGGCGTGGTTCACAAGTATTTCAACCACTACGCCTCGCCGTATGATGCCTACATTAATTATATGAATGTCCTCACCGACTTCGCCGACAGAGTGACGAAACTCTCGAAGCGCAAAAGAGAGGTTCAAGAACCAGTTGAAAGTTAATGGATTACGAAAAATCACTTTTGAAAAAGCGAAAAGCTTCCAATTATTGAATTTTGAATTTTTAAATTGAAATAATAAATCCAACAATATGAAAAACCCCGAATACCTTTTTGAAACCAGTTGGGAAGTATGCAACATGGTTGGTGGCATCTATACGGTGCTTTCCACAAAATCGAATGAAATGCGCCAACTGCTTGGCGACCACTACATTACGGTAGGCCCCGATGTGGTGAAAGAATCGCATGAAACGCTTTATTTTGTCGAGGACAATGAACTTTTCCCCGATTGGCGCGAGCGTGCTTTGGCCCAAGGCCTGAAGTTCCGCATCGGTCGTTGGAAAATCGAAAGCAGCCCTATCGCCATTTTGGTGGACTATACGACTTTGTATCAGACTAAAAATGAGATACTTACTCATCTTTGGGAACAATATGAACTCGACAGTATCCGTGGCCAATGGGATTATGTTGAGCCTGTGTTATTCGGCTATGCCGCTGGTCAGGTGATTGAGAATTTCTGCAACTACAACTTGCAGCAAACCAGCAATATAGTGGCTCATTTCCATGAGTGGATGACGGGTTCGGGCGTGCTTTATTTGAAAGAGCATTGCCCACAGGTCGCCACAGTGTTTACCACCCACGCCACTTATCTTGGTCGTGCCATTTCCGGCAATGGGCTTTCTTTGTACGACAACCTGAAATCCTACCTGCCTTCGGTGATGGCTATGCAGTTTAATGTGGTCTCGCAACAGTCGATGGAGCAGAAGGCCGCCAAAAACGCTGATGCTTTCACGACGGTGAGCGACATCACGGCGCAGGAATGTGAGCAGTTCCTTTATCGCAAGCCCGATGTGGTGACGATGAACGGCATCGACCACACGCAAAGGGAAGAGCCTGAGGCATTTGCCGAGAAGCGGAAGGAGTCGCGAGAGAAGATCCTGCAAATTGTCGAGACGCTTTGCGGAGAGAAGATTGACCGCAACTGCCTGATGGTCATCAATAGTGGCCGTTACGAGTTCAAGAACAAGGGCATAGACCTGTTCATTGAGGCTTTGCGTCGCTTGAACGAAGATAAGAATCTGCCACGCACTGTGGTCGGAGTGATTGCCGTGCCGAGCAATATCGCAGGTCCCTCGAAGGATTTGCAGCATCGCCTTGACGGCACCAACGCCATCATGGGGCATACCGACTTCCCCGCAACGCACCATGTCTTTGAATATGAGAACGATGCGATTCTGAATACTTTGCGCAATTCGGCATTGCAAAACGATGCCAACGACAAGGTGAAGGTGATGTTTGTGCCAGCCTATCTCAACGGCAGCGACGGCATTTTCAACATGACCTATCCTGAGTTCCTTGCCGCTTTCGATTTCTCGGTGTTCCCGTCCTATTACGAGCCTTGGGGCTACACGCCGCTTGAAAGCGTTTCGATGGGCATCCCGACTTTGACCTCGGATGTTTCCGGTTTCGGCAAATTCGTGCAACAAAATTTTGCAGGCAATGAAGCCGTGACCGTGGTGCCGCGTCAGGAAGGAGATGCTAATAAGGTGATAGACGAAATTGTTTCTTCGATGCGCCGTTTCCTGAATTTGACCGAAAAAGGCATGACAGAAATTTCGGAAGCTGCTTTGCAGGTG
Organism: uncultured Bacteroidia bacterium; assembly: GCA_902780055.1. Taxonomy (GTDB): domain Bacteria; phylum Bacteroidota; class Bacteroidia; order Bacteroidales; family F082; genus Limimorpha. The sequence continues at coordinate 4,201 of CACZDU010000009.1, read as the reverse complement.
GCCGAAAAACTGCTTTGGAAAGATCTGATTGTCAATTATCAAAAGGCTTGGGATGTGGCTCTTGAGAAGTCGGGAGGCCGTCATTACATGATGGAGCCTGTGCCTTATGCCGATATGATGCACGAGGTGGCTTACCAAAAGAACGATTCGCCGAGTTGGAAGAAGGTGTTGGTGAAGCCTATTTATTCCCCTGAAATGCAGAAACTTGAGGAACTTTCGCGCAACATCTGGTGGAGTTGGAATGTGGATGCCATCGAACTCTTTGAGTCCATTGACCCAGAGGCTTGGAAGGCCACTGAGCAGAACCCCGTTGCGCTGATGGGAGGTCTTACGTTGGAGCAAATCAAGGATTTGGAGGACAATGAGGATTTCATTGAACGCCTGAACAAGGTTTACGACCAGTTCAAGCAATACATGGCCCAACCTTGCCCAAGCAAGGACATGATTGCTTATTTCAGCATGGAATACGGCCTGATGAAGAGTCTGAAGATTTATTCTGGCGGCCTTGGCATTTTGGCTGGCGACTACATGAAACAAGCCTCCGATTCCAATGCTAACATGGTGGGAATCGGTTTGTTATACCGTCATGGTTACTTCGCTCAGGAAATCACCGTTTCGGGTGAGCAAAGGGCCGACTACATCCCTCAGAAGTTCTCGCAACTGCCGCTCCAGCCCGTACTCAACGAAAATGGCGAATGGGTGAAGGTGAGCATCGCTTTCCCGGGTCGCTCGGTATTTGCCAAGGCGTGGCGCGTCAATGTGGGTAGGGTAGGGCTGTACCTGCTTGATACCGATATTGAGGAAAACTCGCAGGATGACCGTGGCATCACGAGCCGACTTTATGGCGGCGACAGTGAAATGCGCATCAAGCAGGAGATGTTCCTCGGTGTGGGTGGTATCCGCTTGCTTGAAGCCATCGGCCTGAAACCCACGATCTACCACTGCAACGAGGGTCACGCGGCCTTTAGCGGCTTGGAACGCCTTCGCGTTTACATCAACAAACACAATCTCGACTTTGATGTCGCTTTGGAGCTGGTCAGGGCTTCCACCTTGTTCACGACGCACACGCCCGTGCCTGCGGGTCACGATGCCTTTGAGGAACACCTCATTCGTATGTATATGCCTCACTATGCCAACCGCATGAATATCAGTTGGGAACGTTTCATGGGCTTGGGCCGTTTCAACCCGAAAGACCCGAATGAGAAGTTCTCGATGAGTGTGCTTGCCACCAACCTTAGCCAAGAGGTGAACGGCGTGAGCAAGATTCACGGTCGCGTGTCGCGCGAGATGTTCCAATCCTTGTGGCCAGGCTATTTCGCCGAGGAAAACCATATCGGTCATGTCACCAACGGAGTGCATCTGCCCACGTGGAGCAATCGCCTGTGGCAACGCCTTTATAAGTTGACTTTCGGTCCTGATTACATTGACCATCAGTCGGATGTGAATATGTGGAAACAAATCAACGATGTGCCGGATGCGGCCATTTGGGACATCCGCAGACAGTTGAAGCATGAATTAGTTGCCTACCTTTCCGAAAAAATCAAGGAGGACATGCGCCAGCGTCAGGAAAGCCCGAAACTGATTATGCAGACAGTCAACAATTTGAACGAGAACGCTTTGATTGTTGGCTTTGCCCGTCGTTTTGCCACCTACAAGCGCGCCCATCTGCTGTTTGGCAACTTGGAGCGCCTGTCGCAGCTGGTCAACGACCCGAAACGACCCGTCATCTTCCTCTTTGCAGGCAAGGCTCACCCCAACGACAAGGCTGGCCAAGACCTGATTAAGATGATTATCGACATTTCGCGCCGTCCTGAGTTCATCGGTAAGATTCTGTTTGTCAGCAATTACGACATGGAACTCGGTGCCCGTCTGACGAGTGGTGTGGATGTGTGGCTCAACACCCCGACGCGCCCCTTGGAAGCCTCTGGCACGAGTGGCGAAAAAGCCGTGATGAATGGTGTGCTCAACTTCTCTGTGTTGGATGGCTGGTGGGCCGAGGGTTATCGTCCCGATGCAGGCTGGGCCATTCAGGAAAAACGCACCTACCAAGACCAGCGTTATCAGGACGAAATGGATGCCGAAACGATTTACAACACGCTTGAGAATGAGATTGTTCCGCTCTATTACGCTCGCAATGTTCAGGAAATCCCCACAGGTTGGGTGGCGGCAATGAAGAAGTGCCTCAACGAGATTTCGCCTCGCTTCACGATGAAACGCATGATGGACGATTACTTCAACCAGTATTACAACAAACTGATTGAACGCACCAATTGGATGCGTGCCAACCGTTACCAAAAGGCCTTTGAAATCAATGCGTGGAAGAACCACATTCGTGCCAATTGGGACAAGGTGGAGGTGAAGTCGCTGATGTTGCCCGACACCAATGTGCGCCCGCTGACCTTTGGCGAACAGTTTGTTGCGGAAATCACCTTGCTCACACCAGACCTTGAGCCGGGCGATTTGGCCATCGAGCTACTCTTTGGCAAGAAGAACAACGAAGCGGTGAATGAGATTGCCTCTGTCGAAAAGATGAAACTCGTCGACTCGGGCGACGGCTGGGTGAAGTATTATATTAAGGTGCCGATTACCCGCGCCGGTGTGTACAATTTCACCTTCCGCGTCTATCCCACCAATCCGATGCTGCCTCACCGTCAGGACTTCCCGTTGGTGAAGTGGATTTGATTCTTTAGTGAAATCAAACAAGACAAAAGGCGACCTGATTTGCTTCGGGTCGCCTTTTTGTATGTATAGATTGAAAGTGTCCTATAAATCCAAAATCAGTGTCCTATAAATCCAAAATTTTACTAAGGGTTAAGGCGTGTGTTGTATGTCTAATAAATGTCATTTATGACAAAAGGTTAATTAACTTATTTACTAATCAAATCAAATCATTATGAAAAAGAAAGTTTTTTCTTTGATGATGACGCTTTTGCTGGCCTTTATGGGTGTGGCAAAAGCTGAGACCATTGAGATTGGCACGGGTACGAGCACATCGTACTACGTCCCGTTCAACTCTCTCTATGGTTACTCGTTCACCGAGCAGATTTATTCTGCCAGTGACATTGGAATTGCTGGAAGCATCACTTCCATCAGTTTCTACCTCGGTACGAGCTCGTCGGTGGAACAGACCAACGACATTGCTTTGTACATGAAGAACGTGTCGAGAAGCACCTTCTCGAGCACGTCGGATTACGAGACCGTCACTCCTGGCGACATCGTGTTCCAAGGCCAATGGACCATTCCGACGAACTACACGGGATGGGTGACCATCAACCTTGACACACCGTTTGCCTACGACGGCTCAAGCAACCTTATGGTAGCCATGCACGAATACACGAGTGGCTACAGCACCCGTTACTTCACCTACACTTCGGTGAGTAATGCAAGTGTGCAATGGTACAGCGACACGTACAATCCGGATCCGTACGATCTGGGTTCGTACAGCGGCAGCTCCTACGTCCGCTCCTACCTTGGCAATGCCCAGTTGGAAATCACGACTGGTGGCAGTGGTGGCGGCGTTAATGGCGAAATCACCCTGCACGATGGTGGAGTCACCAATGGCAACATCCCGGTGTATGGTTTCTATGCCGATGCTTACCTGAAGGCTGAGATGGTGTATCCCGCCGCTGAGTTGAGCGAATTTGCCGGTGGCACCATCAACAGCATGAAGTTCTATTCTTCTAACTCGAGCATCAGTTGGGGCTCTGCCAACTTCCAAGTCTTCCTGACAGAAGTGGCTGATGCTTCCGTCAACTCTTTCAATGGCCCTGGCACAGTGGTTTACACAGGTGCATTGAGCATTGATGCCAACGGCGAGATGATGGTGAACTTCGATACGCCTTACCAGTACAATGGCGGCAATCTGCTCGTCGGTTTCTACAACACGGTTAAAGGTTCCTATGTTTCCTGCTCGTGGTATGGTGAAACGGTGACTGGCGCTTCGTATTCGGATTACAGCTACTCAAGTTTGGCTGAGATTACCTCTGGTATCCAGCGCAACTTCCTGCCCAAGACCACCATTGCCTACACCACGGCTGGTGGCGGTGGCGAAGTTGGCGACCAACTCCATGTAAGATACATGGAAGGTGAAAACGAAATCGTCGACAGCCTGAACCTTGGTGTTCGCCCGGTCGGTGCATGGATGGAACCCTTCAACTTCACGATGTACACTGAAGGCCGTCAATACACGGTGACCGTCCTC
>CACZDU010000008.1:0-87517 GCA_902780055.1 uncultured Bacteroidia bacterium | reverse complement strand
CTGCCCATAAATGCAAAAAACGCGGCATGAACCTCTCGATGGCTCACAACCGACCATACGAGACATAAAAAAAGAGGATGTGACAGTTTTGACACACCCTCCTTTTTTAATTGGGGCAGGGTCGATAAGGGCTTACCCCCACTCGGCAAGTACCGGATTAGTCATTTCTGACGCCGCAAAATTACAAACTTTTTCCCATCCCGCAAGGGTTTTATGAATATTTTGTATCTACTGCCTAATCAAACGCTTGCAGAAATCGTCCAATTTGTCTTTTCTCCATATCCAACCGAAGGAGAACGATTTGTTAGTAACGCCATGCAAAGACGTGAAATTCGTCTTATGATACACCATGCCATCAACAACCAAGGCAATGTCCAACGACTTGATTTTCTCTCCAGTTTGGAAATAGTCATGCCAAAGCTGTCCAGCCTCAGGTGTCAAGCGAATGACAACGGGAATCTCTTCCACTTTGTCCTTGTTGAAAACCGACTCTCGTGTCACCACTTCTTCCACTACAGGCTTGCCTCCAATGCGTGCCGAACTGACAATCGGTCCCTCAGGCGAATTCATTTTCAGCGCATAGAGTTGCACTTGTGCCTCGTCGTCACCAAATCCTTTCATCACTACGATGGATTCATTTTGTTGCCATTTTTCTGTCACCGCAGAAACTTCGTTTGGCGCGACAATCGTGTCGGAATAGACTTCCCAAACCGACAGTTGTTCCTCCGCCGGAATCTTGGTGTCAGGGCGTTTGTAGGTCACGTTGCGCCACATCGGCGGCAGTTTCAGATAGGTTCCGACAATCGTGTATGCCCAAATGTCGAGACCGATGAATGCGACAAGCATGGCGATGCAGAACCACTGCTGTTTCTTATTGAAACCTGTTTCTTTATTTGTTGTTGTCTCAAAAGCCTCAATTTGTCGAATAATCTCGTCGCAAGGCCTTGTCTTATAGCGAATTTCACTAATCCCCAAAACTATCATTCCAACAACAACTGCCAAAAATGTCAACATCATTGGCTCTCCACTATAGTTTTCGCCGACCAATGACATTAACAAGCCACAAACAAGGATGAGTCCAGTGGAATAATTCAGGACGGTAAAGACGGAAAAGAGTTTCTTGAAACTTCGAGCGGTGTGGGAAAGAACGAGCAAATCGTCGTTTTCTAATGTTTTGCGCTGGAATTTGCGAGTCAAAACAAGTTCTATGACCAGGCAAGTGAGCATAAATGCGACCCAAAACAGACTTAACGAAAGATTGTTGCCAAACCACAATTTGATTCCTAATAGACCAAAAATGGCAGCCAACGGACACATTATAATGCTCCTCATCCGGTTGCGTCTGTAGAAGTCCGTGCCCTGCTTGATGGACGACTTCATCAACCTATCATTGACGATTTCCTGTTGTTCGAACTGCTGTTTTAGCGTCTCGTATTGCGCTTTCAGTTGGTCGAGTTCGTTCAGATTGTTGTTTTCGTTGTTTTCCATAATGATTCCCTTTCATTCTTTTTTCGACATTTTCACCAATTTTTCCTTGATGCGCGCCAGCCTCACCCCAACGTTGTTGGGCGTGATGCCGATGATGGCCCCGATTTCGTCGTAACTGATGCCTTCGAGCCAAAGCAAAATGAGGCTTCGGTCGATGAGGTCTAAGCGCGAGATGCGGTCGTAGAGTTCGCGGATTTGCTGCGTCTTGGGGTCGTCGGCCTCGTAAGGGTCGATGTCCACCGTCAGCGGCACGGTCTCGATGCGCCGGCGTTCCTTCTTGTCTTGGTTGATGGCCGTGTTGAGCGCGACGCGATAGATCCAAGTCTGCGCGGTGCTGCGTCCCTCGTAGTTGTCGAAGCCGTTCCAAAGCCTGATGAGGATTTCCTGAAACAGGTCGTCGATTTCGGCCTTGTTGCGCGAGAACATATAGCACACCGTGTAGATGGTCCGCTTGTGCTGCCGCACCAAAAGTTCAAACTGATGTTCCTTGTCGTTGTTCATAATGCGTTTTCGTTGCAACGTTCATCAGGTTAGACAGCGAAAGTAGGGAAATATTACAAGGAATTAGGATGTTTTTGGGGAAAAGTCACCGCAACATCCACTTCCAAACGGGAATCACTTCAATTGTCAGGCCATCCTTTTCGATGGTTTCTTCCTCATCATAGGTTATGATGACGGCCTTTTTCAACTTGAAGACTTTGTTGAAGTCCACCAAAGCATTCACTTCGCGCGTGCGCGTCTCGTCTTCGATGCTGTATGATGCTTGGACGGCCATTTTGGCTTCGGGAATGTAGAAATCCAAATCCACGTTGCCGTGCTTGTAGTAGAACATCATGGGCTCGTCGGGATTCCAATATTTCTTTCGCAAATGGAGCGCAACAAGATTCTCAAGCAGTTTGGTTTCGCCTTCAAACATAAAAAGATTCAAAAGGCCATTGTCCAAAAAATAGCGTTTTCGAAGTGTTTCTTGCTCAGAGACCGGCGAGGCATAGTTCGGGAACGAGAAAATGAGGTAACTCTCCTCCATATATTGCAAATAGTCTTTGATGGTGGGTGTACTTATGTTTTCGCCCGTCGATTTGATGATGTTGCCGAAGCGCGAAATGGCAGTGGCTTGCATCACATTGTCGGCCACTTTTCGGGTCAGCAGGCGAAGTTGGCGCTCGTTGCGGATGCTGTTGCGGGTAATGATGTCTCCCATCAGGATTTTCTGATAAAGGCTGTTGAGCCACTCGCGTTTGTCCACCAAATCAAATGCCTCCGAAAAGCCTCCGAAATAAAAGTAATCGTCGAATAGGCGGCGGACCTGCAGCCGCATTTCAGGGTCGAATTCCCAGTTTTGGCTTGGGAAAATACCATGATAGGAAAGGTATTCGCTCCATGAGAACGGAAGCACCTCGCGGATGACAAACCGACCTCCCAAGGTCGTGGCAATCTGGCCGCTAAGCATTTTGGCGTTGCTTCCCGTCACCATAACGCGGTATTTGGAATCAGCAAGCCGCCTAACGAATTTTTCCCATCCCTCAATGTTCTGAATCTCATCCAAATACACCCAAGGTTTCTTTGGCCCGAACAACTCCTGATAACACTCAATGAGCATGTTCAATTCATCAGCCTTGATTTCGGCAAGTCGCTCGTCCTCAAAATTGATGAACAGACAATCCTCAATGGTGGTTTGACCTGCTGCAACCCTTTCTTGAATGTCCTGATACAACAAATAGGACTTGCCCGCCCTACGAATGCCTACATTCACATAGCACATATTGTCTTCGTAAGAAATAGGGCGGCGAATCAACTTCAATCGACTGATTTCCTGTTGCTTTTCCTTGATAATAGCTTTGACGACATTTTTTTTCATTGGAATATTTTGAATTATATTTTGCAAAAATATGAAATTATTTGAAACTATACTTCAAAATAATTTGAAAATGTTTACGAAAAAAGTGGTAGAATCTCATTCGTCTGAATCGGTAGGTTTGGATTATTCAAATAACACTTTTACCATCAAAACGCCTTAAACCACACGAATGTGCCAATTACCCCCGCAGCCATTTGGGATCATCGGCTACCCTATAGACAATCCGTCCACTATTTACACGGAAGAGAGGTTTGCCCTGACATGTAGTGAGTGGACGGATAATCAGGCTGTATTTCAATTATTTGCTTGCCGAAAGGTATTCTTTCAGCGATTCCACATATTTGTTGAAAGCGTCCTGGCCAGTCGTGGTAATCTTGCAGGTAGTGTGGGGCACCTTTCCTTTGAAGCCTTTTTCCACTGTGATGTATCCGGCAGCCATAAGTTTGTCAATCTGCACGCTGAGGTTTCCTGACGTGGCGCCAGTCTGTTTCTTGAGGTAGGTAAAGTCGGCTTCATCTACTCCAATCAGGATGGACATCACGGCCAATCTCAACTCAGAATGGAGAATCGGGTCGAGTTTCGGGAACATAGTCATTGGTATTGACGTTTGACAATCAGACCAGTAGCGGCGAGGACAAGTCCGCCTGCGGCAAAGACGAGCAACTGCGCTTCAGACCTAACCAACATCGCCACGACAGCACCGCCCACGCCAAGGATGAACCCACCTATGATAATAGGCCAGTTTTTCAGCAAAAGTCCCGACGAACATTCAGCAAAACCGAGGAGTGCAACGAGAAGGAGCGTGATGCACGATGGCATCTCGAACATTGCGACGATGCTGATGACAACCGCAAAAGCACAGTAAGCGAGCCAAACATAGTGAAGTTGGCCGCTGATGACGTTTTGCGGAACGACGGTTCCCTTTTTTCCGAGAAGTCGCGCCAAAGGGAAGCCCAAGACAGGCATCGCAAACCACAACAGATTCCAACGGAGGTCTCTTGTGACGTGCAGCAACTCGTAAATGGCGATGGAGAACACCAAAAGCAACGCTCCCCACAGGATGAAGTGCTTTGCACTGTTTTGAAGGATGCAGCGACGGTTGTTGTTCAACATTTCACTGATCAGGTCGAGGCTCTCTTGAGCCGTCATTTCCTTGTTTTGTTCATTACTTTTTTCCATAATGCGTAAAGTTTAGGTTAAGATGTTTAATGTTTGTGATATTTGACGCTGCAAAAATAAACAAGTTTATGTTATAAACTATACTATTTTTCAAACTATTTTTGAAAATAGTTGTATTATATTGATTATCAATGAAAAACAATTTGTTTCATTGATAAGCCATTGTAATCGATTCCGAGAAAATGTTGCCTACAGACAGCAGTTTTTATGGAAAAGTGTTGGTTATTGCAATACTTTTTCAAACTGCACCTCCTCCAAAGAAAGTCCTTCCATCAGGATTTTATAAGCAGAAAACTCCAACGAAAAGGCGAGAGTTTTTCATACTCAGCCACTTCTTCCCATCAAGTCAGATTCTGCCAGTTACAAAGTCCTGGTAATTATCTGGATTGACAACCGTGAAGGTATGCTCAGGATAATTGTGGGCGAAAGTTTCGGTCAGTTTTGGCTGTTTGGCCTTACTCCATTTGAACTCGTAGGTATGCAAAACACCGTCGATGTCTTCTATATAATCGACTTCCTGTTGCTGCTGGGTTCGCCAAAAGTAGCTTTTCCCGTAGAAAAGGCTATAGGAATTGTGCTTCAAGCGCTCACTCACAAGAAAGTTTTCCCACAACGCCCCCGCGTCTTGTCGAAGTTGAAGCGGCTTGAAATCGCCAAGAATCGCATTGCGCACCCCATTGTCGTAGAAATAGATTTTCCGACTTTTCTTCAACTCATTTCTCAAATTGCGGCTGAACGAACGCAGATGAAATAGGATGTATGACTTCTCCAACAAATCAATGTAGCGCTGCACCGTTTGTGAATTGAGACCCAACAACTTGGATAGTTCATTAAATGACACCTCGCTACCCATTTGCAGAGCCAAAGCCAGCAGCAATTGCTCAATAATCTCAGGCTTCCGCACATCCTGAAAAGCGAAGACGTCCTTGTAAAGATAACTATTGACAAGATTCGACAAAGTTTCGCGCTCCTCCCCTTGCGAATTGGCCACTTCAGGATATGCGCCATACACCAATCTACGTTCCAAAAGTCTCTTTTCCTCTATAGAGCCGTGATTGTCAATAAGTTCCTCAGAAGAAAAAGGAAACACATTGTATTCATATTTCCTTCCTGTCAAGGGCTCGTTAATGGAATTGGAGAGTTGCAAAGCCGACGATCCTGTGACAACGATTTGTTTCATCGGAAGATTGTCGATGAGCAATTTCAGCGTAACGCCTATGTTTTGCACACGTTGCGCCTCATCTATGAAGACGAGTTCATATTGGGCAGTTTCAGCCTGTAGTTGCGTTGAGGTAGGATTTGTCAGTTTTTGCCGTATGTCAGGTTCATCACAATTCCAGAACAGAGTTTTTTTGTCAGTCTCAGCCATCAACATTCGGAGCAAAGTGGTCTTTCCTACCTGACGAGGTCCCGTCAGCACAATGGTTTTCCCCTTAAAAAGCCGTGGAAGAATGAGTTGCTTCAGTCGTCGTTCAATCATATTTTAATGTGTTAGACAACAGCAAAAATACAACTTTTTATGATATAACGGAAAAAAAATATAATATTTTTCCATTATAACAAGAAAATCACCATAGTTCCATTTTCTTACACTACTTCATCAATCCGCACAGGTTTTATTCCACCGTAACCAATTTGGCCTCAACGCCTTTCGCGGTTTCCGTCCTGACCAGATAAACCCCGGCATTATGGCCGCTGAAATCATACTCGAAAGCATCGCCATCGACGGTCGTTTCAAACACCTTCACACCTATTATATTATAGATGCTGATGTGGCGGATGCCCTCCGCCGTGATGGTCACACGGCCTTGGGTTGGGTTGGGATAGACAGCCGTTCCCTTGGCTTCCACTTCCGAAATCGCCACGCAATCATCAACAATGTTGGTGAACTGCTCGCTCCAGTCGGAGTTCTCGTAAACCGAAACGCATCCGCAAGGCACGATGAGTTTGTTGCTGCCGAAGCCACCGAAGGGATACACATCAAGCGTGGGGGGCGTTTCGGTCAAAATGACTGCCTCTGCGAAGCCCGAACAACTTGCAAAAGCGAAACCTCCTACATATTCCAAGCTCTTGGAGAGAGTCAATGTGCCATCGAAGCCGTGGCAGCCTTCAAACGCGCTGGAGCCGATTTCTGTCACCAAATTGGGTATCACCAATGAGCCTTTGAAACCTCCACATTCCTCAAAAGTCCAGCCTCCGATGAAAGTCAAACTCTCACTGAGGGTCAAGGTGCCATCGAAACCAGTGCAATAGGCAAAAGCCGACTCGCCAAGTTCGACAACGGTGTTGGGGATGACCAAAGAACCCGTCAAACCCGTGCATCTTTCAAAGGCATATCCTCCGATGGAAGTGATGTTTTCGGGAATCACCAATTCGCCCGTGAGGGTGCTACAATAGTAAAAGGCGTTGTCGCCGATGCGGGTCACGTCGTCAGGAATCACAGTGTTTTGGCAGCCGGCAAGCAGTTCGTTGGTGCTCGTCCTGATGATGGCGTTGCAACCGTTTCTTGAGTCGAAAACCGTGTTGCCGCTTTCCACGGTGATTTCTGTCAGTTCGGCGCAGCCGCCAAACGGGTTTGTGCCGATGTAAGTCACCGAAGCGGGGATGTTGATGCTCGTCAGCCCTGTGAACCAAAACGACCAACCGCCGATTTCGGTCACCGAACTCGGTATGGTGATGGAAGTCAGGCCGCTGCAACGGTTAAAGGCATCTTCGGCAATAGACACCACACCGTCAGGAATCGTCGAGTTTTTGCAACCGACAATCAGCTCGTCGTTGTATTTTTTGATGATGGCGTTGCAGTTGTCGCGCGAGTCGAAGTCCTCGTTGGCGGGGTCCACCACAAAGCCCTCTATGCCATCACAACCATAGAAAGGCGTGTAGCCAATCCATTCCACCGATGCGGGAATGGTAACCACGCCAGTGAAGCCGCAATAGTCAAAGGCATCGTCGCCGATTTCCTCAAGTGTGTTGGGAAGAATCAAAGCGCCTTCGAGTCCCCTGCAATAGCTAAAAGCATAGCCGTCAATGATGGTGACAGCGTAGTTGTTTCCATTATAGACCACATAATCAGGAATGGTCAATGTACCCGTGGCATCGATGCCGTCAACGTGTTCCAAAAGGGTGACGGAAGTGCCGCCGTAATTGACTTCATAAATCAAGTCGCCATAGGTGAAGGTTTGGGCGTTCAATTGGGTCAGGCCAAAAGCCAACAAGACCAGCAAAACAACGTGTTTCAAGTAATTATTCATCATAGTTCAAAGGTTTAACGGGTGATACAATGCTTTTTCAGAGGGACAAAAATACAAAATCCACGCAAATCGCGCAAAAATATTTACCTTTGCAGCCTGAAAAATACTTTAGATATGATTACCCAAGACCAACTTAAAGACTTATGTAAGAGGATTGATGCCTTGAGGAGGTATCTTTGACGTCGACAGACGTACCATCGAAGCACAGGAATTAGACGAAAAGACCCAAGACCCGCAGTTTTGGACCGACCCCAAAGCCGCCGAAGCCACAATGAAAAAGGTGCGCGAGGTGAAAGGCTGGCTCAACGGCTACAAGGAAGCCTCTGATGCCTACAACGACCTCGCCGTGCTGTTCGACTTCGCCAAGGAAGGCGAGGCCACCGAGGAGGAAGTGGACGAGCAATACAACGCGGCCATCCAAATTGTGGAGAACTTGGAGTTCAAGAATATGCTTCGCGAGGAAGCCGACCCGATGAGCGCAGTGCTGAAAATCAATGCGGGCGCGGGCGGCACCGAAGCCCAAGACTGGGCACAGATGCTGATGCGTATGTATATGCGCTACGCCGAAAACCACAAATACAAACTCACCATCTCGAACCTCTTGGAGGCCGACGATGCGGGTATCAAGCAGGTGACGATGAAGATTGAAGGCGATTATGCATACGGCTACCTGAAAGGCGAAAATGGCGTTCACCGCTTGGTGCGCGTCAGCCCATACAACGCCCAAGGCAAGCGAATGACTTCCTTTGCCTCGGTGTTCGTCACTCCCCTCGTCGACGACACGATTGAGATTGTGGTCGAGCAGTCGCGCCTGTCGTGGGACACCTTCCGCAGCGGCGGTGCAGGCGGCCAGAACGTGAACAAGGTGGAGTCAGGAGTGCGTTTGCGCTACCAATACAAAGACCCCTACACGGGCGAGGAAGAGGAAATCCTCATCGAAAACACCGAAACCCGCGACCAGCCCAAGAACCGCGAGAACGCCTTGCGCCTCCTGAAGTCGCAACTCTACGACCGTGAGATGCGCCACCGCATGGAGGAGCAAAACAAGATCGAGGCGGGCAAGCTGAAGATTGAATGGGGCAGCCAAATTCGCAGCTACGTTTTCGACGACCGCCGAGTGAAAGACCACCGCACCAACTACCAGACCTCTGATGTCCAAAGCGTTATGGATGGAAATATTGATGCTTTTTTGAAGGCATATTTGATGGAATTTGGAGGCAAAAAAGAATAATATGGGCGCAATTAGTTCTTGATAAAATCCTATAATTCACCAAATTACTAACTTAAACATTAAACAAATGAAAAGATTTATTTTCGCTTTCGTCGCCATAGTATGCTTCGGCTTGTCCACAGCAATGGCACAAAACACCAACGCCAATCCTGCCATCACCCAGTTCGTGACTCAGTATTTCCCCGAGGCCACCATCCAAATGGTGATGCCTGACGAAGACGACATCGACGTTGTTTTGAACGACTACACCAAAATCGAGTTCAAACTCAACAACGAATGGAAAAAAGTGGATTGCGAACATGCCACCAAGTTCATCAGCGTTCCCGCCACCCTCGTTCCCGAGCAAATCACGGCCTACGTGAACGCCAACTTCCCCAACACCATCATTAAAAAGCTGGAGAAGAAATTCTTCGGCTGGGAAATCGAACTGAGCAACGGGCTCGAAGTCAAGTTCAACAACAATTTCAAAGTGACCAAAGTCGACGACTAACCTAAAATTCAACCAACATGAAAAAGTTATTCATTTGCACCCTTTTCTTGGGCATGGTTTTGGCCAACACATCATGCAGCAAAGACAAGCAAAACAACACTATCAACGACTTTGTCAGGACTTATTTCCCTCAAACCGAGGTGCTTGCCAGCATCATGGATGGTTTAGACTATGACGTGACCCTCAAAGACTACACCCAAATTGGGTTTGACGGCAACTTGTTCGGCAAACTCGAATGGGACGAGGTGGACTGCAAGCATGCCAGCATCTACACCTCTGTGCCTGCCGCATTGGTTCCTCCCCAAATCACAGACTATGTGAGCCGTATTCACGCTGAGCAAACCATCGTGAAAATCTCCAAGGACACCCGTGGCTGGGACATCGAGCTGAGCAACGGCATGGAAATTGAATTTGACAAGAAGTACAATGTCGTCGATTTTGACGATTAAGAAGAACCACCTTCACAAGCGGTCAGGAAACTTTCAGGCCGCTTTTTTTGTTTTTTATGGCTTTAAGTAAGCATTGGATTTCACAAAAAACGTAATTTTGCGCCAATTAAAAATACAAGTCCATGATCACTTTCTTTATCGCTTTGGCCGTCCTCATCCTCGGCTATTTCGTTTACGGAACTCTCGTCGAAAAACTCTTTGGTGCCGACCCGCAGCGCGCCACGCCAGCCACGACTATGGCCGATGGCGTGGACTATGTTCCAATGAAGCCTTGGCGCATTTTCCTCATCCAATTCCTTAATATTGCGGGCGTTGGTCCTATCATCGGAGCCATTATGGGAGCACAATTCGGCACGGCTTCCTTCCTTTGGATTGTGTTGGGCAGCATCTTTGCAGGTGCCGTTCACGACTATCTTGCGGGCATGATTTCGTTGCGCGACAAAGGCTGTAGTTTGCCCGAAATCCACGGCACCTACCTCGGCAAAGGTGCCAAGCAAATCATGCGCGGCTTCACAGTTCTGCTGATGATTCTCGTTGGTGTGGTGTTTGTCAACACGCCCGCCACCTTGCTCAATGCCCACTTCACCCAAGGCTGGAATCCGTATATTTGGATTGGAATCATTTTGGCTTACTACCTGATTGCCACCCTGTTACCCATCGACAAAGTCATCGGAAAGATTTACCCCATTTTCGGCATCCTACTCTTGGGCATGGCCGTGGCCATTTTCATCGCTTTCCTTATCTACAAGCCCGAAATCCCCGAATTGTGGAGCGGCTTGCAGAACCGCCATCCCGATGCGGCCAACAACCCCATCTTCCCGATGATGTTCATTTCGATTGCCTGTGGTGCCATTTCGGGCTTCCATGCTACGCAATCGCCACTGATGGCGCGTTGCATGGTGAATGAGAAGCAAGGCCGCCCGATTTTCTACGGTGCCATGATTACGGAAGGAGTCGTCGCCTTGATTTGGGCCGCTGCCGCTGCCTATTTCTTCGGCCCTGACAGCGTGGTCGATGTGACGGGCAAGAGTGGTGCCGCCATTGTGGGCATTATTGCCAACACTTGGTTCACGCCGGTTATCGCCACCATCACCATTTTGGGTGTCATTTCGGCTGCCGTCACCTCAGGCGACACAGCCTTGCGCTCGGCGCGACTCATCATCGCCGACTTCATGCACTATGACCAAAAGCCCATCAAGAACCGCCTGATTGTGGCTGTCCCGATGTTCATCGTCACTGCCATCATCTTGATATACAGCATTTCCGATGCCAACGGTTTCCAACTCATCTGGCGTTATTTCGCTTGGGCCAACCAAGTCTTGGCCACAGTGACGCTTTGGGCCATTTCGGTCTATCTCGCCAAAAACAAAGGCAAACTTTGGTATCTCATCACCCTCATCCCCGCCCTATTTATGACGATGGTCACGGGCAGTTTCCTCTTCGTGGCCAAGGCTGGCGACGGCGGACTCGGTTCTATCCTACCCCGCCCTGTCGGTTACGGAATCGGTGCGGCTATCACCGTACTCGGGTTGGTGCTGTTCGCGATGTTTTTGAAGAAGAACAAGGTAAAATCCTAACAATCAATCATAAAACAAATGCCCGATTGGTTTTTCCAATCGGGCATTTTTCGTTTGGACGGCAGGGGTTACTTCTGCGTTGCCTGTTCGTAACCGGCACGCACGGCTTGCACATTGAGGTCCACAACCTCTTGGCCTTTCTTGCCGAAGATGTGGGCGATGGCCTCCTCGACCTTCTCCATCGAGATGCCGAGATAAGGCACCGTGGCACCCAACAGCACCATATTGGAACGGGCCTTCAGTTGCTTGGCGATGTCGTTGGCGTTGAAGGAAACCACATGCTCCAACTTACCCAACTCGGCGTTAATCAGTTCCATATCAGGATAGTTGCCGATGTTGATGAAGGGGTCGTTGTTGGTGATTACCCAGCCTTCCTTGCTCAGCCAAGGCAGATAGCGCAAGGCTTCCATCGGCTCAGACGAGAGGATGATGTCGGCCTGACCTTCGGGAATGACGTCGGCGAAAATCTCATCGTCGGAGATGCGAAGGTGCGAGAACACCGAGCCGCCGCGCTGCGACATGCCGTGGATTTCGCTCTGTTTCAGGTTCATGCCCATATTCAAGGCAGCGTCAGAGATGATTTTGGCCACCGAAACGATGCCGTCGCCACCCACGCCGCATAAAACTATGTCTTTTTTCATTTGCTTATTCGTTTATTGTTTGACTACTGTTCTTTTCTGATTGCTTCGCAAGAAATCTATTGGATTGCTTCGCAAGAAATCTTTCAAAATCGTTTCAAAATCTTTCAAAAATCCATATTGCTGATTTTGAATGATTTTTATTATTGATTTTTGATAGATTTCTTGGCCGAAGGCCAATCCCATCACTTCTTCAGATGCTTTTTGAGTTCCACGATGCAGGTGCGGTGCGGGATGATGACCGACACGCCGTTGTAGTTCACCTCTTCCTCGATGGTTTTCACGTTCTCTTCGTGGTTCTTCGGCAGCGGAACGATGTCGCGGATGTGCTCAGGCTCCACGCCGAGGCCTTCGCAGATGCGGCGGATCTTGTTGTGTGCCGACGAAGGCTGGCCGCCCGTCATGGCGGTGATGTCGTTGTCGAGAATCATGACCACGACGTTGGCCTTCTCGTTGACGCAGTCCATGAGGCCCGTCAAGCCGCTGTGGCCGAAGGTGCCGTCGCCGATGACCGCCACGCTCGGGAAGATACCCACCTCGCTCGCGCCCTTGGCCATGGTGATGGAGGCTCCCATGCACACGGTGGTGTTGATGGCACCCATGTTGAAGCCCAAAGTGTAGCAACCGATGTCGCCAAACACCTTGCCGCCCTTGTGGTTGGCCATCACTTCGTTCAAGGCATTGTAACTGTCGACGTGCGGGCAGCCTTGGCACAACGCGGGCGGGCGGTTGGTGACCACCTCCGGCACCTTATATAATGTAGGCACGTCCATGCCGAGAGCCTTGGCTACCTTTTCGGCGTTCAGCTCACCATCGCGACGGATGGTTTCGTCAAGTCGACCCATCACGTTCTTGCCCTTGCCGAGGAAGCCCTTGATGTGTTCTTCAACAAACGGCTGTCCGTCTTCAAGGACAAGGATTTCGTCGCACTCGTCGTACAACTTATTAATCATGTCGTAAGGCAGCGGATACTGCGTAATCTTCACGACGGGATACGGGCACTTGCCATCGGGGAAATTTTCCATCAGGTAGTTGTAGGCGATACCCGTGGTAATGATGCCGAGTTTTTTCTTCGGGCCGTCGAAATACTTGTTGTAGCCCGATTTCTCCGAGGCTTCGGTGAACTTGGGCTGCTTGTCGATGAGGTCGCGATAGAGGCGCTTGGCGTTGGCCGGAAGCAGCACGAACGACTTGGCATCGGCAGGCTCAGTCAGTTCGTTTTGCGGACGCACGGGCTTGCGCACCACACCGGCGCGGCTGTGGGCCAAGCGGGTCGGGATGCGGTAGAGCACCGGCGTGCCGAGTTGCTCGCTGAGCTCGAAGCCGTAATGAACCATGTCGTAGGCTTCCTGCTGGTTGGAAGGTTCCAGCATGGGAATCATGGCCCAGTGGCCATAGTAGCGGCTGTCTTGTTCGTCTTGCGACGAGAACATGCTCGGGTCGTCGGCCACCACGACGAGGACGCCCTTCGTGCCGATGATGGCGGCGTTCATGAAGGGGTCGCCGCACACGTTGAGACCCACATGCTTCATGCAGGTCATGGCGCGTTTGCCGGCGTAGGCCACGCCGATGGAGGCCTCAAGGGCCGTCTTCTCGTTGGCGCACCAGTTGGCGATCACACCGAGTTCCTTGGCCTGTTTCGAGTTGATGACATACTCTGTGATTTGGGTTGAAGGCGTGCCCGGATAGCTGTTGATGGCCGAGCCGCCCGCGTCGATGAAGCCCTGTGCAATGGCCTCATCGCCTAAAAGCAATAATTTCTCCATTTCTTTATTTCTAAATTTCAGATTTCAAGATTTCAAGATTTCTACATTTGAGTTTGGGCAAAGGTACGAAAAAAATTGACACGGGCAAGAAAAGTGTGAAAAAAGGCATTTTTCAATGTTGGAAAAGTGTAAAAAATCAGGCAATTTAGTATTGGAAAAGTGTAATTTTTTTGCCATTTTAGTATTGGAAAAGTGTAAAAAACAGCATGATTTTCCATTGGAAAAGTGTAAAAAATGGGTGAATTTGTATTGCGGAATGTAAAATTTCCGTATCTTTGCGGCTGATTTATAACAGATAACGCCATGATCAAACGCAAGAAGGAAAACGAGATGCAAAATTATCTCCTCAACAACAAGCGTGCATTGCTCGTTACAGGTGCCCGTCAGGTGGGGAAAACCTTCACCATCCGAAAGGTGGGAAAGGCGTGTTTTGAACATTTTGTCGAGGTCAATTTCGTTGAACGGCCCGAAGCCCTGAAACTGTTTGAGGAGGCTGAAGGCACCCAAGACCTGCTTCTGCGTTTGTCGGCGTTCACGAACCGCAAATTGGTGCCAGGCAAAACGCTCATCTTTTTCGATGAGGTGCAAGAGTGTAAGGAAATGGTGACCGCCGTCAAGTTTTTGGTCGAAGAAGGCAGCTACAAATATGTAATGAGCGGCTCGCTCTTGGGTGTCGAACTGAACGACTTGCGCAGCGTTCCAGTGGGCTATTTGGACGAAATGGAAATGTATCAACTTGACTTTGAGGAATTTGCAAACGCTTTGGGCATTTCCGACGATGTGATTGCGCATTTGCGGGATTGTTTCGAGCAGCACAAGCCCGTGGACGCTTTCATTCATGGAAGGATGTTGGATTTGGTGCGACATTATTTATTAATAGGTGGAATGCCCGCAGTGGTGCAAAAATACCTTGACACGAACAACCTGAAAAGCGTGCTTGAGCAGCAACGCGGCATCATCCGCACCTACAAGCGCGACATCACAAAATACGATGCCGGACACAAACTGCAAATCGAGGAGATTTACGACCTGATTCCCGCCGAATTGAACGCAAAGAACAAACGCTTCACTTTGAAGGAATTGGGCGAGAAAGCCCGCTACGCCCGCTATGAAGGCGGCCTCCTTTGGCTGAACGATGCAGGCGTGGCCATTCCCACTTACAATGTGGAGGAACCAAAAGTGCCTTTGTTGCTCAACAAACAGCGCAACCTGTTCAAACTGTTCCTGAACGATGTGGGATTGTTAGCTGCCATGTACGGCGACAACATCCAACTGCGCCTATTAAGCGGCGACAACTACATCAATTATGGTGCTGTGTATGAGAACTTTGTGGCACAAGAACTCAACGCCCACGGCTTTGCCAATGGCCACGGTTTGTATTACTTCAACAGCAAAAAGCAGGGCGAACTCGACTTTGTCATCGAGTACAACGGCGCGGTGTTGCCTATTGAGGTGAAGTCGGGGAAGAACTATGAGCGGCATCGCGCCCTCTCCAATGTCGTGAAGAACGAGCAATACGCTGTCAATCAGGCTTTCGTGTTCTGCCAAGACAATGTATCGGTGCGTGAAAAGGCGGTTTATTTGCCCATTTATATGCTGATGTTTCTCGACCAGCCCAAATTGGACGACCTGATTGTGAAATTCGACTTGACGGGGTTAGGATGAAACACTTTCATTCACCTTTATAATCTGTTCCCAAAGGGCCTCATCCTCATCGTCCTTTTCGTGCCAAATGACGTAATCGGCCAAAAGGCGTTTGCCTTCTTCGGGCCATTGTTTGGCCATTCGTGCGCGCACGGTGGCCTCATCGCAATGGTCGCGGAGCATGGCGCGGCGCAAACGGGTTTGTTCCGAAGCCGAAACCATCACCACGGCATCAAACCGCTTCTCCAAACGCTTCTCGAAAACCAATGCCGACTCAAACAGGACGTAAGGCGCGTTCTGCCGTTCCATCCATCGTCCAAAGTCGACGAACAAGGCGGGATAAAGTATGCCTTCCAAATCGCATTGGGCTGTTTCGTCATGGAAAACCAAGTCGGCCAAATATTTCCTATCAATTTCGGAATCAGAAAGATAAATGGATTTGCCGAAACGTTTCACCAATTTCTCCTGCGCATCATGCTCGAAATACATCCGCTTGGCGGCATCATCGCTGTTGTAGACGGGAATGTCCAAGCGTTGCCGAAAAAGTTCGCACACCCACGACTTACCGCTACCGATGTTTCCAGTAATCGCAACCTTTTTCATTGCACAATCAAGTATTCCACCTTGTCGGGGCGGGTGCTGAGGATTTTCACCGTTTTAGGCCATGCCGCAAGGCGCAAGTCGAGCAAAGGCTCCAAGACCTGCAACTGCCGCACGTCGACGGTCACGCTGAAATCGTCGGGGACGACCGAGGCGTAGTCCTTCATCGCCACGAGGCATTTCACCGTCATTGTTTCGGGGAAAAACCTCATTCTCAGGCTGTCGGCCACGCGAATCGGCACTTCAACATCCATTTCGGTGTATTTCTCCACATTCACGGTCGCACGCACTGCCTTGGTGTTGGAATGGATTTTTCCGCCCGACAAATCGAGGTTGACCGTCTCGCTGAAACTCTCGCTCACATTGGCCCTCGAAACCAATTCGGTACGCACCGACCGCACCGTATCGATGACCTCCTGCGGGCCATAAATCGTAACCGATGACGGGTCGAGCACGGGAATGCCATAGAGGTCGTATTGCCGTTGGGTCTTGATGTCGGAACGTAAAACCACCGGCACCACCTTCGATTTCAGCCAATCCATGTCGAAATAGATTTTGCTGTCGTTCATGGTAATGTCGGACGGACTGATGTCCAACATGTCAGCGACCTTTTCGGCCACGTATTGGCTACTGAACGAATAGGTGTTTTCGTCTTCCTGACGGTAAGGCACCTCGTTCAAGGCGATGGTGACCATCCTCTTAGGCTCGCGAATCATCTTGTAGCGCAGTGTGTGGAAGCCGTCGATGTTCAGCGACATCTTCACCAAATGGTCTTTCGACGGAATCCACTGGTCGGCAGGCACTTCAGCAAACTGCAAGCGGAAAACGGTTTGTGTAGTGTAGTTTTCCGACAACTTGACCAAAAACCACGCGCCCGTGGAAATCGCAAGAAACACAAGAAAAGTGAGGATGGAGCGGTTGCTTTTTCGCTCCACCTTCTGTTTGATTTCAACAAGTTTGTCCATATCAAGCCTGTCCGACCTTGGCGCCGTTCTGCACGAGAGCGGTCTTCTCCACTTCCACTTCGGTGTTGGGAGCAATCGAAATGACGACGGTGGACTCTTTCACATCCACCACCTTGCCGTGGAAACCACCGATGGTGACCACCTTGTCGCCCTTCTTGAGGCCCTCGCGGAACTTCTGTTCCTCCTTGGCCTTCTTCGACTGAGGACGAATGAAGAACAGCCAGAAAACGACGATGAGCAAAACGATGAAGATGAGGCTCGACCACTGCGAACCGCCCGGTTGAGGCTGGCCTTCGGCTTGCAAAAGAATAAATAAGTTGTTCATATTCTGTGATTTAAAGATTTATGATTCCAAGATTTCAAGATTTCCGATTTCAAGATTTAATATTCAAAATTCAACTGGCAACTGGCAACCACCAACTCTAAACTTTCAACTCTAAACTCTAAACTAATACTGATTAGGCGTTTGCACCTTAGCCTTAATGCGCAAAATGTTCTTGGCAGGCATCGTGTTCGACATTACCGTGAGCGTGCGGTTTTGCATCCCATGATGCGACTTGCTGTCGTAAGACACTTTGATGCTGCCCTCCTTACCCGGGGCGATAGGCTCGCGAGGATAAGAACCCACCGTGCAACCGCAACTCGAATTCACACTGCTGATGAGCAAGGGCGCGTTGCCCGTGTTGGTGAAATGGAAGGAATAAGTCACCACCTCGCCTTGAAGCAAAGTGCCAAAGTCGTGTTCCTTCTTGTTGAAAGTGATGATGGCTTGCTTTTCGTCCGACTTGCCCGCCGTTTTGGGATTAGTCACCAAATCGGTGGAAAGTTTTCCGCCGCCGCTGCCGTTGTTGCAAGCGGTCAGGAAGCACAAAGCCAAAACCAAGATGAAAAAAAATTGTTTCATTGTCCTGTTGATTGTCTTGCTGTTCTGATAATCATCACCGAGCCTTGGTAGGTGGCATCGTTTTTCAGGCCGTGGCATTTCAGCACATAGAAATAGGTGCCGTCCGAAAGGTTGTCGCCGTCCCAGTCGTTCTGGTAGTTCTTGGAATGGTAAACGATGCGTCCCCAGCGGTTGAAAACGGTCAGTTCCGAGGCCTCATAATAGCGGCTCAGTGGCTCGTAATTCTCATATTCATAGGTCGTTTCGCTAAAGCCACGAGTAGCGTTGCCGCCACCCGAAGGCGTATCGCCGCCGCCGTCTAAAGAGATGATGAAATAGTCGTTGGTGCCGTCGCCGTTGGGCGTGAACACATTCGGGATTTTCAGTTTCACAGGCTCCACCCTGATCGTCTTAAAATAGGTAGTGTCGCAGCCTTGCGGATTGTAAACCTTTAATTCCGTAGTAAAGTCGCCCACTTCAACATAGGTGAAACGCGGCTCGTCCGCCGTGGAGGTGATGTTATATTGCTGGTTCAAAATCCAATAGAAACTGCTGACATCCAGCGTATCAGCCGAAAGATTCTCGAAAGAATAAGTCTCATGTGGGTTTTGCAAATACACCGTATCGCCTGGGTCGGTGCTGATTTCAACCAAAGGATTGGGATAAGCCCTCGGACTGACGCTGTCGCGCTGCATACAGCCACGCCCGTCGGTCACCTTGATATGATAGTATTTGTAAGCCTGCAAGCCGATGGCCCAAGAAGGGTCGCCCGGGGCAATGTGCAACGGGCTAACTTCCCACTGGTAATTGAAAGGCGGATTGTAAACCCCGTTGAGGCTGTCGACGTAGGAAATCATCTGCGCATCGCGGCCATTCTCCTCCTCGTGGTTGCTGCACGTTAGTTTCACTTGGCGGAATTTCACCTCAAAACGCGGCAACACTTCCACCCTGAACTCGTTTTGGCAAATCAACGTATCGGTTTCCTTCTCGCGAACTTCCACACGATAGGTCGTGGACGAAAAAGGTCGCACGGTGATGCTGTTGGTGGTTTGTCCGCCCGGCGACCAACTAAAGGAATATTGGTAATTGTTTGGCACAGTGAGCGTTACTGGCGACTCGCTGCAAACGGGCATTTCGGCGCTGCAAGTGATTTCGCAAGGGTCTTGCGCCTTCGCGGACATCGCACAAACCAAGGCCGAAAGCAGCAGCAAAGTTTTGAATATGATGGTTTTGTTTCTCATCCTTGTTGAAATAGGTTGCAAAAATAGGAAATTTCCAAAGATGAACGCAACATGTGCGCGATTATTGTTTCAACAGGCACTTTAGAACTTCACCAACTTGACCACCTTGCCCAAACGGATTGGCGCACCGTAATTGACCACATAAACACCTGCCTCCCAATTGCTTGCGTCAATCTCTACCGAGCCAACGAAACGCTTTCTCACCATTTCGTTGCCAAAAACATCGAAGACTGTCACATCCGTAAAACCTTCACTATCCGACTTCACCGTGAACTTGCCATTAGTCGGATTGGGGAAAACACCCGACTCAATTTCAGGCATTTCCGGCGCGATGGGCGTGGGCATCAAGGCCTTCCAAGAAGCCTCCCAGCCCGTGTCGGTGGTGAGGCAGTCGGAGCGGAACTCGACACACATCACATTCGATGAAGATTGCACCAAGCCCGGACTTTGCGTGTTCCATCGCCCGATTTTCGGGGCAAACACGTTGTCGCCATCATAAACCCAAAGGAAGTCAAAATCGTTTTCCAAACTGAAACTACTGAAATCCAGCTCGATAGTCGATTCTTCAGGCCCACGAATCACCCAAATTTTGCGCTCATCGTTGTCGTAGTTCTGATGGTCGAGGCGGCCTGAATCGCCTTCCAAAACAGTGACGGGCGTGCCATCGTTAATGAGTTTGTAGTAATAATTCCAGTCCCAATACGGCCCCGGGTCGGTGTGGGTTTGGTCGGGATAATGCTGATGCCCACGAATTTGCACGCAAGCCCCTTCCCCACCAAGGTTGTAGAGGCCATTGTTGAGGCAAAAACCGTTGTCTAAAGTGTCGCGGTCGTGGGTGCGTTGCCCGTTGATAGGTCTGTAACGAGAACAAATGCTCCGCACCAATGCTGCCGAAGACTGGTACATTTCCTCCGTGAAAAACTCCCAAATATTGCCGTAGGCTTCATGCTCAATGCCAATGGTGTAGCCGTTGGCCGTGCCCGCGTGCCAGGCCTTGTCTTTTTCACGCACCATTTGGGTAATCTGCCCATCAACGGAGCGGATGACATAATGCGCCGAAACCTCTGCATCGCAATTCTTGAACCAACTGATGCAGCCTGCGTAAGAGCCTTCTGTATAATGGATTACAACGGCACTTACTTCCTTTGTGCGCGGTTCCCAATTACACTCCGGCGCAGGGTCCCAAATGGCAGGCGGATAGTCGGGACTGCGGAAAATGCCCAATTCAGGCGCGGTAAGCATATCGTAATGCTCGGCAAAGACTGCTTTCAAGTCAATATCATATTTCTGAAAACCAAATTGTTCCGCTTTTTTCTCATCATTCAAGAAAAGGCACACCGAATACAACATGCTTTGCATAGGATAAACATCCTTCTCCTCCCCTATTGGCAATTCCGAAAGTCGCTGGATGACTGAAAGATAGCCTTTGATTTCATTAGCTTTGCTTTCCTCAGTCAAACGTTCAAAAGCTTTGGCGTAGGCCAATACATTCTTTTCGGGACTTTGCAAAATCTCCGTTTCCGAAATCCCCGACAATTCCGACACAAGACGCAGGTTTTCACGGAAATAGCCTTTGCCGTCCTTCACCAAGCCCATCAAGCCGTAGGCACGTGGCATGACATCGGGGCCGTCGTAGAAATAGTTGTTGTCTGTCAGGTGGTTGCAATGCGTGTTGGTGAAGGAGATGGCTTCGAGGAGGCCTTTTGGAATATCAGGGATGGCCTCGTAAACGGCTTCAAAAGCGAGTCTATGGTTTTGGGATAATGCCACAAGAGGCATTGCCAAAAGGAAAAGTAGGGTTTTGATGAAACGGTTCATTTAATCACGTATTTACTTATTTTTCAACCAAATACTCCCCAATAGTCATTGTATCGCGGTCGAATTGCACCCCGATTTTCACCACCTTCTTGCCCTCGGATTGATACGGCAGCGCATAGCCCTTGCTGTTGATTTGCTGCATAGCTTCGGCAGCGGTGCCGTTCACCTTCAGTTCAAAAACGTAGGTGGTTTCGGGCATTTTCACCACAAAGTCAATTCTTCCGCCGTGGCATTTCACCTGAGTTCGGGCATACACATTCAACATATTGAAAATGAGCCAGAAAGTGTATTCATAGAAACCTTCGTAATTTTTGACTTCCTCCAACTTCTTCTGAAAGCCCTCCACATACGGAATGCCTGCAAGGAAAACTTTCATTTCGTCTAAAGCTGCCGCAATGTCGTTTTTTGTCAAGGCACGCCAGAATTTCAGTGCGAAACCGTCGCGAACTCGGTCACTGTCGAGGCCCAAGTAACTGGGAATCAGTCCATCAATAAGGCCGACGCGCACTTCCTTGTTGGGGATGGCGAGGATGAAGGAATCCGACTCGGAGTCATAGTCCTTTATGGTGATGTAGCCACTTTGGTAGAGCAACGGAAGTGCCGTACTCATGGCCTCCGTTGGGCGGTCGAAGGCACTTGCCGAAGCCTCGATATGTTCCATCCCCATGATGTCAGTGCGGAAATGTTGCATCTGCTTGATGAGGAAAGTGGGCGTGCCGCTCTCAAACCAATAGTTTGCTATCTTTCTCTGCAAGAAACACTTAAGTAAGCTAAAAGGGTTATAGACATCGGGTGAATCCTCCGAAAAACGGTAGCCGTCGTATTGCTCCTTCAGCCGGGCATGCATCACCTCGGGCGTGCAACGGTAACGCTCGGACAGCATCGCAATGTCGGAAGCCATGCAGGTGGTGAATTCCTCCTCGGTGATACCGCAAATTGCGGCATATTCAGGCTGCAAAGAAATGTTAGTGAGGTTATTAATGGTGGAGAAAATGCTGAGCTGCGAAAACTTCGTGATGCCCGTGATGAAGCAAAAACGCACCATCGCCTCACTCGCTTTCAGGGGTTGGTAGAACTCTTGCATGACACGGCGGAATTCGGGCAGTCGCTGCTCTTCGTGCAACACCTCAAGCAATGGCGCGTCGTATTCGTCAATGATGATGGCCACTTGCTTGCCCGTTTTCTCGTAGGCACGCTGAATGATGCCCCTCAGCACATCGCCGGGGAATTCCTCGTCGGCTTGTCTGCCGTACTCCTTGACCAACGGGGCTAACAGCAACAACAATACCCGCCGCAATTCATCCGCCGTTTCGCGCCCCTTCGCCATGCTCAAGTCCAAATGAATGACAGGATAAGACTCCCAATCCTGTTCCAACGCCATGATTTTCAATCCCTCGAACAATTCCTTTTGGCCTTTAAAATAGGAATCCAAGGTGGTGGTCAGCAGGCTCTTTCCGAACCTGCGCGGACGGCTGAGGAAGACATACGGGCTTAAATGTGCCAGCTTCCACACCAAATCCGTTTTGTCAATGTAAAGGTAGCCCTCCTTAATTATCCTCTCAAAAGTCTGAATCCCAACTGGATAGCGTCTTTCCGCCATTTTGATGTCTGCCATGATGGTTGATTTTGCCGCAAAAATAAACAAATTTGCCAACATTGGCGCATTTTTGTTTTTCGGGTTGGTTTGCGTTGTTTTCCTCGGCAGGGGTTCCGCCATGCTCCACCGCCTGCCTAACATCCTCTCACCCCTTTGGGGTTCCTTCGTGCCATAGCCCAAGTCACGGAGTGACGGAGGATAGTAGGCAGGGGTGAAATGCAATGCAACCCCTGCCAAACAAAAAACAAATCCCGAACAAAGCCCCGCGAGGGGCGAAAGGATACCCATCAGTGGCACGCGCCCAAAATGCGGCTTCTTGCCATTTTCATCGGCAGGGGTTCCGCCATGCTCCACCGCCTGCCTAACATCCTCTCACCCCTCTGGGGTTCCTCCGTACCCCAGCCCAAGTCACGGAGTGACGGCGGATAGTAGGCAGGGGTGAAATGCAATGAAACCCCTGCCAAACAAAAAACAAATCCCGAACAAAGCCCCGCGAGGGGCGACAGGAAAAACACCGCCCTCCCGCTCCAAGGTTTTCCCAAGGAGCGGAAGGGTGGATATGCTAATCACACGTTGCGGATTAGATTGTAGTTGGGTTATTGTGGAGAATGCACGGCTCGGACAGATTGACCATATTCACGAATGTTGCCACCAAGGTCACAGTAATCTGAATTGAAATAGAAACGCCATGCGTAGTACGGGTATTCCATGTTAACCGAACTTGACCAATAATAGCCTTCGCTTGTATGGTTGAGACTACCTTCAATACGAAAGCCAGTAGCCGGTAGAAACAGCGTATTGCCATTTGAAGCAATAAAAAAACATCCATACACATCGTTCAAAGTATTCCATGTACAAATCGTGTTTTGATACAATTCTTGCCATTCCTCTTTTGTGGGCATACGCCAACCGCCATTCCAATTGGCCGTAGCCGCAT
Organism: uncultured Bacteroidia bacterium; assembly: GCA_902780055.1. Classification (GTDB taxonomy): domain Bacteria; phylum Bacteroidota; class Bacteroidia; order Bacteroidales; family F082; genus Limimorpha. Next base: position 63,905 of record CACZDU010000008.1, on the reverse strand, counting down.
CATCAACAGGTTCCAAAGTGGTCAAGTTGTCGGTAAAACCATTGTAGCCGTATCTGAAATTGCTGCAATACTTTGTAAGAGATCTAAAATCACCATTACAATGTTGGTAGGTACTAAAATCGTAGTAATCTTTAGATTGAATTTCTCCCCAAGCAAAGTAATCACCAATACTTTCAGGAACATCGGCCCCCACATTGCAAGTAGCCCACAAAAGGCCGCTCGGCAGGCCGAGGTCAACAAACTCATGGCCTGGTACGGACAAAACTACATCTATGCCCGTTGTCAGATAACCATTTTCCACAATGGAAGGAACAGCACCATATGTTCCAATATAATCTAAATTTCCAGAATAGGCAACCCCATCATTCTCCATAGCCTCTTGCGGCAAAAGTATAACCCATTTTTCACCATTACCAGCAGGCAAAGTAATAACACCTTCTCCTTCTCGGGTGTATGCAAATTCATTTGTCGACAAATCCACTGTCACTTTATTATTCATCCCTGTAATGCAGGTTGCCACTTCAGATGAAGTAGTCACATTAAATTTCACCAAGGCACATTTATTCAGTAAGGTAGCGTTGTAAGTGGTCAATCCCAATTGGTAGTTTTCCCTTGAAGACGCATAGGAAATCACGGGTAAATGCTCTGTCTGGTCATTGATGACTACAGAACAAGACGAAGTTTCTCCAACTACCAACGATTCAATAGGTGCCACATTTCCAAGGAAATAGAAATGTAAAGGCTGATTTTCTATAGGGTCGGTAATGTAGCCGTTGAAATTGGTCCCATTGTAAGTCAGCGTTCCGATATAAACACCATTGCTGGCCACATAAAGCACATCGTTGTTTTCAAAGGAAACCTCGCCGTTTGCGGTATTCACGGCCACCTTTGAACCATGACCACCATTTACGTTGAGCGTGATGTTCACTTTTGCTCCTTCGTTGGTGGAAGTGTTTGTGTTTTCCTTCTTGCATTGCGACACGCCCATCAGCAATACAAAAGTCATTGCGATAATGCCTAACTTTTTCATTTCTCATCCTCCTTCTTCTTTAAAACCGCGTAGCCTGCGCCTGCTGCAAGCAGAATAATAATTCCACTCCCGACCGATACTGGTTGGCCGAAAGTTTGATTGTTGATAACACCTGCAGCCTCATTACGCTGGCTGAGCATGCCCGCTTCGGTTTCTCTCCCAACCTCTGTTGAGGCTCCGCGCTGAAACAGCCCGTCTTGAGCCGAAACCCAAAACGGCAATAACAACGCTACCGCCATTAGCAAAGAAAGCAATATGACTTCGTTCTTTCTCTTTTTGTACATTTTTACTATTTTTAGTGTTTATAAAAAGGTTAGTTGCTGATTTCAAACCACTTAACAGGTTCTTCCTTCGTCAACACCAAACAATAGAAGCGTGCGCTGTGTTATATCACATCGTACTTGAAGGTCGTCGGATTACCCATAATTCAGAATGTAATAACAGCTACACGCTATACAGCGTGAAGCCGTTATACAACCTCTAGAATTATTTGACTTGAAAAGTTCCGACGTTCTCAAGTACAAAGGAAGCATAACGCTTCTAAAGTTCAATATATACGAACTGGCGAGCCAATTCGGGGGCAAAAATAGGGAAATTTATGGTGACGCAAACGAATTTTTGAGAAATGATGAAATTTTCCCTAAATTTGCGGCCAAATTTGGGTCGCTTCGCGTCACTGCGAGGCACGAAGCAGTCCAGTAAACCTATTTTACTCTGGATTGCTTCGTCGTTCCTCCTCGCCATGATGCAAAGCTCTTCAGAATCAACAATTAAACAATTCAACGATTAATCAATCAACAATTAAACATAATGAACGCATTAAACGATTTCCAAAAAGAGATTCTTGCCGGCATCCCTGACGAATTGCCGGAAGTGAAACCTTACGACACCACCATCAACCACGCGCCCAAGCGCAAGGACATCTTGACAAAGGCCGAGAAGAAGCTGGCCATCCGTAACGCTTTGCGTTATTTCCCCGCCAAGTTCCACTCCACGCTGGCTCCCGAATTTGCCGAGGAACTGGAAAAATACGGACGCATCTACATGTACCGTTTCCGTCCGTCCTACAAGATGTACGCCCGCCCGATTGAGGAATATCCCGCCAAGTGCAAGCAGGCCGCAGCCATCATGCTGATGATCCAGAACAACCTCGACCCCGCTGTGGCACAGCATCCCCATGAGCTCATCATCTACGGCGGCAACGGTGCCATCTTCCAAAACTGGGCACAATACCGCCTCGTGATGCAATATTTGGCCAACATGGACGAAGACCAAACCCTCGCCATGTACAGCGGTCACCCGATGGGCTTGTTCCCGTCACATAAGGATGCCCCGCGCGTGGTGGTCACCAACGGCATGATGATTCCGAACTACAGCAAGCCCGACGACTGGGAGCGCTACAACGCCATCGGCGTGACGCAATACGGCCAGATGACCGCCGGCTCCTATATGTATATCGGACCTCAAGGCATCGTCCACGGCACCACCATCACCGTTTTGAATGCAGCACGCAAGCACGGTGGCAGCACCGCTGGCAAACTGTTTGTCACAGCAGGCCTCGGCGGTATGAGCGGTGCCCAGCCCAAGGCAGGCAACATCGCCGGCGTGGTTAGCATCACCGCCGAAATCAATCCGGCTGCCACGCAGAAACGTTATCAGCAAGGCTGGGTCGATGAGGTGTACGACAATATCGAGGAACTATTCAAGCATGTCAATGCGAGCCTCGCAAAGAAAGAAGCCCGCAGCTATGCCTACCAAGGCAATGTGGTTGACCTTTGGGAATATGCCGCCGAGCACGACATCCACGTCGACCTAGGCTCCGACCAGACCTCGCTCCACAACCCGTGGGCAGGTGGTTATTATCCTGTCGGATTGTCGTTTGAGGAATCCAAGACCATGATGGCCGAGAATCCCGAAATGTTCAAGGAGAAGGTGCAGGCTTCGTTGCGCCGCCATGTGGCCGCCATCAACAAATTGACTGCCAAGGGAATGTATTTCTTCGACTACGGCAACGCTTTCCTATTGCAATCGTCACGCGCCGGTGCCGACATTTTGAAAGAAGACGGTTCATTCCGCTATCCTTCCTACGTTCAGGACATTATGGGTCCCATGTGTTTCGACTACGGCTTCGGTCCTTTCCGCTGGGTGTGCGCTTCGGGCAAGCCTGAAGACCTCGCCGTCACCGACGACATCGCCTGCAACGTGCTTGAAGAGATTGCCCGCACGGCTCCCGCCGAAATCCAGCAGCAGATGCGCGACAACATCCAATGGATTCGTGGCGCACAGGAGAACCATCTCGTGGTGGGTTCGCAAGCCCGCATCCTCTACGCCGACTGCGAAGGCCGCACCAAGATTGCTGCCGAGTTCAACAAGGCCATCGCTGATGGTCGCCTGAGCGGTCCAGTTGTACTTGGTCGCGACCACCACGACGTGAGCGGCACCGACAGCCCGTTCCGTGAGACCTCCAACATCTACGACGGTTCGTCGTTCACCGCCGACATGGCTGTGCAGAACGTCATCGGCGACGGTTTCCGTGGTGCCACTTGGGTGAGCATCCACAACGGCGGCGGCGTAGGCTGGGGCGAAGTCATCAACGGAGGCTTCGGCATGGTGCTCGACGGCACTGCCGATGCTGACCGTCGTCTCCACTGCATGTTGCACTGGGATGTGAACAACGGCATCGCCCGCCGCAACTGGGCCCGCAACGAAGGCGCCACCTTCGCCATCAAACGCGCCATGGAGGCCGAGCCAAAGCTGAAAGTCACGTTGCCGAATTTGGTGGAGGATAAGATTTTGGAAGGGTTGTTCTGATCGAAAAGCATTATCATAGGTTTGACATTGTACATGGCCATCAACAATGCACGATTGATTGCCAAACCTGACGATGAATGGCTAAAAGTTTGAGAAAAGTTGCACCATATCAAAAAAAGATGTATTTTTGCAGCGAATTTCAATAGAAACGAACATACATTTATCAGATTATACCTTTCCGTTGAAAGGGCTTCCTTTCAGCAACAGATTTAAAAGAGATTATATGGCAGCCTTTCTGGGTTGCCTTTTTTATTCCAACCAATCCACACAACATCGCACAAAAGGCACGCCAACCGACACCCTTTATCTTGGTGGATGTTGGGATTATTATAGTTCACTTTTGTCATTTCGAAAGTGCCAGTGTAGGCTTGTTGTTTGAAAGAAAAGTCGTACATTTGCAGTGTCAACAACATTCACTCAAATCGAACGCACTCAAAATCAAGCAACAAACGACATCATTAAACAAAACAAATATGAAAACAAAAAGACTTTTATTCTCAATGGCAGCATTTCTGCTCATAGCAACCGTGTTCTCCTCTTGTGGTGCCACCTACACAGCCAGCGGCACGAATGTTTCCAAAATCGACGAACTTGCCCTGATTGAGCCAATGTCGATTATGATTTATTACGACAAGCCGAACTCCGGCTATCGCGACCCGTCGTTGGCCACAGCTTCTGAGCAACTGCTTACCGACCTGTTGACGACCAACCGATACCCATTCACAGACCCCGTTCCTGCCGACTATGAGAGCGAAGGCGCACCCATCGCGAAATGGATTGGCACCTTCCCGGACCTCGAATCATCAGACATCAAGCATCTTAGAGTGCCAAAAGCACTTACCGAGTTGATTAAGTCCACAGGGCACCGCTATGGTATCATTGTACATGCATACGGCTATATTATGAGCAATGAACTTTATGACCAGAAAAAATTAGAAGAGCTTGTGGGCAACATCATAAGAACAGTTTTCGACGAGCCAAAGCGCTACACCGCAGGCGACCAGGTAGGCAATGCGCTCTACACGGCTGTCATCGACACGCAAACGGACAGGGTCGTTTATTTCAACAGCATCCTCTCCAATGCCGACCACCCGTTGAGCAGAAGAGATGTGAACAATCAGATGAAGAGCCTCCTCAGAAAGTTCAATTGAAATATTGTAGGAAACATCTCACTTTGATTAACAACGAACCGCTCCATTTCGGGGCGGTTTTTTTATTCGAATTGTAACCAAATTATGGTTATTATTCAAAAATTGTGTATCTTTGCGGTCTAAACGCAACAAGAAATGAACACCGACATCTATTTGAATATGTCATCCGTGCCAGCAGGTGCCATCCTTAACCGAATCGTGCAACAGAAGCACATTCACCAAACCACCTTGGCTCAGCAGACAGGATTGATTCCCCAAAGAATCAATGATCTAATTATGGGACGCCGCCGCTTCACACCTCAGAATTCTTTCATGCTTGAACAAGCCTTGGACATTTCTTCACAAGGTTTTTTCTATAAGATACAAGCCAATCATGACATCTATCAAGCCCAACTGACCAGCGGACAACCCAAACCAAATCTCAACAAACTCACCCAAACCACTTTTTGGGATGTCGATTTGTCGAAACTTGAGTGGATGAAATGTAGAGATTGGGCCATCCGTCGAGTACTGGAATACGGAACCCCAGAGGAAATAAAGGAATTGTACCGTTTTTATGGCCACGATGCCTTTGCCAAAATCAAGGAAAACCCTAAAGGTTTCATGCTGTATGATGTTGCTTTGAAAAACCTCAAAATCGTTGGCTTATGAGATTATATTATAACACTGTATCCACTCCACTGCTCTCTATTCTTAGAAGACTTATGTCTGCGGAAATGCTAAACGATTTCAGGCTGGTTGGAGGAACTGCATTAGCCCTTCAACGAGGACATCGAATGTCTGTCGACATCGATCTGTTCACCGACTTGGATTATGCCGATATGCCTGTTGCAGACATGAGAAACTACCTTGAAAAAGAGTTTCCTGTTCACAGAGGAACGGAATCCATGGATATGCCCGCTAATGGTTACCACATATTCCTTAGTGAAGGGCAAGAGCCTCCCATCAAGGTTGATTTTTTCTATACCGAGCCTTTTATTTTCCCTGCCATTGAGGAAGATGGTTTGCGTATTGCCGACCAAAGGGAGATTGCGGCAATGAAACTGGGAGTGATTGGAAACCAAATTTATAGGCAGAAAGATTATTGGGATGTCCACGACTTATTAGAGGATTATTCGTTATCGGAAATGATACAATGGGCTTTACAAAGAGACCCTTATTCCTTCACCAAAGAGGATATCATCAAAGGACTTCAGCAAGTGAATCAAGTGGAAGAGTCACCTATGGGAATAGTCAGCCTCAAGCCCTTGTCCTATTGGGAATTAAAGGTGCTTGATTTAATAGAAGAAGTGAAAACCTTGATATTCCAGTAGAGCGTTATACAAACTCCCACACGACATCAGGAGTAATTACTGAAAACGAAGTTCCAGGATAAGCCGTTGCAAAGACGGCAGGTTGGCTGAGTGTTTTCTTTGGATTCCACTTGAATTCGTAAGTTCGCATCAGGCCATCCTCGATTTCAACCAGGTCAATCTCTTTTTGGTCATGCGTCCGCCAAAAATACAACTGGGCATAACTGCCATTATAGGCATTGTGCTTCACGCGCTCACTCACCATCAGGTTCTCCCACAATGCCCCCACATCGTTGCGCATGTCAATCGGTGCAAAATTGGAAAGCACAGCATTACGCACACCGTTGTCATAAAAATAAACCTTTTTCCCTTTCTTTATTTCATTTCGGAGATTCTGGCTGAAGGAATCGAGGCGGAACACCACAAAACATTTCTCAAGCAGGCCAATGTAATTCTCCACAGTCTCCTTGTCCACACCAAGCATATTCGACAATTCGTTGTACGACACTTCATCGCCCAACTGCAACGCCAATGCCCGAACCAATTTTTGCAGCAAATCAGGTTTCTTTATGCCCTTATACGACAACAAGTCCTTATATAAATAATTATTAGTCAGTGTCATAAGAGTACGTTTCGCATCAACGGGAGATGTCACCACTTCGGGATAAAGGCCGTAAACCAAACGGTTTCCCAAAAGGCGCTGCTGCTCGCGCTCCGAAGTGTCGTCGGCCAACTCGCGCAACGACAGCGGATAAAGCCGATGTTCCAACAACCTTCCCGTTGCTGGTTCATTGATGTCGTCGGCTAAAGTCAACGATGAAGAGCCTGTCACCACCACCTGCGTGTCCAACTTCAGGTCACCAATCTTCTTCAGAACAAGCCCAATATTGTGTACTCGTTGCGCCTCATCGATAAAGGCCATGTCGCACCCCGTCAAAAGTGCTTTCAACTCGGTCGTGCTCTTGTCTTCGAGAAGCATGGCATCGTCCATATCGTCACAATTCAAGCGCAGGCAACGCTTTTCTTGGTTCTGCAACCTGTCGAGTATCGTAGTTTTCCCAACTTGGCGAGGGCCAAGCAACACAATTACTTTTTTCTTGTTGAAATCCGCTTGTATGGCTTTTTCTATGGTACGAGCAATCATAATTCAATTATTTTGAGCGCAAAAATAAGGAAAAAACAATTCAAACCGCCAAATTTGACATAAATTTAGCGGTTTCAACCGCCAAATTTGGCATAAATTCAGCGATGTCCAAAAGGCAAATACTGGGAATTTGTATCGGAGGATTTGATGGAACAGATTCCAATTTTGGAGAAAATGGAGAAACCGACTAAACACAGAGGACGCGACGCTCATGCCGCGCCCTTTGTTTAACTTTTGTCTCGTATTGCAAATGCTGAGGCGGAGCTTCAACAGGTCATAGTTCAAACACAACGCTCCATTCCTTACACAGCTTTTCTAAAAACCAACAATATCGTTTGGAATTCCTTCTAAGATACCTTTATCCGTGCTATTAGTTCGCTCAACACACTGATAATAATCCCAAATTACGACATGCAAATGTTCTAATATCACCTTTTTCTCGGTATAATTTGTAGGCATTTTTTGTGTTGCTAATTTTGCCAACATCTTCCACATCCGATTGCCATTATCATAATAATACTCATTGGCACTAATCGAATTCTTCCCTGGTATTGTTCCCAAAATCAATACTCGAGGCTCATGACACATTAGTGGAGGAAAACCTTCTACAATAGTTGAATCATTTTTTTTCATGTCAGTTAAATTTTAATGAAGATAAGATAGATTAGTATAATTCCTCGGCCCCACCATAGTAATCGTAGACATCTTGATAATCAAGGTCTAATTGTTCTAAGATTTCCTCTGAAGACAGGCCGGTATTTATCTTGTTACCACCAGGTAAAGTTAAGACTACTCCATTGTTCCCATCATAGCCATTTACCCTTGGCATAATAGACTCTCCTTTTTTAGGGATTCTTTCCGGGTGAGCTAAAATGGTATCATCTGGATATTCATACCTTGGATAATTATACACCTTCTCCACTTTTGGAGCTGAGTATCTTTCATCTAAATAATCCACAAGCAACGCTAACGGAATAATCCAGATAGGACTTGTTACAAGCATTATCAATAAGGCATTATTACCCCTATTTTTGTTTGTTTTCATAAAAGTCCTCTTCTCGCCGCGCCCTCTTTTTGGCTTTTCTTTATTTCGCATCATTCTCTGCGTAGAACAATATCAACAGTACCTTCCCAAGTGTTGAAGATGGTGTCGAAAACGGCATAATCCGTAGCCGTGAAGGTGAATCTGGTAGTGCGTTCCGTGAGGCGTGATGTCGTATAATAAGGTGCATCGACAGTAACCTTCCCCTCGGCATCAGTAGAGTAATAATGCGTTCCATTTACAATCAAATCGTTGTCGAAAGCATCAAGTTCTTCTGTCTTCAAACTGACATTCGGAAGCACTTGTCCGTCTTCAGTAGTCACTTGGAAAGTCACAGACTCCCTCGGGACGAAGAGTTTGCCATACATGTCGCGCTTACAGGCAGACATTGCCATCAGCATCATCAGAACCAACAAAAGCAAAGATGTTTTTCTCATTTCTCAATCCCTTAATCCGTGACGGGAGCAACCTTTAATTCTCAAAGAATCAATTCTACGGCAGCAAAGATACAACTTTTTGGGTTGGGCAAGCGAAACTATTGTTTTTTTGAGTCTAATTGCTGGGAAAGTTGTACCTTTGCAGCCCCAAACAAAATCGCATAAAACACACTAATATAATGAAAAAAGAAGTAAAATTCAGCCTGGTTTACCGCGATATGTGGCAGTCGTCAGGCAAATACGTGCCACGCAAGGACCAACTGGAGCAAATCGCCCCCTTGATTATCGAAATGGGCTGCTTCGACCGCGTTGAGACCAACGGCGGCGCCGCCGAGCAAGTGAACCTGCTTTATGGCGAGAACCCGAACCCATCGGTACGCGCTTTCACGGCGGCATTGCACAAAGGCGGCATCGAGTGCCACATGCTCGACCGCGCCCTCAACGCATTGAGGATGAACCCCGTGCCCGCCGATGTGCGCCAACTGATGTATAAGGTGAAGAAAGCCCAAGGCGTCGACATCACCCGTATTTTCTGCGGCCTCAACGACGTGCGCAACATCATCCCGTCCATCAAATGGGCGAATGAAGCAGGCATGGTTTCGCAAGCCGCCATGAGCATCACCTACTCGCAGGTGCATACAGCCGAGTATTATATGAAGATGGCTGACCAGCTCATTGCCGCAGGTGCCAAGGAAATCGCACTGAAGGACATGGCTGGCGTGGGTCGCCCTGTTTCGTTGGGCAAAATCGTGAACCACATCAAGACGCAGCACCCCGAAATCAAGGTGCAATACCACGGCCACACCACTCCCGGCCTCTCGATGGCTTCAATGCTTGAAGTGTGCAAGGCCGGTTGCGACTATGTTGATGTGGCCATGGAGCCGCTGTCGTGGGGCACCGTCCATCCCGATGTCATTAGTGTGCAAGCCATGCTGAAGGATGCCGGTTTCCTCGTGAAGGACATCGACATGAAGACCTACATGGCCGCCCGCAGCATGACGCAGAGCTTCATCGACGACTTCCTCGGCTATTGGATTGACCCTCGCAACCGTTACATCAACTCGTTGCTGCTGGGTTGTGGTTTGCCCGGAGGCATGATGGGCTCGCTGATGGCCGACCTCAAGCCGGTACACGCCGCCATCAACATGAACCGCAAGAAAGACGGCCTGCCCGAACTCAGCGAAGACGAAATGCTCGTTGAGATGTTCCAAGAGGTGCAGGACATCTGGCCGAAACTCGGCAACCCGCCTTTGGTCACCCCGTTCAGCCAATACACCAAGAACATCGCCTTGATGAACCTTTTCGCATTGAGCAAGGGCGAACCGCGCTACGAAACCAGCATCGACCCCGCCGCTTGGGACATGATTCTCGGCAAGGCCGGAAAACTGCCCGGCACCTTGGCTCCCGAAATCGTGGAATTGGCCAAGAAGAAAGGCCTCAAATTCTTCACCGGCAACCCACAGGACAACTATCCCAACGCATTGCCGCACTTCATCGAAGAGATGAAGAAGGAAGGCTGGGGCCGTGGACAGGACGACGAAGAACTCTTCGAGTTTGCCATGCACGAGAAGCAATACCGCGAGTACAAGTCGGGCGAGGCCAAGCGCCGTTTCAACCAAGAGTTGGAAGCCAAGATGAAGGCCAAGTTCGAGAAGGCAGGCGGCGAGGCCAAGATTCCGGACCTGCGCGCCTTGCGTCACCCCAACGCCGAACCCGTCATCGCGCCCGTCAGCGGCATCGTGATGTGGGAGGTTGACTTCGATGACAAGAGTATCGCCCCTGCTCCCGGAAAGGTGTATAAGGAAGGCGACCTGCTTTGTGCCATCAACAGCGAGCATGGCATGGAACCCGTTTACGCCCTCTGGCCCGGCAAGATCGTGGAAGCCACTGCCGAGCAAGGCAAGCGTGTCAGCAAAGGTGACACGATTGCATTTATCGAGAAATAATTCTGGCACGGAAATTGATAATGCCACGCCAGTTCATTGAAAACAGAAATCAATTCACTAAATGTTTAATTAAAATCACAAAAAAAATGAAAAAATTGTTTTTGACCTTGGTCATTGCCTTCGCAGGCATTTTCACTGCAAACGCTCAAGTGTGGTTGGGCGGTTCTGTTAACGCCATGATGAACAAGGACGTCAAGTCCTTTGGCGTAGCCCCAGAACTTGGTTACAGTTTCGCTCAGGTGCCTCTGACTATCGCTGTTGCTGCCGACTTCGATTTTTACAAAGACAACCTCGTCAAAGGCTCCACCTTGACCCTGACCCCTTATGTCCGTTACACTGTTGCTACGATTGAAAAGTTCAGCGTAGCTTTGGATGCCATGGGCGAAATCGGAGTCAAAGATGTTGAAGGTTACAGACTGGGCATCAGACCCATCATCGCTTGGATGGCCACTGAACACTGGACAGCCGCTTTTTCAGTGGGTTTCTTGGGGTACGACAACTTGTATCATAACAAGGCTTTCTGCCTCGATTTTGAAACTGCGGCCCCGCGTTTTGGATTGTACTACAACTTCTAATCATAGAGATCCAAAAAGAAAAAGCCGCTCGTTTGGGCGGCTTTTTTCGTTTATGGAATGCGTTGATACACCGTGGCCACACGGCTCACGTTGTAAACCTTCATCGTAATGCTGTCGCCGTGCTGCTCGGAGGGGAATCTCACGCTTGTATCGATGTTATTGAAGCCGCCGAAAGCAGGTTCATCGGAGGTGAGAATGATGCGGTAATCGCCTGTCTGCCTGACGGGTATCACATAATCGGGGATGGAATGTGGTCCCCAGTTGAAGACGAAAATCAGGTTGCCACGTTCATAAACGATGGTCTTGTTGTTCTCGTCGGCCAACAACAACCATGCGGGCAAGGCGTTCATCACAATATGGTTTTTCACAAACTCAAGCATCGCTTTGTCGAAAGCCCCCATAAAGCGGTATTTCAAATGCTCGTTGTCCACCAACGACCACTGGCGACGGGCATAATGGTAACTCCAATTGTTGCCTTCGCGCGGAAAATCAATCCATTCCGGATGTCCAAACTCATTACCCATGAAATTGAGCCACGCCTCGCCGCCCAAAGTGAGGGTAAACAAGCGTATCATCTTGTGAAGCGCAATGCCACGGTCCACAGTCATGGAAGGCGTGTCGATACTCATAGCGTTGTACATTTCGCTGCCAATCAGTCGGAACGCAATGGTTTGGTCGCCCACCAAGGCTTGGTCGTGGCTTTCGGCATAGGCCACCGTCTTGGTCTGCGGCTGATGGTTGGTCATGGTGAAGAAGAAATCGTTCATGTTCCATTGGTTCTCTGGCTGGTCTTTCAGCACCTTAATCCAAAAATCAGGTTCGCCCATGCCCAGACGATAGTCGAAACCCATGCCGCCGTCGGCAATCGGGTGGCAAATGCCCGCCATGCCGCTCACATCCTCCGCAATGGTGATGGCGTGAGGATTCATCTCGTGACAAAGCGTGTTGGCCAACTGCAAGTAGGTGACTGCATCAGCATCCACGTTGCCGTCAAAATACTTCCACGGATTGTCAATGACGAGACCCTCGCCGTGGTCAAGATAGAGCATCGAGGTCACGCCATCGAAACGGAAACCGTCGAAACGAAAGTCCTCCAACCAATAGCGCACGTTGGAAAGCAAGAATTGCAGCGTTTCCTCCTTACCGTAATCGAAGAGTTTGGAGTCCCAAAGGTTATGGTTGCCGCGCTCGCCCGCATGAAGGTATTGAAAATCAGTTCCGTCAAACAAGTTGATGCCTTCGCGGATGTTCTTCACCGTGTGGGAATGAACCAAGTCCATAATGACCAACAAGCCCATACCGTGTGCAGTATCAATCAGTTCCTTCAATTCTTCGGGCGTACCGAAACGCGAACTCGGCGCGAAGAAATTGGAGACATGGTAGCCAAACGAGCCATAGTAAGGATGTTCTGCGATGGCCATCAATTGGATGGCGTTGTAGCCGTCCGCCTTGATGCGCGGCAATATCTTCTCGGTGAATTCCTTGTAAGTCCCGACCTTCCCCTCTTCTTGCGCCATACCAACATGCGCCTCGTAATTCAGCAGCGGCTCGTTTTTCAGTTGCGGTGCGGTGTGCTTATAGATATAAGGTGTAGGCGGATTCCAGAACTGGGCGTTGTAGTCCTTGGTGCCTTCATCCTGAATCACCCGCTTGATATACACGGGAATGCGCTCATGTTCACCGATTTGCGACTGCACTAATACCTTCAGTTTGCTGCCGTGGACAAGCGATTTTCCAAACTCGCTATCCGACAAGAAGATTTCCCAAATGCCGTTGCCAATGTTCTCCAAAGGGAACTCATAGCGGTTCCAATGGTTGAAATCGCCCATCAACGAGAGGTAATGCGCGGCGGGTGCCCATTCGCGATACCACCAGCCGTGGCGACGTTTATCATAATTGAAGCCCAAAAACTGATGCGCCGAGGCGAAATTTTTAAGGCTACCGTAACGGTTTTTGATGTCGTTCAACCGCCATTCATAGCGGTTGTGGCGGTCGTCAACGGCATTGCTGACGGGGTTGAGCCAAGGGTCGTTTTTTACTATAGGGAGCATATCGAATCATTTTTAGTTTTCAAAAACAATCTCATTGCGGTCCAAATCAATGACCTTGGTTTCAGAGGCTTCCAAATGCACAGAAACCACCTCGTTAGCGAAGTCATTCATATCGAACTCGTTGGCTTTGCGTTTGCCCATCAAAACGAGGGCATCGTGCGGGATTTTCACTTCCATATCGCGAGGCTCGTTGCGATTGAAATTCACAACGACCAGCAATCGTTCCGTTTCGGAATAGCGCAAAAAAGCATACACAAACTGCGGGTCGAAGTTCATATACCACGGGTTGCACCACATCAAATCATAGAACTTGCCTTCGCTGATGGCGGAATGTTCTTGCCTGAAGTGCAACAGGTTACGATAATAACCGAACAATTTTCTTTGCTTTTCGTCAAACAGGCCACCATCGAATTGGCCGCCGTTCATCCACTTCTGATGTTCGGGCATACGGCAGTAGTCAAAGATGGAAGTGCGCCCATCGTCGCCGCTGTAACCCACTTCGCCGATGGCAGTTTCGCCGCTCTCCTGACCGTTGTAAACCATAAACGGTCCCGTGTTCATCAAGGCGGAAAGCGACACGGCGGGCAAAGCGGCAATGGCATCGCCCACAAACTGCGGCGAGACCAAACGCTTCTCGTCGTGGTTCTCCATAAAGCGCAACATTTGGGCATCCATCTCGTCCAAATCCTTCCACACTTGGCTAATCTCTTTGGCCTCGTGACCGTGGCAAAGGATGTTTTCCAAAGTGTTGTACAATCCAACTTTATCGTACAAATAATCGAAACCCGCTTCAAGAAAAGGCTTATAAAGTGCTGGTTGATAGATTTCTGCAATCATCATTGGGTGGTAATCTTTGCGCAATTCGGCAATCACCCACTGCCAGAAGGCCACCGGCACCATCTCGGCCATATCCACACGAAAACCGTCCACCTGCTTGGCGCACCAAAAACGCAAAATGCCAAGCATTTTCTCCCAAGTGTCGTGGTTGTCGTAGTTCAGTTTCACCGTGTCGTACCAATCATTGATGCTCGGATTGGGCGCAAACACATTGTTGCCCGTCGCCTTGGCGGGAAACTCCTCGTAAGGTTGCTCGCCGATTCTCCTTGGCGAAACAAACGCTTGACCCTCGCAATAATAGAAATTACAGGGGTCAAAATCTTTGTTTTGTCGCGCCAAATGATTGGGAATGAAGTCGATAATTACTTTCATTCCGTGCTGATGAATACGCTTGACCAATTGCTCAAAATCGGCCATCGTGCCCAAATCGGGATCAACGGAACGATAATTGGTAACGGCGTATGGCGAGCCTGCACGGCCTTTGGTGATGTCGGGGTGCGTGCCCGTCGATTCGGAAGCGTGTTCCAGAATGCCCGTCAGCCAAATGTGGGTGAACCCCAAATCCTTAATCGCGTTGAGGGCGGTTTCGTCAATGTCGTTAAAAGTGCCGCAGCCGTTTTCTGCCTTGCTGCCGTTCATTCGGAACGCGGTTTGCTTGTTTCCGAAAAGTCTGGGGAAAAGTTGATAGATATTCATACCGCAAAATTAGAAAAATTCCACTCAAATTCATCAATAATTGAAAAATGTACTACTTTTGCCCAATTATGAAAGCAAAGAAAAAAGAAATACAACCTCCTTGCTGTTGGACAATTGAAGAACTACATGAACAAGTTGAACTTGCTTTAGCAGACATCAAAGCAGGAAGACTACATTCATCAGAAGAAGCAGAATCACATTTTAAAAACTACCAATATGAAAAATAACATACTAATTATCATAGCCTTGCTGTTGCAATGCAACCTCCTCTCCGCCCAAGTCCAGCCCACATGGGAATCCATCAACGAGCGGGGCTATCCGCAGTGGTTCTTTGATGCCAAATTGGGCATTTTCATCCATTGGGGCGTGTATTCCGTGCCCGCTTACGCAAGCCTCGAAGGCTACGCCGAATGGTACTATCGCGGCCTGATGACCAACGACGACCGCAAGGCCTTCCAAGAACACATCTACGGAAAAGACTTTCAATATGAGGACTTTGCGCCAATGTGGAAAGCCGAACTTTGGAATCCCGACGAATGGGCGGAACTGTTCCAAAAATCAGGGGCAAAGTATGTGCTTTTGGTCTCGAAACATCACGACGGATTCTGCCTTTGGCCGAGCCAATATGCGCCAAATTGGAACTCCGTGGAAGTGGGGCCAAAACGCGACATTTGCGGCGAACTGACCGAAGCCGTCCGCAAAAAAGGCCTCAAAATGGGTTTCTACTACTCCCTGCCCGAATGGAAAAGCGACATCCACCGCTGGTACGTTGACCCTGACGAAAACATTGGCACATACGTCGATACACACATGATTCCGCAGTTCAAGGAATTGATTACCAAATACAAGCCCACCATTCTTTTTACCGATGGCGAATGGCGCAACAGCGCGGAACAATGGCACGCCACCGAACTGATTTCGTGGTACTACAACACCATTGGCAAGGATGCCATCGTCAACGACCGCTGGGGCGACGGACAACAGCACGGTTTCCGTACCCCCGAATACAGTGCGGGCATCTCGCTCACCGACAGACCTTGGGCCGAGTGTCGCGGATTGGGTCGCAGCTTCGGCCTCAACCGCAACGAGCCTTTGGAAAACTACCTGACCTCCGACGAGCTCATCCGCCATTTCTGCGTCCTCGTGGCGGCTGGCGGTGGTATGACGCTCAACGTAGGGCCTGCCGCCGACGGCAAAATCCCGTTGTTGCAACAAGAGCGGCTTTTAGACCTCGGCAAGTGGTTAGAAATCAACGGAGAAGCCATTTACGGAACGCGACCTTACAAGAAGTTCTACGAGATGAAACCCGTCAGCATTTGGCGTATGGACGAGGAAATCAACTTCGATTGGAAGCGCAATTCGCCTGACCCTGCCATCAGTTGCGACCACTTCCAAGCGCATTGGCAAGGCTCGTTCTCGTGTTTGGCCGACACCTATACCTTTGAAATCCAGACCGATGACAAAGCCAAGTTAGTCATTGACGGCAAAACCGTAATTGAAAACACTCAAGTATCGAAATATGGCAAAATGAAACTCGAAGCCGGTCAGCACAACATCGAAGTTTTCTACGAAGAAGACGACATGGAAGCCACCATCACCCTGTATTGGTCGTCGAAAAAGATGGAGAAGCAGGTGATGCGAGGCTTTAAGATGGGAGCCATGCTACCCACGGAAGGATTGAAGGCCACTTACACCTGCGAGCAACCCAGCGTTTGCTACACGCAAGGCAAGGATGCACTTTACGCCATCGCTTTGGATTACCCTGAAGACCAGTTGGTTTTGAACATCGAAAAACCCGAAAAAGACACAAAAATCACGCTGTTAGGCTGCCCCAAAACATTGCCTTGGAAATACGAGAACGGCCAACTCATCATCGACACGAGCGGACTGAAATACAGCGACTTGAAAAGCACTGCGGCTTGGGTGTTCAAGATGAAATGAAAAAAGCGGCTTAGGCCGCTTTTCTTTTAGTCTGTTAGTTCCTTAAGACCTTGATAGCCAAGGATTCGATTTGTTCCTTTTGGTATCCGCTTGATGTAGAAACGCTCGTCTTCCTGCACGAACTTGAAATGCAACAGGTCGCCTTTCGGAAAACAATCAATGAAACCGAAACGTTTAGGGCCGACATTCGTCTGATAGGAAAAATCGGAGGTTTTAACGAAGTTCATACGTTTGCCCGATTTCAAAATGCTCGGCGTGAAACCGTCAAAATAATTGCGGTTAGCCCATTTGCCGGCAAACTGCTGCGGATTCTTCAGGTCATACACCTTCACCATGAAAATTTTGCTGTTCTTCGGTGTCATTTCAAGCACCTTCTGCAAAACCACCTGCTTGTCCATCACGGCCTCCAAATAGAGCCATTGGAAACGGTTTCCCAAATTTTCCCAAATCGGCGTAAAATGCACCATCGCTGTGGTCGAGTCGTTCACTTGCATGACATAATCGCCCTGCATGGTGCGATAAAACTGTTTGGCATCCTCTTCCGTAAATGCGTCTTGCTTTTGCGCGAAACCGCTAATTGTCAGCAGAATAGTTAGCAATACTAATGCGTATCTTTTCATCATTGTTTCCTTTCATCGGTTAAGTGGGTGCAAAAATACTGATTTTTCGCAAAACCAAAATTCATAATTGTTTATTTCCTATTTTTGCCTCTTTCAAATCATAATCCATGACCGCTTTCGATTTCTTCAATATCATCCGCTCGATTCCGAAGACCTTGCGTTTCAATCTGCATTATTTTCCGCTGAAAAAGGCCTTGAAATTGCCCGTTGTTGTGTCGCATCGTACCTATTTGCGCGAACTGCATGGCAAGGTGGAACTGCCTGAAAACGTGGAAACGGCAATGGTGAAAATCGGCTTCGGCGATGTGGGCCATTACGACCGCAAGCGTTCACGCACGATTTGGCAGGTGAGCGGCACGGTCGGCTTTGGCGGCAAGGCGAGCATTGGGCATGGCTCGAAAATTTCGGTGCGTGGTCATTTGAGCCTCGGTGCGGACTTCAACATGACGGCGGAAAGCACCATCGTCTGCGCCAAGGAAATCCGTTTTGGGTGCGACTGCCTGCTGAGTTGGGACATCCTCGTGATGGACACTGACGAGCATCCTTTATATAATAAGGAAAATGAGCGCATCAATCCCGACAAGGCCATCATCGTGGGCAATCACGTTTGGATAGGCTGCAAGTGCGTATTACTGAAAGGCGCAGAAGTACCTGACAATACGGTGGTTGCGGCAGGAACGATGGTAAAATCGAACTTTTCAAACGAATATCAAGTGATTGGCGGCAATCCGCCTGCTGTTCTCAAGCACGACATCCGCTGGGAACACTAATTATCTCACGCAGAATACGCAGAATTATGGGAAGCGCAAAGCGGCAACAAATTAGCGTCCGGCAGGTTCTGCGATTTCTGCGGATTCTGCGTGAAAAATATTATCAGCGTGAAATTCACAATGACTCAATCACCGTGCAGAGGTTCTCAAAGATTTGCGGGATTTCGCCCACGCCGTTCACTGGATGCAGGTTACCTCTCTCCAAATAGAAATCCGTCACGGGGTGCGTCTTTTCGTAGTATTCCTCAAAGCGGTGCTTGATGGACTCGAGGTTGTCGTCGGCGCGACCGCTGGTCTTGCCGCGCTCCAACATACGCTCGATGAGCATCTCCTCAGGCACTTCGAGGCTCAAGACGCCCGTCAGCGACATGTCGTATTTCTCCATCATTTCCTCAAGGATTTCGGCTTGGCGCACCGTGCGCGGATAGCCGTCGAAGAGGAAACCTGCCGAGTCCATGTTGTCGGAGAGTTTCTTCTCGATGATTTTCGCCACGATTTCGTCGGAGACGAGGCCGCCATGGCCGATGAGTTCTTTCACCTGTAGGCCAAGTTCACTCTCGGCGGCGATTTCCTCGCGCAGGATTTCACCCGTCGAAATGTAGGTCAGGTTGTATTTCTCGCGCAGGAACTGCGATTGGGTTCCCTTGCCTGCCCCGGGAGGGCCGAAAAGTATGATGTTTAGCATAGTGGTTGTTATTTTATGGAATTTGCTTCGCAAAGAAATCTGTCAAAAATGGTAAGAAATCTTTCAATAATTTGATTTTGAACGATTTTGAAATAGATTTTTCCAAGATTTCTTGGCTTCGGCCAATCCCGAAGAGTTATTCGATGATTTTATAAATATCTGGTAAATTTCTTCCTTGTTGGTCATAATCAAGGCCGTAGCCCACGATGAAGTCGTTGCCAATGTCCATGCCTTTGTAGTCGATGGGATAGTCGTATTGGAACGAGTTGGGCTTGAAGAACAGCGTGGCGATGCGCACGTCGGCGGCTCTCAAGTCGCGGAGTTTCTTGATGGTGTAGCGCATAGTGTGACCCGTGTCGACGATGTCCTCGACGATGACCACATGGCGACCGTCCAGAGGATGGTCCAAGCCAATGAGTTCGCGGATGACATTGGTGGTTTCGGTGCCAGCGTATGACGACAGTTTCACGAAACTGATTTCGCATGGGATGGTCACGCGCTTGAACAATTCGGAGGCAAACATGAAGGCTCCGTTGAGTACCACGAGAAACAGCGGATTCATGCCTTCCATATCGCGGCTGATTTGGTCGGCCACATTTTGGATTTCAGCCTCGATTTTTTCTTGGGGGATATATAGCCCAAATTCCTTGTCTAAAACTTTTACCGTTTTCATTTTCAAAGGATTAGTGTTTGCTTGCCTTTGTGGGTAAGGCGACACAAATATACAAAATGCTTTTATTGGGTCAACCGCATTGGGAAAAAAACTACTTTTGCGGAGTAATTAATCACAAAACTCTCAAAACAATGCAAAACTTCAATTATGAAAGGATGCGGCTCGGCAACCGCCTCGCCGCTGGGAAAAAGCCTGTTGGCGACTTTCCCAAGCAGCAAAAGGGTTTTGTAAGTTTTGACGGTATTGTGAAAAAAATCAGATAATTATGACCCCAATAGTAAGCATTATTATGGGAAGCACTTCCGACCTTCCCGTTCTTGAAAAAGCCGCACAGTTCTTCGATGAGATGGAAATCCCGTTTGAGATGAACGCCCTCAGCGCGCACCGCACACCTCAGGAAGTTGAAACCTTCGCCCGCGAAGCCCAAGGCCGTGGCATCAAAGTGATTATTGCCGCCGCAGGCATGGCCGCCGCCTTGCCGGGCGTGATTGCCGCCAACACGACCTTGCCCGTCATCGGCGTGCCCGTAAAAGGTATGTTAGATGGCTTAGACGCCATGTTGTCCATCATCCAGATGCCTCCCGGGATTCCCGTGGCTACGGTGGGCGTAAATGGTGCCTTGAACGCCGCCATCCTCGCTGCCGAAATGCTCGCGCTCAGCGATATGCAGATAGCGGCTAAAGTATTGAATTACAAGGAAAACTTGAAGAAAAAAATCACTAAAGCCAACGTTGAATTGAAAGAAGTGAAGTATAGGTTTAAGACGAACTAAATGTGAGGTAGGAGGTAGGAAGTATGAGGTAGGAACTTTTTTTAATAACGAAAACACTTAAAACAAAATGATGAAGGAGACCGTGCTACAGAAAAAAAGCAAGGCTTTTGCTGTGAGGATAATAAGGATGTATCAATATCTATGTGAGGAGAAAAAAGAGTATGTCCTTTCCAAGCAGGTCTTGAGAAGTGGCACCAGCATCGGAGCTAATGTGCGAGAAGCAAAACGGGCACAGTCGAAGCCTGATTTTTACGCAAAACTCTTTATCTCGCTCAAAGAAGCTGAAGAAACCGGGTATTGGTTAGAGTTGCTTGTTGAAACAGACTACATCTCTAAAGAAATGTTCAACAGCATTTATGCAGATTGCGAAGAAATCATCAAACTCCTCGTAACTTCAACCAAAACCCTAAAAGAAAACAACTCCAAATAACCTCCTACCTCCTATTTCATACCTCCTACTTCATACCTCCTACTTCATACCTCCTACTTCATACCTCCTACTTCATACCTCCTACTTCCCCTCAAAAACAATTCTACTCAGCCTATTCGAATCAAACACCCGATTAGCCACCTCCAAGATGTCCTCAGCGGTGACGGCTTCCACCTTGCGGATGATGTCGTCCATGTATTCAATCGGTTCGCCCATGATGAGGGAGCGGGTCGCGCTCAGGAGTTCGTTCATGCCGCTTTCGTAACTCAGCGCGACTTGACCGATGAGTTGCTGCTTGGCGTGGTGCAGTTGCAAAGTGCCCATTTTTTGGACGCAAAGTTTCTCCAATTCCTTGTGAACCAAACCAATGGCCTTTTCCAACGAGTCAGGGTCAACGGCCATGTAGACATTGATGAGTCCTACATCAGAATAGGCGGTGTATTGCGATTCGATAGTGTAAGCGAAGCCGTATTTCTCGCGTATGTTCAGCCCGAGGCGCGAACTCATTGCCGGACCGCCCAACACATTGTTCAACATCACGATAGGCATTCGTAGCGGGCTGCAAAACTCGGGCGCAATATTACCTATAATGCAATGGCTCAGGTGGTTGTTTCGCGTCAAGGTGCGCTCAGTGGGAACGTAGTCCTTGAAGACTTCGCGCTTTCTATTAATAAGGTGTGCGGGCTGACTACCGAAAAAGGTCATGGCCAACCGCTCAAACTCCTTGAAACTGATGTTGCCAACCGAAGCCAAAATCATCTGGTCGGTGCTGTAGTTGTGCACCATGAAGTCAAGAATGTCCTGACGCTTGTAGCCTTTCACCAACTCCGTGGTTCCCAATATGTTGCGTGAAAGTGGATGCCCCTTGAAGACCATCTCCTCATAGAGGTCGTAAATCTCATCCGAAGGCGAATCGAGGTAGGAATTGATTTCGTCCAAAATGACTTCCTTCTCCTTGGCCAACTCGTTTTCAGGAAAAGTGGAACGGAAAGCGATGTCGGCGAAAAGGTCGAGGGTGCGCTTGTAGTGCTGCTTCAGGAAGGTGGCTTGAAGGCAGGTTTCCTCCTTGGTAGTGAAGGCGTTAAGGTCGCCGCCCACATTGTCAAGGCAACTCAAAATGTGGTAAGCCTTGCGGTTTTGCGTGCCTTTGAATATGGTGTGCTCCACGAAGTGGGCAAGACCATTCTCTTGCGCCTGCTCGTCGCGGGTGCCAGTTTCCACCATCAGTACCAAATGGGCAATTTCGCCTTGTTTCTGTTTGTGTATCAGCCTGATTCCGTTAGGCAAAACGGATTCGTTATATTTGTTTTCCAACATAGCCGTAAAAATGAGCCGCAAAGATACGACAATCCGAAAACATTCTTACATTTGCAGTTTCAAATAAATCAAACTTTATCACTATGAAGAAGTCATTACTCACAATCTTGCTGGCCTTGAACGCACTTTTCGTCTTGGCCCAATCCACTATCGACCCACTGTTGGCTGAAGAAATGGAACGCCGCAGCAATGACGAACAAATGAAGGTCATTGTCATCATGAAAGCACGCTACGATAGGGCTTTGCTGAACCGTCAGGCCGACTATTTCACCACCCGAGCGGAACGCCGCGATTTCGTTGTCAATGAGTTGAAGGAGTTTGCGGCCTCTTCGCAATACGACCTGAAACAAGCACTTGCCGAGATGGAGCGCAGCGGCATGGTCACCACACCCAGCACTTTATGGATGTCGAACTCGTTGACTTTCCATGCCAACAAGGCTGCCATTCGCGACCTTGCCCGACGCAACGACATCGAGGTTATCGGCTATGCCATCGAGCGTTGCTGGATTCCCGAAGAGGAAACCCCACGAACTGCCCCTGCCTCGCGCGAAATCACCTCAAATGTCATACAAGTAGGTGCCAACCAAGTCTGGGAGTTGGGCTACACGGGCGAAGGTGTTGTGGTGGCCGTCGTCGATACGGGTGTCAACTACAACCACTTGGACGTGGCCGACCATCTTTGGGACGGAGGCCAAGAGTTCCCCAACCACGGCTACGATGTGTACAACAACGACAACAACCCAATGGATGACCAAGGCCACGGCTCGCACTGCGCCGGCACGGTACTGGGCGATGGCAGGGCAGGTTCGCAAACGGGCATGGCCCCAAACGCCACGCTGATGTGCGTCAAGTGCATCAATTCCAATGGCAATGGCGGAGCCGAAGTGATTTCCGCTGGCATGGAGTGGGCCGTTGAACATGGTTGCGATGTGTTCAGTATGTCGCTCGGCGTGGCCAATTCCACCATTCCTGAGCGCACTTTGTTGCGCCGCACCTGCGAAACCTCGTTGGATGCGGGCATTGCGGGTGCCATTGCTGCGGGCAACGAAGGCGGCAGCCAATGGCAATATCCCATCCCGAACAATGTGCGCGTGCCGGGCAGTTGCCCTCCGCCTTACATGGATGCCGTTCAAGGCGAGAATTCCGGCAAAATGAGTTGCTCGATTTGCATCGGCGCGGTTGATGGAAACGACAATGCAGCCTATTTCACCTCGCGCGGCCCTGTCACATGGACAAACACCGAGTTTGGCGACTACCCCTACCAACCTGAAATCGGCCTCATCCGCCCTGATGTTTGCGCCCCGGGTGTAGACATCAAGTCGTTGGACTATCAAGGCAATAATGGCTATACCACCATGAGCGGCACTTCGATGGCCACGCCTTGCGCAGCAGGTTGCATCGCTTTGATGCTGAGCAAAGACCCCAATCTGATGCCTGCCGACATCTGCCGAATCCTTGAAGAGACGGCGGTGCCTTTGGCAGAAGGCAAGAGCAACACCTACGGCTTTGGCCGCATTAATGTGCTGGCGGCGGTCGAGGCCATCCAATTGGGTGCCGTCCAATACAATTCTTTTTATCAAATCCACGACCCTGAAGGTAACAATAACGGCGTCTTGAATCCTAACGAGTCGGTGATGATGAGTGTCGTGATGGTGAATACCACCGAAGAGCCTATGAACAATGTTTCCATTGCCTTGACAACTGAAGATGAAAACGTTACCATCACGCAAAACACGGCCACCTGCCCCAGTTTCGCCCCCAACGAAGCCCTGATAGTGGACAACGCTTTCGCTTTCACGGTCAGCGATGATGTGGTGGCAAAGCAGGAAATCCGTTTCAATTTGGAAGTTTACCTCAATGGCGAGCAAACGGGAACTTTCGGCATCGTTGTCCCGGTCTTCGATTACCTCTTGCAATACGGCACAACCGCCGTGCTGGATGACAACAACGGCAACGGACTCCTCAATCCGGGCGAAACCGCCGACTTGCGCATCTTTGTCGACAATGCGGGAAACGAGTTGGCCGAAATGATAACCGGAACTTTGTCGACAGATTATGAATTGGTCACCTTGGGCAATCCTGAGCAAAGCTTCAGCACGATAGGAGCCAACTTGATGGGCTTTGCCGACTTCAACGTCACTTTGGACACATCGGCTCCCGACGACTTCGTGATTCCCTTCACCCTCAATCTCGTGGATTGCAACGGCAGACATACCGAGTTGGCATTTGCAATCAGGAATGCCTGCAACGTCATCTTTTCGTTGCACGATTCCTACGGCGACGGGTGGCAAGGCAACTACCTTGAAGTGACCTATTCCGACGGCACACCATCAGAGCAAATGACGGTTCAATCGGGCTATTCAGCAAACTTTACGCGCGAACTGGCCACGGGTTCCAACATATCGCTTACTTGGCACAACGGGCAATGGACTTCCGAATGTAGTTTTGAGGTCACCTATGATGACGGCTCGGTCATCTTCCAAAACGCGGGCGGCTTCAACGGCACCCAAACGCTCCATATCAACTGCTTTGGCGGAGGGTCTGCCCCTGAGTTTTGCGACCCCGCCCGCAACCTGACCTACACAACAGAAGGCAACATCGTCCACTTGACTTGGGAAGCTCCCGAAAATGTCGAAAATGCGGTTTATGAAGTATATAGAGGCTCCACCATGCTTGTGATGAGTCCCGCGACCGCCCTTGACGATGTTGTAGAAGAAGGTGTTTACAACTATTGCGTCCATGCCGTGTATTCCGAAAACTGCCAAACCGAGTATGTTTGTGTTGAGGTGGAGGTTTCGCTTTGCTCTGGCGTGCAACACTTGGACTACACTTTGGACGACGATTTGTTGCTTACCCTCACTTGGGACACCCCCGAAAATCCATCGGGACTGATTGAATATCAAGTTTATATGGACAATGAACTGATAGGTTCGACCAACGATTTGACATATACCTTCAACATTGCCGAAGGCGAACACGACATCAATGTGAAAGCCGTCTTTGAGGGTTGCGAAAAGGATGCCCATGTGCAGGTTTGTGTGGTTGGAGCGGTGGAGAATTTGGATTATGTGTTGGAAGACCTCACCGCCACTGTGTTTTGGGATGCCTTGGAGGGTGTTGGTGTTTATGAGGTGGAAGTCCAAGGTGAGGTTGTGGCAACGGTCGAGGAAACGCATTTCATTTTCGAGGTTGAGGAAGGTCTGACCTCGGTCGTGGTTCGTCCTGTTGTAGACGGTTGCTATACGCTGGATGCCGATGTCGAGATTTGCATTTGCAAGCCCGTTGAAAACTTGAGATTTGTCAAATTGGATGCTGACGGTATGTTGCATTTCAATTGGGATGGAGCCTCACACGACAGCTATTATAAAGTCACTTGCAATGGCGGGGACGCCCAAACAGTTTATTCTTCAGATGCCGTATTTGCTGCCCAAGTTGGAACAAATTCAATCATCGTGGTGGCGCATTCCGACTATGGTTGCGACTCCGAACCGGTCAGCCTGACGCAAAACGTGTGTGCTGGTGTGGATGGCTTCGACTATTCCTTTGATGGAGCCCTGGTTACCATTACGTGGAACGGCGATGCCGAATCGTACAAAGTGATGATCGACAACGATTGGCTTTTGCCCGAAACGGTTGAAACACCTTCCTACACAACAGCCTTGGAAGGCAGTCACTTTATTGAAGTGATGCCCGACTATGGCGACGACTGTGTTGCCTTTACCGCCCGCTTCGATTTCGAGGTCATCAACGTGGTTCCCGAGATCCGAATCACTGACATACACGAAGGCCAGATGGCCACGTCTTGGAATAACATCGACAGAGCACTTTCCTACAATCTCTTCCGCGACTACGAACTGATTGCCGAGGGTCTCACCGATACGGAATACAACGACACCGAAATGGCCATCAATATGCAGCACTGCTATACGGTGAAGGCCGTGTACGAAAAGGGTATTTCCGCCCATTCCAACGAGGCGTGCGCCAATTATTTCACTGGCCTGGGCGAGAACGACGGCAAAGTGACCATCTTCCCCAACCCGACTTCCGACAAGGTGACCATCCAATGCGCAGGCATGACACTGATTGAGATGTATTCCGCTGAGGGAAAATTGGTTAGAAGAATCGAGGTCGATGAAGACACTTTCCAGTTGGAGGGACTCGAAAACGGCCTCTATACCGTCCGCATCCTGAAAGGCGACGACATCTTTGTCCGCAGCATAATAAAAACACGCTAATTCCGTTTGTATCGAAAAAGAAAAACCATGCGCAGAATCTTTATTTCCTTGCTCCTTCTCGCGGGCTTGGCTTTGCAGGCCCAAATGCCGAAGGACATCATGAAAGACCCCATTCCCGTGGCCATGTTCCAAGTCACTTATGCGTTCCATATCCCAGGTTTGGACACCAAGGATTTGTACGGCATCAGCCACAATATTGGCGGCAGTTTCGTTTACAAAACCGAGTCGAACTGGCTTCTGACGGCCAATGCCAACTACATTTTCGGCAACAAAATCAAAGGTGACCGCATCGACATTTTCGGCGAAGGCATCACCACAGTCGATGGCGAAATCTTTGGCGGCGAGGGCAGTGTGGCCATGCTTTGGATTCAGCAGCGTGGCTTACATTTTCAGGCTGAGGTCGGAAAACTGTTCCCTTTTGGCTCCAATCCCAATAGCGGCTTTTTCATGCAGGGCGGTTTGGGCTACCTCACCAACCGCATCCGCGTGGATTATCAGCAAGAACGCCTCAACCCGCCTTATCCGGTGGATGGCGACTACCAATACGGCTACGACCGAAAGCGCGGCGGTCCGGCGGTGCATCTTGAGGCCGGCTATCTGTTTCTTAGCGATACAAGATTGCTCAACCTCTCGATTTCACTTGAGGTGACTTACGCCCGCACCCGCGACCTCCGCGACTACGATTTCCGCGTGTTCGATGGCCAGCCCGTGGGCCGTACCGACCCGCACAAGCGTTACAACGACCTCTACTACGGCATCCGCGTCACATGGAACATCCCCACCTATGAACGCCAGCCGCAAGAATACTACTATAATTGACAGCCGTGCGATTGCTCTACACCACAGCCATTCGCCTTTATTCACTTGGTGCGCAAGCAGCCGCGTGCTTGGGTCATGCCAAGGCCAAGCAATGGGTGGAAGGCCGACGGGTGTTTCGTCTGGCTCAGAGGCAGAATGTCGTTGAGCCTGACGAAACACAGGCCGAACAATGGATTTGGTTCCACGCGGCCTCGCTTGGCGAGTTTGAACAAGGCCGGCCTGTCATTGAAGCCTTGAAGGAAAGCCAACCCCAGTTCAAGATTCTGCTGTCGTTTTTCTCGCCTTCGGGCTATGAGATTCGGAAAAACTACCCGCTGGCCGACGAAGTGCTTTACCTCCCCTCCGACACTCCACGCCATGCCACAGAATGGGTACATCGGCATCATTTTGTGGCGGCGTTTTTCATCAAGTACGAGTTCTGGTTCAACTATATGAGGGCTTTGAAAGAGGCCGACATTCCTTTGTTCTACATCTCCCTCATCCTCAAGCCCGACTCGTATTTCTTCCAATGGTACGGCTCGTGGTTCCGCAAGCAGTTGCGGGCCATCAGCCACTTTTTTGTGCAAGACGAAACCACATCCAAATTACTGAAAAACAGCGGATTTAACAATGTAACCGTATGTGGCGACACTCGCTTCGACCGAGTGGCCGCCATTGCGCAACAGGCCAAGCCCTTCCCTGAAATCGAGTGTTTCATCAAGGGACGGAAGTGCATCATCGCGGGCAGCACTTGGCCGCCCGACGAGCAACTTTTGGCCAGTTTTCTGCCCCAATTGCCCGACGACTATTGCCTCATCATTGCGCCGCACGATGTTTCGGCCTCGCATGTGTCCAAAATCAAGGCCATGTTTCCTGAGAGCGTCTGCTATACTGACCTCGATTCGGAACAAACATCAAAAATCTTGATCGTCAACACAATAGGCATACTCAACCAACTCTACCAATACGCCCGTTTCGTCTACATCGGCGGAGGCTTCGGCGTGAATATCCACAACATTCAGGAGCCGGTCACTTTCGGTTGTCCTGTGGTTTTTGGGCCAAAATACAAGAGTTTCAAGGAAGCCGTCGATTTGGTGACCATGCAAGGGGCATTTTCGGTTCGGAACGAAGAGGATTTGCGCAGGGTTTTCAACCGATTGATGGACGACGAGGCGTTTTTCAACAAGGCCTCGCTCACCTGCCGCGACTACCTGAAAAGTCAGGTTGGTGCCACTGAAATCATACTGAAAGGCTTCAAAAAAGCACTTTTTTTGTAAAAAACGCGAAAAATTTTTGGTTTGTTGTTTTTATTGACTAATTTTGAAGGCTGATTTCGCTTTGAAATTCAGTCCAATAAAATTACGCCTATGCAAGAAACATCTACTCCATCCCAACTCCCCCGCATCGGGCTTAGCCATGGCGACATCAACGGCATCGGCTATGAAGTCATCCTGAAGACCTTTTCCGATTCACGAATGTTCGAGTCGCTGACACCAATCTTGTATGGGCAATCCAAGGCCTTTTCCTACTACAAGAAGAATTTCGGCCTCGACAGTCCCAACTACTCCCTGACCCGCGACGCGCGTCAAGCAGGGGACAAGAAACTCAACATCATCAACATCGTGGAAAACGAGGTGAAAATCGACCCCGGGCAAGCCTCTGACGTGTCGGCTGAAATGTCGGTGCTTTCGATGAAAAAGGCGGTCGACGACTTGGAAAACTCAGCCATCGCAGCCTTGGTGATGGCTCCCGACAGCCGCATCGTGGCGCGAAGCAACCGCGATTTCCTGTTTTCCTTCCACAAGGAGGCGGAAACGATGCGCGTGATAGTGTGCGACAAGATGCGTGTCGGCTTGGTCACTGACGATTTGCCCCTCAATGAGGCCTTGGCGCAAATCGACATCCGCTTCATCCTCGGGAAACTGGCCGTGCTTTCGCAGGCCATGAAGACCGATTTTGGCATCAACGCGCCCAAGATTGCCGTACTTGGCTTGAATCCGCACGCGGGTTCCATGCCCGTCGGAGACGACGACAAAGTGATGAAAGCCATCAACGACGCACAAAAGAAAGGCATTTTCGCTTTCGGCCCCTTCTCGACCAACCAATTGTTTGTGCAGGGCTTGTGGAAGAAATACGATGCCGTAATGGCCATGTATTACGAGCAAGGCGTGCTGCCCTTGAAGATGATGGCCTTGGGCGGCTGCGCCTATTATTGGGCGGGCTTGCCCGTTGTGTGTACAGCCCCCATGCACGGCCCCGCATTCGAATTGGCCAACGCCAACAAGGCCGAGCCTGATTCCTATCGAGAGGCGGTGTATCTGGCGGCGGATATTGTCAATTGGCGAAAAAACCAATAAAACCCAATAAAAAAAGGAGGCTCAAAACAAGCCTCCTTTTTTCATTTGCTCCGTAAAGCAACTTACTTCACGATGAACTTCTGGACATCGCTACCAGCACTGATGACGTAGACGCCGCTGGTCAAACCGTTCAGGCTGATGGTGTTGGCACCAGCATGACCTTCGAAGGTCATCACTTTCTGACCCATGACGTTGTAGATCTCGATGTCAGCGTTTTGGCTGAGGGTGACATTGAGTTGGTCAACAGCAGGATTGGGATAGACAGTCATGTGCGTGTTGTGGCTCACTTCAGCAACGCCAACACCAGCCTCCGGGAAGAGGTCGTTCAGTTCGAAGGTGAGGCCGAAGTAGCAGTTGTCGCTGCTGTCGTCGTCATCGCTTTGAACGAAGGTACCCGTCTCGAAGTCCTGTTGAGAGGCAACGACAAGGGTGGTGCCCACCACAGCAGCTTGCGTGTAGACGCACTCTGACTGCTGGAAGTCGAAGCCCTTGGTGAGTTGCACTTGGGGAGACCAAGTATGGCCAGCGTCGCCCGAGTAGGAGGCAAAGAGTTTGAAGTAGTGGTTGCCGTGACCATCTTGGTTGTTTTCATCCATGGCAGACCAAACGGCGACCATGTCCCAACCGTCGCAGCCAGGAAGCAGGCAAAGCGCAGGCATGGCACTGATACCGCAGTTGTATTTTCCGTGCAGTTGGAAATCTTCAATGTTGAATTCCGTGGCAGTGTAAGGATCCTCGGGATTGCCTTGGCCATCCAAGGGTGTCACATAGCCGAAGTATTCAGGCCACATCTCGTGGGTGGTCTCGCTATAAATCCACAGAGAGGAGAGGATGTCTGAGTTCAGGTAAGCGGAGTCCATGATGAAAGGCTGGCCGGGCATAGGAGGCATCGGGTTGGTCGGGTCAACGCCATACAAAGGCTGGCTCTCACCGTGGTAAGGCAGGGTTTCGCTCCAGAAAGCGACACCGCCAACGCCAGGATAGTAACTGCCCGAGCCAGGCTCGCCAGTTGAACCGTTGAATTCATAGGCCATGCAGAGTTCGCCGTTGAGGCCCCAATGGCAGGAAGTCCAACGAGGATAACAGAAGGCCAATTTGCTGTCATCATAGGTGACATTGATGCCGGGGTGGTGCCAGAACACTTTTCTCTCCCAGGTTTCACCATCGTCGTAGCTGTAGCACACCATGCAGTCGCTCCAGGCGTTGTTCACCACATAGGCCAGGCAGTTGTCTTCAGTGGTTTCCATCCAGTAGGCAATGTTGCTGCCCCAGTCGCTGCCGTATTCAGAGGTGAAGTAAGGCAGAACAACGTTTTCCTTGTCCCAGGTCATGCCGTCTGAGGAACGGTAGTAATAAACGTTGTTGTCGCCCGAGCCGGTAGCCAACACATGGATGATGTCGCGGTTGGCGCCCGAGGTCATCACGGCAGGCCAAGCGGGATCGTTGTCGGCTGAAAGGGTCAAGGCGCGAGGAAGTGTGCCTTGGGCATCGGCGAGGCCATTTCTGTCTTCAAGGATGTAGACGCAGCACTCAGTGGAGGTGTGGGCAGCAATGACGATGCCGTTTTCCTTGTAGCGGGCGATGGAGCCGAAGCCAGTTCTTTCGCTCTCGATGCGGCCCCAAAGCGGAGTCCATTCATCGGTGTTGTAGTCGTAGGTGCCAATGCCTGTACCACGATCGCTGAAAGCGTCGTCGGTGGCCATGGTGTAGGCAAAGTTGATCTTGTTGTCGGGCCATTGGATGGTCCAAGTACGCGGACCGGCATTCGATTGCCAGTCGTAGGTGGTGTAGTCGAGTTCGCCGTCGCTGCGGGTCATGTTAGGCTCGCTTTGCACGTTCTCGAAACTTTCCATGCCCCTCGTAACATACTGGATGGCAGATTTCTTCATTACGTCGTTCTTCGACATTCTCACTTGTGAGTAGCCGGCTGTGGCCACCAACAAAACAAGTGCTAAAGTAAATAACTTCTTCATTTTGAAAGATTTTAATTAATAATTAGTTAGTTGTTTGTTGTTTGTTGCAATATTATTTGGGGGCAAAGATAGTGTTTTTTTTGAAAACGCAAGCGTTTTTGCAAAAAAAAAGGAGGCCGAAGCCTCCAAATCAATTAAAATGACTAACTAAGACTTATTTCACAACGAACTTCATCGTGTTTTCAAAACCGTTGGCCTTCACAGTGACGAAGTAGATGCCGCTGCTGAGGTCGCTGGTGCTGATGTTCGTGGTGTTGATGCCCGTGTTGAGGTTCACTTGCTGCTCCATCACCTTCTGACCCATCAGGTTGAAAACGCTGACGCTCATTTCTGACGACTGCGAAGCGTTCACTTCGAGGTTCAGCACATCGGTGGCAGGGTTGGGATACACGCGGGTGGTGGTCATCGGGTTGATGGCGTTGTGCTCTTCAACAGCCCAAGTTTCAAGACCGGGATCCTCGGGCGAAGGAACAATCTTCACAGCCCAGATGTAGTTTTCGGTCAGGTCACCACCGTTGCTGTTCGGGTAGTTGTCGGCGTCGATGTCGAGGTAGAGGCCTTGCTTGTCGTCCTCTGAATAACCGACCCAGAATTCGCCGTTGTAGGCTCTGGTGGCGGCAAAGGTAGGATAAACCTCCGACAGTTCGTGGTCGAAGCCATAGCTCAGGTTGTAGACGTCTTCGAACCAAGTGCCGGTGTAGTCTCTGAGTGTTACCCAAGCGCTTCTTAAAGCATGGTCTACGCTTCCCGTACCGTTACTATGTCTAACTTCTGAAAGCGTGTTGTAAACGATGGCGACATTGCCTTGTTCGTCAACGGAAACACCAGGCATTGTTGAAACGCCATAAGAACGGTAATGCCAAGCAGCATCAACGCCCAAAATAAAATCAGTATTCCACTCGCCGTCGCCGTCTTCATCGACTTGATAGCCAAACCAGTTCAAGTTATTGGAACCCATGGCGATAATCATGTTGTAAAGACGCTCGATATTCAGTGAGTTGCAGATACCATCGCCGCCGTTGAGCAGCCAGTTGGGGTCTTCAGCAACCAAGGCAGCATCGCCACTCCAGTCGCCGAACAGCGGAATTTCGTGACCGCCTTGTTCGTTGGTGAAGTTGGAATTCCAGTAAACGATGCCGTGGTTGTAGACCTTCCAATAGTTGTATTGGGTGGCACTGGAAGGACGCCAGGCAAACAGGCCGAAGGCGCAGTGCACAGTGCCGTTGTTGTCGATGGCGATGCTGTGCGAGTTGTCGCTGGTGAACAGGGTGTCGGCCATGCCATCCGGATAGTCGTCAAAGTCGATGGCATGGACGGGATTGCCGTTTTGTTTTACACACAAAGGAGCCACAATCTGGCGTTCCCAAGTGGCACCGTTGTCGTGCGAAATCATGTAGAACACGTCGGTGGTGTAGGAGGCGAACATGCAGGCCACATTGTTGCCGTTGGCGGCCAGCACATAGTCGTCAGCACTGAGTTGGTTGCGGTAGTCGCCATCGAGGTCGTTGTTGATGCCCGGGAAGTCGTTCATTTCGGCAGGGATGTCCCAATTGCCATTCTCATGCTTGACGCGGACATAGTAGATGTGGTTGTCCAAGGAACCATCGGGCATGCTGATTTGCTTGCACATCACAATGTGGATGTACTCATCGTTGGGGCCGCTGCAGACCACTCTCGGCCAAGTGGGAGCACCGAAGTCGTTGCCCCAGTTGTAGATGAGTTCCCAGTCGCCTTGACCCTTGGTGGGACGATAGTAAAGGTTGACGCCAGTGGCGTGAGAAGCGAGGACTTCGCCATCACCGCAAGCGGCGATGCTCGGCCAGCCCGACTTCATGGGTTCTTGACGCACCTCGGGGAAATCGCCGAAACCGCCGTCATAGAAGTTGTAACCGGTACCACGGTCGGGAAAACTGGAGACACCCGAGGGGTCCCAAGTGGCAGTGATGGCAACAGTGCCGTCAGCCCAAGAGGCCATACGGTTGCCGAGGGCTGAGTTCGACTGCAGGTCGTAGTTGGTGTACATGGTCATTTCTTCTTCGTAACCTCTGTTGCGGTTGGAGGTTTGGACCATGTGCTGGGGCATGTTGAATTGCATGCCTTGGGCTTGTGAACCGTCAGCGATTCTGAGTTCGCTGGGTTTCTGGGCGGTGGCACTCGCATTCTTCATCGCGGTGCTCACGTTTACTCTTTGTGCAAAGCCGGTCATTGCGACGGCCATTGCAAGCGACACGAATAAAACTTTCTTCATGGTGATTTTGTTTTGATTAGGTAATTGATAATTGTGTTTTAGTCTTTCTATTTGGGCTGCAAATATAGTCATTTTGGAAATAATAACACCCAAAACGACTTTTTTTTTACATTTTTTGGGGAACAGCAATTTTTGTGCCAG
Source organism: uncultured Bacteroidia bacterium (assembly GCA_902780055.1). Lineage (GTDB taxonomy): Bacteria > Bacteroidota > Bacteroidia > Bacteroidales > F082 > Limimorpha. The sequence continues at coordinate 29,933 of CACZDU010000008.1, read as the reverse complement.
AAAAAACTTGCACCAGTAACATTTCGCTTCCACACGCGCTTCGCGTCATTGCGAGGCACGAAGCAATCCACAAAGTAGGACACGCTTCGCGTCATTGCGAGGCACGAAGCAATCCAGAACAACATCTTTTTTGGCTTTCATAAACTGAAAAACCATATTTTTGCAATCAAAACAAAACCCATGAACACAAATCGCAAAGGATACGTCTACATTCTTTTTAACCAACGCAATGGAACGTTATATACAGGTGTGACATCATTTTTGAAACGTCGTGTCTATGAGCACAAGACCAAAATTCATCCTGAAAGTTTTACGGCAAAGTATTCAGTTGATAAATTGGGGTATTTCGAGGAATTTGTTTCCATCAAAGAGGCAATAGCAAGAGAGAAGCAGATAAAAGGAGGCTCAAGGGCTGCGAAGTTGGCTTTGGTTGAGGCAATGAATCCAAACTGGGAGGATTTGTTCGATTCGTTGTAGTTGTTTGTCTGGATTGCTTCGTCGTTCCTCCTCGCAATGACGCGAAGCGGCGCAATAGACAAAGCACTATAGTTGTTTGTCTGGATTGCTTCGTCGTTCCTCCTCGCAATGACGCAAAGCGACACAATAGACAAAGCACAGCAAAAAAAGTTTTTCGCTATTGCGAAACAAAAAAGTATTATTCCTACTTTTACAGCGTCAAAAATCTCATTCAATATGAAAAAACTATTACTACCTTTACTCTTAATGGCTTTGGCGGCTTGCTCGACGGCACCCAAGGCCGACTATGTAGCCGACCCCGCCAATTATGTTGACCCGTTCATCGGGACGGGCGGCCACGGCCACACCTTCCCGGGCGCGACGGTGCCCTTCGGCATGGTGCAGTTCAGCCCCGACACTCGCATGAACGACTGGGACGGCTGCTCGGGCTACCACACCAGCGACCACACCATCCTCGGCTTCAGCACCACCCACCTCAGCGGCACGGGCTGCTCCGACTATGGCGACTTCCGCTTCATGCCCATCGTCGGCGAAGTGAAAACCGACAAAGGTGATGAAGAAAACACCGCTTCAGGCTATCGTTCAGCGTTCAAACATGAGAACGAGGATGCCAAGGCGGGCTATTATGCCGTGCTGCTCGATGATTACAACACCAAAGTGGAACTCACTACTGGCGACCGTGTCGGGATGATGCGCTGCACCTTCCCCAAGAGCGACAACGCGCACCTGTTTTTGGACATGGTGGAAGGCGTGAACGATGAGTTTGTTTACGACTCGTGGCTCCAAGTGGAGGGCGACAATGCCATCAGCGGTTTCCGCCGCACAAGAGATTGGGCAAAAGAGCAACATCTCTATTTCTACGCCGAGTTCTCGAAGCCTTTCAAGAGCCACACCTTTATTAATAAGGGCGTTCCGACCGAGGAGAAGCGCGTGGAAAGCGACTTCATCAAGGCTTGGTTCGACTTCGATACCGAGGAAAATGAGCAAATCGTGATACGTATCGCCATTTCCGCCGTCGATGTGGAAGGCGCAAAGAACAACCTGAACAACGAATTGGCAGCCAACGACTTCGATTTCGATGCCTTGAAGCAGAAAGCCTTCGACAAATGGAACACCGAACTGAAACGTTACGCTGTGAGCGACCCCAACGAATCGAACAAGACGGTTTTCTATTCTGCATTGTATCACGCCATGGTTGCCCCCAACCTCTTCAGCGATGCAGATGGCCGCTATCGTGCCCACGATTTGAAGGTTTACAAGTCGGAAAGACCTGTCTATACGGTGTTTTCGCTTTGGGACACCTTCCGCAGCCTGCATCCCTTGTTCAGCCTCATGCAGCGCGAGCGCACCCTCGATTTCATCAACACCTTTATTAATAAATACGAAACCAACCCGCACCATATCCTGCCCGTTTGGGAATTGGCCGCCAACGAAACCTACTGCATGATTGGCAACCACGCCATCCCCGTCATTGCCGACGCCTATTTTGCCGGCATTCGTGACTTCGACACGGAGAAGGCTTTGGAAGCAATGGTGGCAAGCCAGAAAGACGACTTCCGTGGCATGGGAGCTTACATGAAATACGGCTACATTCCGATTGAAGTCGAGGGCGAAGCCACTTCAAAGACCCTCGAATATGCCTACGACGACTGGTGCGTGGCCCGCATGGCCGAGGCTATGGGCAAACAAGACATCGCCAAGGAATTCTACACCCGTGCGCAAGCCTATAAGAACATCTACAATCCTGAGAACCAGTTCTTCCAAGGCCGCAGAAACGGAGGCTGGATGCGTCCCTTCGACCCTGCACAGGTGAATTTCACCCTGACCGAGGCCAATTCCTACCAATATGGTTTCTTTGTTCCCCAGGACGTGAACGGCCACATTGACCTGATGGGAGGAATGGACAGTTACAAAGCCAAACTCGACGGCCTTTTCAACGCGCCCTCCGACTTGACGGGTCGTGTGCAGCCCGACATCACGGGGCTCATCGGGCAATATGCCCACGGTAACGAGCCGAGCCATAACACCGTGTATATGTACAACTTCGTCGGCCAGCCGACCATGACACAAAAGTATGTGAAACAAGTGATGGACGACTTCTATACCGACCGTCGCGACGGTTATTCAGGCAACGAGGACTGCGGCCAAATGTCGGCTTGGGCGGTGTTTTCGTGCATGGGCTTCTACCCGGCCACACCCGCTTCGGGCTATTATGTCTTGGGCATGCCGCGCTTTGAAAGAACCAAATTGACCTTCGAGAACGGCAAACAATTTGAAGTGGTTGCCAAAAACTTGAATGAGCAAAACTGCTATGTGCAGTCGGTGAAACTGAACGGCAAACCGTTGGAACGCAGTTACATCACCTTTGAGGAAGTCTTCAACGGCGGCACTTTGGAGTTCACCATGACCAACGAGCCCAACTCCACTTGGGCCACGCAACCCGAGAATTGCCCCGTGGTGCGTATCCCCACCGAGAGCATCGTCATCGTCCCGACCATCAACGCGACTTCCGACACCTTCTTCGACAGCCTTATGGTCAGCATGAGCCATCCCATTGAGGGCGTGGAAATCCATTACACTTTGGATGGCAGCACCCCGAATGAGGGTAGCCCTGTCTTTGGGCAACCCATCTGCTTGAAGCAGTCGACAACGGTGAAAGCCGCCGCACTGCAAAACGGTCGCTGGAGCCAAGTGATGGATGCAAATTACTATCTGATTGACGCGCGTCATTCGGTGAAGTTGGAGAATCCTTACAACGAACAATACGCTGCGGGCGGCCTCAAGGCCCTCATCGACCACCAACGTGGCGGCGAGAATTTCCGCACGGGATCATGGCAGGGCTATTATGGTGTCGACCTCATTGCCACGGTCGACTTGGGCGTTTCGAAACGCATCAACCGATTGGCAGGCAGTTTCTTGCAAGAGGCCTACTCATGGATTTGGATGCCGAAGGAAGTGGAATACTTTGTTTCTGAAGACGGCAAGAACTTCCGCAGCGTGGGCAAGGTGAAGAACGAATTGCCCGTGGATGTCGACGGTGCCTTTGTGCAGGAGATGGAGGTGAGACCGCGCACCAACGCCCGCTATGTGAAGATGGTGGCAAAGACCATCGGCGTTTGTCCCGAAGGACATGTCGGAGCAGGCCAAAAGGCTTGGATATTCTGTGATGAATTGGTGATAGAATGACGCAAATAACAGCGGGTCATGACCCGCTGTCAGGAATAACCCGAATAAAGAATAACTAACTGTAAATGAAATAAATAAATGAAAGAATCCATTGTAATTCTCGCTGGCGGCGGTCCCGCCCCCGGCATCAACACGGTCATCAGCACCGTGGCCAAGACCTTCCTAAAGAGCGGTTATCGCGTACTCGGCCTCAACGAAGGCTATAAAAACCTCTTCAAGCCCAATCCCGATGTGGTGGAAATGGACTTCCTCTATGCCGACGCCATCCTCAAACGTGGCGGTTCGGCTTTGAAGATGAGCCGCTACAAACCCAAGAATGAGGAGTTTAATACCGAATTTTTCGTGAAAAACAACATTAAGTTGTTGGTTACCATTGGTGGTGACGATACCGCTTCGACGGCCAACCGCATCTCGAAATTCTTGGCCAATAGCGGTGTCCCGATTCAGAACATCCACGTTCCCAAGACCATCGACAACGACCTGCCTTTGCCCGATGGCAGCCCGACCTTCGGCTACTATTCGGCCAAGGATGCCGCTGTGCATTTGGTGCAGACCATCTACGAAGATGCCCGCACCAGCGGCAACTGGTTCGTCATCTCTGCAATGGGTCGCGAGGCCGGCCATTTGGCTTTCGGCATGACTTCGGCCTGCCACTGCCCGATGGTGGTCATCCCTGAAATGTTCAACAAAGCGGAAGTCACATTTGATGCCATCATCAAGTTGGTGATTAGTTCGATTGTGAAACGCAAGTTGCTGGGTGTCAACTATGGTGTGGTCATCATCAGCGAAGGCGTGTTCCACTTCATGAGCGACGAGGAAATCGAGAAGTCGGGCGTGGCTTTCACTTACGACGAGCACGGCCATCCCGAATTGGGCAATGTCAGTAAAGCACACATTTTCAATCTCTTGTTGCAACAAAGGTTGAAGGCTTTGGGCCTCAATGTGAAGAGCCGTCCCGTGGAAATCGGCTATGGCATCCGTTGTGTTGAACCTAATGGTTACGACCTGACTTATTGCTCCCTCCTTGGCTATGGCGTGAAGAAACTCTTCGACCAAGGCGTGAGTGGCGCGATGGTCACTGCCAACCCGAAGGGCGAAATCGTCCCGCTTTATTTGAAAGATGTGGAGGACGAAAACGGCAAAATCAAGCCGCGCTTGGTGAATCTCAGCGGCCCGAAAGCCGAGTTGATTTTCAACGACGGTTTGCAATACATCATGCCCGCCGACTACGAAGCCGCGAAGGAATATCTGCCGAATCCAGAAGACTACGACTTCAAGAAGATTTTGAAGTGGTAATCCACAATCATTATTCCTGATAATACACGCGTTTCACCCTCTGTGAGACGCGTGTCATTATTTCGTATGGTATCGTTTGGCAAGCCTTTGCAATGTCTTCAATATCATGCTCGGCATCAAAAATGACTACCGTATCGCCTTCGGAGGCCACGACATGAGTCAGGTCGAGCATACACATGTCCATGCAAACGTCACCCACAACGGGCACTTGTTGACCGTTCACATAAAACTTGCCATTGCCGTTGCCGAGCAAACGCGAAAGGCCGTCGGCATAGCCGATGGGCACGATGCCAATGCGCATGTCCGTTTCTGCGCGACCGTGGCGGTTGTAACCGATGCTATCGCCCTTAGGAACCCGCTTGATTTGGTTGATGGTCGTCTTGAGCGACACCACAGGCTGCAAAAGTCCCTTGTCGGCCTCAGTGGTCGGAACGCCATACAAACCAATACCCAAGCGCACCATATCAAACTGATACTGAGGGAATCGCGTAATGCCCGCCGTGTTCAGGATGTGGCGCAAGACCTTGTAAGGAAACGCCTCCACAATCATTTGGCTGCCCTCTTCAAAATTGCGGATTTGGCCCAAAGTGAAGTCGTCCTCGGCGGGATTGTCGGCGGTGGCCAAATGCGAAAACACGCTTTTCACATGCAGCATCGGATTGGCCTTGATGCGTCTAATCAATTCAGGCAACTCGTCCTTTGCGAAGCCCAAACGGTGCATTCCCGTGTCCAATTTGATATGCACATTCAGCGGGTGCGCCTCGGGCAAAGCCAGATTCTGCATCGCCTTTTCAATAAACTCTAAATTGCGGAAACTGAACACCTCCGGCTCAAGATGGTACTTGATGATGTTGTCGTAACTGTTCACCTCCGGGCTCATCACCATAATGGGCAAATTGATGCCCGCGCGGCGCAGTTCAACGCCCTCATCGGCAAATGCAACAGTCAGATAATCAACATTATGGAATTGAAGCACATTGGAAACTTCGAGGTTGCCACTGCCATAGCCGAAAGCCTTCACCATCACCATGAGTTTGGTTTCGGGCCTGATTTTAGAGCGGAAATAATTGAGGTTGCTGACGAGATGATTAAAGTTGATTTCCAACACCGTTTCATGCGCCTTTTCCTGCAATTCCATCCCGATTTGCTCGAACTCAAAGGCACGGGCACCTTTCAACAGAATGGTCTGATTGTTGAACTTCGAGAAGGGGAAATGCGCCAAAAAATCACCCACATTGGGGTAGAAATACCGCTCCATCTCGAACTTGTTGGCCTGTCGCGAAATGCCCTCGCCAATGCCAATCAGCATGTCAACCCCTTTGTTTTTAAGCAGTTGACCTATTTCGGCGTACAAATCCATCTCATTGCGACCACTTTGGAGGATGTCCGACATAATCACCACTTTACGCTTGTGCTGGTGCTGTTGTTTCATCACATCCAAGGCGATAGATAGCGAGTTGACATCGGAATTGTAGTAGTCGTTGATGATGGTGCAGTTGTTCATTCCCGCCTTGATTTCCAGACGCATAGCGATGGAACTCAACGACATAAGCCTTTCGGCAATCGTTTCAGGCTTCATCTTCAACAGCAAACCTATGCAGATACATTGGATGGCGTTTTCGATGGAGGCCATATCGATAAACGGTATCATAAACGACAAAGATGCACCTTGATAGCGGCACTGCACTTGGCTATGCTTCTCCCCCACCGACACCTCATTGATTAATAAGTCGGCTTCCTCGAATTTGCGACTCCAAGTGAACAATTTCACTTTTGAAGCCATGCCTGAACGTATGACAACTTGTTGGATTTCAGAATAATCCATGCAATACACCAATGATTCTGCCTTGGTGAAAAGGTTCATCTTCTCCCCCACTTTTTGGGCACGGCTGATGAAATTCTCATCGTGTGCCTGCCCAATGTTGGTGAACACGCCAATGGTAGGGCGGATGATGTCTTGCAAGGCCATCATCTCATCGGGTTCTGAAATGCCCGCCTCGAAAATGCCCATGTCGTAGGTTTCGTTCATCTGCCACACCGAAAGCGGCACGCCCACCTGCGAGTTGTAACTTTTGGGGCTGCGGACGATGTTGTGCTCGGGGCTGAGCATTTGGTAAAGCCATTCCTTGACGATGGTTTTGCCGTTGCTGCCCGTGATGCCGATAACGGGGATGTCGAACTGCTGACGGTGGCGCGCCGCCAATGTTTGCAAGGCTTTCAAGGTGTCGGGCACCACGATAAACACCGCTTCGGGGAAATCCTCTTGCGGAAACCTTTTCACGACAAAGGCGCGCAGACCCTTGTCGTATAGTTCCTTGATATATTTATGGCCGTCGTTGCGTGTACTCGTCAAGGCAAAAAACAAGGCCTGACGCGCATCCACCAAATGGCGGCTATCAATAAGCAAATCACTGATTCTCAAATTTTCATTTGCTCCGACCAACTGCCCGCCGACCATCTTAGCGACCTCGGGCAAAGTGTAAAACTGGTGCTGCATAAATGTTTTCAATTTTCCCGCAAAGATACTGCTTTTCCGAAAAAACATTACCTTTGCAGGGCATAAAAACAGACGAAATGAGCCTCAAGCAACATATCCCCAACACCATCACCTGCGGCAACTTGGTTTCGGGCTGCCTTTCCATCCTGTTTGTCGCATCAGGAATGCCCGTCAAGGCGGCCATCATGATTTTCGTGGCCGGACTTTTCGACTTTCTCGACGGTTTCGCCGCCCGATTGCTCCATGCCCACTCCCCCATCGGCGCGGATTTGGATTCTTTATCAGATGTGGTCTCGTTTGGCGTGGCGCCAGGGTTCATCATGTATTGGCTGATGAGCCATGCCCAACACCCTGAAATCATGCTATTTGGACTAGACTTATCACCTTGTATAGCCTTCCTTTTGCCTGTTTTTTCAGCCATCCGTTTGGCCAAATTCAACATCGACGACACACAAAAGACCTCTTTTCGAGGTATTCCCGCCCCAGGAATGGCCATTTTCATTGCCTCTTTGCCTTTGGCACTCAGCCAAGTAGGTCACCTCTCCGATGGCGCCTTGGGCTATTGGGCCTGCTTCGGCATCACAATCATCTTTTCTTTTATAATGGTCAGCAATTTTCGGTTTTTCTCGTTCAAGATGAAGTCCGCGAAATGGAAAGGCAATGAAGTCAGATGGATTTTCCTGATAATCGCCCTCGTCAGTTTCGTGATTTTCAGGTTTTTGGCTTTGCCTTTTGTGATGGTGGTTTATGTTTTGATGTCAGTGGTCTTTGCTGATAAAATGGAGTAATGCCGACCTTTTTATTGGTCAGTATTTCCCTCTTGCATTTCCCTTATGCAAATCTCCACTTGCTCTTTAAGATAAACAAGGTCGTTGGTGTAGGTTTCCCAAATAAACCTTGGGCTAACCGTATAATAGCCATGCACCAACACATTCCGCATGTCGATAATGTCGCGCCACGGCACTTCGGGATGCTCCAAGCGGAAATCCTTTGTCAACATGTTGGCAGCCTCACCGATAATCATAATGTTGTAAACCACAGCGTGGAAACACATCACATCCGATTGCATTTCCTCAAAAGTCTTGCCTTCAAGGAAACCCATCACATTATTGATACATTCGTTAATGTGACGCAAGCGTTCAAAATCCCTAACTCGCTCTCTCATAGACCAATTTCTTGTCACGGTTGGCGGAATCAACAGCAAATGGGCGCAAAGTGCCTTCTTCAACAAGGTCAACATTGAGGCCAAGGCGTTCTTGCAATTCCCTCCACATCCTTGCATACGCGAAAAGTCCAATAGGCGAACTATGGTCAAACTCCACGAGAAGGTCAACATCGCTATCAGATGTCTGCTCTCCCCGGGCGTATGAGCCAAACAACCAAGCCTTCAAAACTGGCTGCGTCTTGAAATAATCGGCAATGATTTGTGTCATGGCTTGCGTACTCATGTCTTTTGCTTTTATGCCGCAAAGGTAAAAATAATCCTCGACGGCAGAATGATTTCCTACAATTCTTTCTTATGAAACACAAAATTATGTCCCAAATACACTTCGCGGACGTGTTCGTTTTCGGCAAGTCGCTCCGGCTCGTCTGAGATGAGGACCTTGCCATCGAAGAGGAGATAGGCGCGGTCGGTGATGGAGAGGGTTTCGTGAACATTGTGGTCGGTGATGAGCACACCGATGTTTTTCCTTTTCAACTTGAAGATGATGCGCTGGATGTCCTCGACAGCAATCGGGTCGACACCAGCGAAAGGCTCGTCAAGAAGCACAAATTTCGGGTCGACGGCCAAGGCACGAGCAATCTCGGTGCGCCGACGCTCTCCGCCTGAGAGTTGTATGCCCTTGCTTTTCCTAACATGCTGCAAACCAAACTCGTCCAAAAGTCCTTCCAACTTATCGCGTCGCTCCGACTCTTTCATTCCCGGCTTGAACTGCATGACGGAATAGATGTTGTCTTCCACGCTCATCTGCCGAAACACCGAGGCTTCCTGCGCCAAATAGCCGATGCCTTTTTGGGCTCGCTTATACATCGGCAGGTTGGAAATGTCCTCATTTTCAAGGAAAACCTTGCCCGAATAGGGTTTGATAAGGCCCACCACCATATAAAAAGTGGTCGTTTTGCCCGCGCCGTTGGGACCGAGCAAACCCACAATCTGCCCTTGCTCCACCTCAATATCAACATCATTGACCACGGTGCGCTGGCCGTATTTTTTCACCAAATGTTCTGTCCTCAGTATCATCGAATCAAATTTTGAAATCTTGAAATTTTGAAATCTAAAATATCCCTTCCTTTAAAATGTCGTGCAAATGTATGATTCCCAAATATTTGCCATTCTTCACCACAGGCAATTGCGTGATGCTGTTGTGCCGCATCTTGTGCAGGGCATCTACCACAAGAGCCTCCTCGTCAATGGTTTTCGGGTTGGAGGTCATGATTTGCGAAGCCTTCACATGCTCAATGTCGGGCGTGTTCATCAACATTCGGCGAAGGTCGCCATCGGTGATAATGCCCAAAATCTTTCCATCCTGTCCTACAACGGTCGCACCCAAGCGTTTGTGGGTCATTTCGATGATGACGCGGGTCAAGTTGTCGTCGGGTCCGACTTCAGGACGTTCATTCCTGACATACAAGTCTTTGACCCGAAGATACAGTTGCTTGCCCAAAGCACCGCCCGGATGGAACTTCGCAAAATCATCGGTGGAGAAACCGCGACACCTCATTAATATTAATGCAAGCACATCGCCCATGACGAGTTGCGCCGTGGTGCTGCTGGTCGGGGCAAGGCTGTTGGGGATGGCCTCGTCGTTCACCGTCACATCGAGCACAAAATCCGCTTGCGAAGCCAAATACGACTGTCGGTTGCCGACCATTGCCACGATTGTGTTGCCCCTCAGTTTAATCAAAGGCACCAGCACCTTGATTTCGGGCGTTTCGCCACTTTTTGACAAAATGAACACGATATCGCCTTCGCGGACGATGCCCAAATCGCCGTGGATGGCGTCGGCGGCGTGCATGAAAACTGCATTAGTGCCCGTCGAATTCATCGTCGCGACTATTTTTTGGGCGATGATGGCACTCTTCCCAATGCCCGAAAACACCAAATTACCCTTGCTTTCCAACACCAAATCGACTATTTTCACCAAATCACCATCAACTTGGCTTTTCAATCCCATGATTGCATTAGCCTCATTTTCAATTATTTGAGTAGCCAATTCAATAATCGTGTCATTTTTTTTCATTTTTTTCCGCTTTTTTCTTGCTCCAAATGATTTAAAAACTATAACTTTGTCAATGCGACAAGGGGAGGAAAACCGCCCTTGTGAAAACGCGATTTCTCGAAAGAGATTGCAAAATAACACAAAAAATTGGAATATACCAAAAGGAGGAAACTATGGCAAAGAAAGAAGACCAGGCGATCCACAAGTTGCTGAAGAATGTTTTCGGCTTCGACCAATTCAAGGGAAACCAAGAGGAGATCATCAAAAGCATCCTTGGAGGCAACAACACCTTCGTACTGATGCCCACGGGCGGCGGCAAGTCGCTATGCTACCAACTGCCGGCACTCATGTCGGAAGGCACGGCCATCGTCGTCTCCCCGCTCATCGCCCTGATGAAGAACCAAGTGGACATGATCCGCAACTTCGGCACCGAATTAGGCATAGCGCACGTAATGAACTCGTCGCTCTCGAAAGCCGAACTGCTCGAAGTGAAAGACGACCTAAAAAGCGGCAAAACCAAACTGCTTTACGTGGCGCCCGAGTCGCTCACCAAGGACGAAACCGTGGAATTTTTGCGCTCGTTGAAGATTTCCTTCGTCGCCATCGACGAGGCGCACTGCATCTCGGAATGGGGCCACGACTTCAGGCCCGAATACCGCCGACTGCGCCCCATCATCAATGCCATTGGCGACAACCTGCCCATCATCGCCCTGACTGCCACAGCCACGGTGAAGGTGCAGAACGACATCATGAAGAACCTCGAAATCATGGACGCGAAGGTCTTCAAGTCGTCTTTCGACCGCCCTAACCTGTACTATGAAGTACGCCCGAAAACCAAGGATGTCATCAAGGACATCATCAAATACATCAAGCAAAACCCGAACAAGTCGGGCATCGTGTACTGCCTCAGCCGCAAGAAAGTGGAGGAATTGGCCGAGACCCTTGCCGTCAACGGCATCAAGGCGTTGCCTTACCATGCCGGATTGGACAGCCAGACCCGCAAGGAAAACCAAGACAAGTTCCTGATGGAAGAGGTTGACGTCATCGTGGCCACCATCGCCTTCGGCATGGGCATTGACAAGCCCGACGTGCGCTTCGTCATACACCACGACATTCCAAAGAGCCTCGAAGGTTACTATCAGGAAACGGGGCGTGCCGGTCGCGACGGCGGAGAGGGCAACTGCATCGCGTTCTATGACTATGAGGACATCCACAAGTTGGAGAAGTTCAACAAGGGCAAGAACGTGGCCGAACAGGAAATTGCCCGCGAGTTGCTAAATGAAACCGTAACCTACGCTGAATCAGCCGTTTGCCGACACAGATTGCTGTTGCATTATTTTGGCGAGGAATATAATAAGGAGAACTGCGGCTCGTGCGACAACTGCCGCTTCCCCAAGGAGAAATTCGACGGCAAGGAAGACCTGAAACTTGTGCTTGAAGCCGTGGAAGACACCAAGCAACTCTTCAAGACCAAGCACATTGCCGAATTGTTGGCCGGCAAACTCACTGGCGACATCAAGGCGGCCAAACAGGAAAACAACGAGTTTTTCGGTGCCGGCGACGAGCACAACGAGAAATATTGGACGGCGGTCATACGTCAGGCCTTGGTTCACAAACTGTTATCGAAGGACATCGAGAACTACGGCATCCTGAAAATCACCAAGGACGGCAAGAACTTCATCAAGAAGCCCTACACCATCATGCTCGTCAAGGACCACGACTACGAAAACTCCGACGACGACGACCCGGAGACCCTTGCTGCAATGGGCTCCAACAAGGACGGAGGCGCCGACAAGACCCTGTTCGCCCTGCTGAAAGACCTGCGCAAGACCATCGCCAAGCAAAACGGGCTGCCGCCTTTCGTCATCTTCCAAGACCCGTCGCTCGAGGACATGGCCATCCAATATCCCATCACGAAGGAGGAAATGACCCAGATTGCTGGCGTGGGTTCGGGCAAAGCCGAAAAATTTGGCGAGCCGTTCATCAAACTCATCAAGGAATATGTGGAGGAGAACGAAATCACCCGCCCGAATGACATGGTGGTGAAGTCGGTGGTGAACAACTCCGCACTGAAAATCGGCATCATCCAGAACATCGACAAGAAGATTCCGTTGGACGACATCGCCTACGGCAAAGGCTTGAGTTTCGATGAGTTGCTGTCAGAAATCGAGAGCATTGTTTCCTCTGGCACCCATTTGGACATCAATTATTTCATCGAGGATTTCGTTGACATCTACCATCAGGAAGACATTTTGGAGTATTTCCACGAGGCCGAATCGGACGACATCCAAACCGCCTTGCGCGAACTTGGCGAGGACGAATACGAGGAGGAGGAAGTCCGCCTGATGCGCATCAAGTTCCTCTCCGATGTGGGCAATTGATTCAGAATGAAGCGTTTCATTTTCATAGTTTTTGTTTTGCTCTTGTTTTCGGCTTGCGGAAACAAGAGCAAAACATTTGTGCCTGACCGTTTGCTCACAGAACAGGAAATGATTGACCTGATGACCGATGTTCAAATCATCGAGGCTGACATCAACTACCAAAAAACGCAGGAGCGCGAACACAAAGATTCCATCCCAAACAAGCCCATCGACCCTGTCAAACTGTCGAGGTTGTATTACGACCAACTCTTTGAGCATTATGGGATTACGGACAGCATTTTCAAGCAAAACATCAAGTATTACTCCGAGCGGCCTGATGTGCTGGAAAAGATAATGGACTCGGTGGTGCAGCGACTGACGAAGGTTCAATCGGAGTCCCAAAGGGACGACAGCCAATAGGCAGACGGTGTAAACCTCTGCCATTCGTTAAACCAAAACGCAACAAAATGGCCAGCACATTAGTACAACAATATATGCACATCGTGTTCCACACGAAAAGCACAAGTATTACAATGCGGGAAGAGGATTTGCCGCGTGTTTTCGATTATATTGGCGGTGTCATCCGAAACATTAACGGGGTTTCCATCCAAGTAGGCGGTCGTCCTGACCACATCCATATATTGGCATCCATGCCCAAAACAATGAGCCTCGCAGAATTTGTCCGCACCATCAAATCCAACAGCAGCAAATGGATCAAAACATTGGATGGTTATTACGAACCGTTTATGTGGCAGGAAGGCTATGGCGCTTTCAGTGTCAGCGCTTCGGTGTTGGACAAAACGGCCAAATACATCAAAAACCAAAAGGTGCGTCATCGCGACCGGACATTCATCGATGAATACAAACAATTCTTGGATGCATACCATGTGGAATATGATGAACGGTATGCGTTTGGGGATTGATTTTTCAGCGAGGGTTTGCCACGTTTTTTCGGCAGGGGTTTACACCACCTGCCTATGATGCTGTCACCCCTTCGGGGTTCGTTTTGCGTCGTGGTTTTTCATCGGCAGGGGTTCACACCACCTGCCTACGATGCTGTCACCCCTTCGGGGTTCCGTTTTGCGTCGTGGTTTTTCATCGGCAGGGGTTTACACCACCTGCCTATGATGCTGTCACCCCTTCGGGGTTCCTTTACTTCTTCAACTCCGCCGCAATCAAATCATTGAGCTTTCTTGCGGCATCCATAAGCATGCTCTCGTCCGTCGGTACGGGCACAGGCTTGGTGTTCAGGCGTTTAAGCGTTTCTGCAGAACAAGCCTCGCGGTCGCCCTTGATGGTGGTGTAGTCGTTCTTGAAGGTGGAAGTCACTTCGAAGGGTACCGAATACATTGGCTCGTCTTCATTCCTAAAGCTGCAAATCGCACAATCCATAACAATATGCCCCTTAACTGTAACACTCTTGTTCTGAGAGTGATCTGTCACCTCAACGGTTTTTCCGTTATTGGTTTCATTAAAGGTCACCTCATCAAGTCGGACTGGGGATATTTTCACCTCATCCACCACAGCATCAACTGAATACATGATAAAAAGTTTTCGATCCCATTCGGTAAGAAAAGTATTATAGGTCGGCAGTTCACCTGCATCAAAAGCAAGCACATTCGCCTTAAATTCCTGTGGCAAAGTGAAATCGCTTGCATTGCCAAAGCCGATGAACACGGCATCACCCATACAAAGCGATGACCTCTTGACGAACCTCGAAATATTTGGATTATCCTTATTTGTCCTCACGAGTTGCGCAACATATTTCATTGCTTCTTGCCCATTTTCTTTCGTCCCTGTGGCAAGCAATTGGTCGATTTTAGCCACCAAGAAAGCCTCGGCATGATTACGGGCAACGGTCATATCCTCGTCAAGGTCGAGTTTCACATAGTTCATGCCCTTTTTCACCTTGGTCGGGAAGCATTTCAGGGCATCGTTGCGGCCTTTCATGCTGCAATAACGCTGGTAGATTTCGGGCCACACATCGGGCTGGCCAGTGGCTTTCAAGGCTTGAATGCGCTCGTGGTCGGCTTGGTTGGCCTTATGGTACGAAGCAGCCACATAATTGATGTCTTTGTCGTTCATCTTGCCCTTGCACACTTCGGGCGCAACGCGCTGAATCACTTTGTCGTACTGTTGGGCTTCATAGAGTTTCTTGGTCGTGTTACAGGCGGTGAGCACCGCGCCGAGCAGCAAAACGGGAATCAGTTTGAGGTATTTCATGGCATTTTCATTTGAAATAAAACGGAATAAAAACCGCAAAATCCGCTCCAAAATTGTGCGATTGGGCAAAAAACTTTACTTTTGTGCCATCAAATCTGCATTTCATGGAAAAAATCAAGCAACTGCAACAGGATTTCGCCGATTTCATGGCGCAACGCGACTTCAACGGTCAGCCGACCGAATTATACGAACCCATTGCCTACACCATCTTGCAAAGCGGCAAACGCCTCCGCCCCATGCTCTGCCTCTTGGCCAACGAAATGTTTGGCGGCGACGAGCAACAAGCCCTTTGGCCCGCCTTGGCATTGGAAACCTTCCACAACTTCACCCTCATCCACGACGACATCATGGACAAGGCTCCCATGCGCCGTGGCATGCCGACCGTTTACCAAAAATGGAACTCCGACATTGCCATCCTCTCGGGTGACGCCATGTTGGCAATGGCTTTCCAGTTTGCGCTGAAGCCACAAAAGGGTGCCGAACTTGCGCAACAATTGGGCCGTGTGGCCATCGAGATTTGCGAGGGCCAGCAGATGGACCTCAATTTCGAGACCCAAAAAGAGGTCAGCATTGAGGATTATTTGGAGATGATCCGGCTGAAAACGGCGGTGCTTTTGGCCACGGCCTTACAGATGGGTGCCACCGTTGCAGGCGCAAAAGAGACTGACATCCAGCATCTTTACAATTTCGGCATCAATATCGGGATGAGCTTCCAATTGCAAGACGACATCCTCGACCTTTACAGCGACGTGGCCACTTTCGGCAAACGTCATGGCGGCGACATTGCCGACAACAAGAAGACTTATCTTTACCTGAAAGCCCTTGAATTGGCTTCCGAAAACGACCGCAAACGCCTCGAACACCTTTTCACCCTCCGCATGGACCACGACGAGGAAGAAAAGATTGAAGAAGTGCAGGCCATTTACGACCGTTTGAAAGTGAAAGAAGCCTCCGAACAAGTCATGCTCGACTACGACCGCAAGGCTTTGGCCGAACTTGATGCCATCGACTTGCCCAATGAGCGTAAAATCCACCTGAAAACCTACGCCGAACTGCTTTCGGGACGGAAAAAATAGGTTTTGTCGCCACACAACAAAGAAGGAGGCCTCCCGTTGGGGAAGCCTCCTCGCTGTTTGTCAAGCGGTTGCAAGTTTATTTGTCGCTTGCGTTTTCCTTCGCTTCCGTCTTCTTGACGTCAGCCTTCTTGGCGTCGCATTTCTTGCCGCCGTGCTTGCACTCTTTCTTGCAGTCGGCTTTCACTTGCTTTTCGCTGCCTGACACTTTCTTGTCGGCGCAGCAGTCAGCCTTCTTTTGGTCGGCGGCAACTTTTTTGTCAGCGCAACAGTCGGCCTTTTTCTTGTCAGCGCAGGCTTTCTTGTCGGCGCAGCAGTCGTCTTTCTTCTGTTTTACAGGCTCTTGCGCTACGGTGGAAGCAGCAGGTTGTTTCTCCGACTTCACAACCGTGGTTTCAGCCTTCTTGGATTTCACTTCAGCGTTTTGAGCATTGACGTCCTGAATGCTCATGGCACCGATGGCAAACATGGCCAAGGCACCGAATAAGATGGATTTCTTCATGTTGTAATAGATTTAGTGATGAATTACGGGCAAATTCTTATCAAAAACCGTTCCAAAAATTACGGAAGAAACAGGCAACTATCGCCGTAACTCAAAAAACGGAAATTGTGGTCCAAGGCGAAGCGGTAGCAATCCTTCCAACGCTCGCCGATGAGCGCCGAAACCAATAGCAAAAGGGTGCTTTTCGGCTGGTGGAAGTTGGTAATCAAGCCGTTGATGACTCGCATTTTGTACGAAGGCGCAATCATCAATGCGGTGCTGGCTTCCAATCGGGTCAAGTTGTGTTTGTCCAAATAGTTCAAGACCTGCTGCAAAGCTTCAGATGTTGAAAGCAGCGCATGGCCTTCGTAAGGGAACCATTGTTCGACATGCAACGGACGCAAATCCAGACCTTGTTCCTTCAGCATCACGCCTATCCAATACAGGCTTTCCAAAGTGCGCGTGCTGGTCGTCCCAACTGGGATGATGGGTTTCCCAAAATGCTCAATCAAATTCTGTATCAACGACTTGCGGACAATAACCGTTTCAGAGTGCATGGCATGTTCGCCGATGGTCTCGGTTGAAACCGGCTTGAAAGTCCCCGCTCCCACATGCAACGTCACTTCATCGAAAGCAAAGCCTTGTTCGCGCAAGGACGCAATGAGCGGCTGGGTGAAATGCAGGCCCGCCGTGGGCGCGGCCACCGAGCCATCATAACGAGCAAAGACGGTTTGGTAACGGTCGCGGTCGTCGGGTTCGGCATCGCGATGGAGGTAAGGCGGCAAAGGAATCTCGCCCGCAGCCTCAAGCACCGAGGCAAACGACAGGTTTTCAGGCATCCACGAAAACTCTATTTCGGCGGATTGGTCGTTTTGGGAGATTCGCTCCGCACTCAAAACCACCTTTTGCCCTCCAACTGTCAACTCCATCGAAAGTTTCCCCTCCTTCCAGCGTTTTGCATTGCCTATCAAGCACTTCCAGCGCACTGACGAAACCGCGCTGAAGGCTACTTGATAGTCCTTTTCTGGTTCCAAGCAGAAAATCTCAATACGCGAACCTGTCACCTTATGGAATTGCAGCCTCGCCCGAATGACTTTGGTTTCATTGAAGACCAACAAGGCTTCCTTCGGCAAAAAATCACCGATATGCTTGAATTGGGATTCCTGTATCTCGTTGTTTTTCAGCACTAAAAGTTTCGAGGCATCTCGCTCGGGCAAAGGATATTTGGCGATGCGCTCGTCGGGCAAGGGATAGTCGTAGGCTTCGATGGAAATGTCTTTAACCGCGTTCATTGTCGAAAATTTGTGCAAAAGTACAGTTTTTGGGATTGCCTAACGGCAAGAAATAGATTTTTGAACGATTTCTCGCGAAGCGATACCAAAAAAAGAACTACTTTTGCCCCATCAATCAACCATGAGATTCCTACTCAAAATAGAACTCACCCGCAGTTTTTTGCTGAAATTCCTTAAATTCGGCGTGGTAGGCTTTTCCGGAGTTTTCGTCAACTTCGGTGTCACATACATTTGCAAGGAATGGCTGAAATGGAACAAATACCTGAGCAATGTTTTGGGTTTCGTCGTCGCGGCCACCACCAACTACCTCCTCAACCGCATTTGGACCTTTGAAAGCAGCAACCCGCAAATCGGGATGGAGTACGCGAAATATTTCGGCATCGCCATAGTAGGTTTAGGCATCGACACGCTGACGGTCTACCTCCTCAACGGCAAACTGAAATGGAACTTCTACCTCAGCAAAGTCTTCGCCGTGGGCGCGTCCACGCTGTGGAATTTCTTCGGGAATCTATTGTTTACGTTTGCTTAAATCCACAAGACACAAACACAAATTTGCGGTACAATTTTAAGTTTATTCCGCTACGAACACCAAAAAAAAGATTTCGTAGCGGAATAAACGTGATTTTATTCAACATTTTTGAGTTTTTTGGTATATGTTCCAAATGCTTTTTATACTTTTGCAGCGAGATAACGAAAACAAAACACCATGTGTACCATCATTGGCAGAAAACAGGAAATCGCTGAACTGAACCGCTACTACGGCAGCGGAAGAGCCGAATTTATCGCCATATATGGCCGTCGCCGTGTGGGTAAAACATTCCTAATCAACGAAGTGCTTGGCGACTATATGACTTTTCACCACACGGGACTTTCACCTTACGACCGCAAACGGAAAGTGACCCTGAAAGATCAACTGCAAAACTTCCATTTCTCGTTGATTCGCCACGGGATGGAAAACGGCAATCCTCCCAAAAGTTGGATGGAAGCCTTTTTCATGCTCGAACAACTACTGGAACGGCAGGACAACGGTTCGCGACAAGTGGTTTTCATCGACGAACTGCCTTGGATGGACACGGCAAGGTCGGGATTCCTGACGGCGCTTGAGGCTTTCTGGAACGGATGGGGCAACACGCGCCACAACCTTTGCTTCGTGGTTTGTGGCTCGGCAACTTCGTGGATTCTCGACAACCTCATCAACAACAAAGGAGGGCTGTATGGCCGACTGACTGGCGAAATCAAACTGTCGCCCTTCACCTTGCTCGAATGTGAGGAATTTTTCAAAAGCCGACAAATCAAGATGTCGCGATACAATGTCATACAGGCCTACATGATTTTGGGAGGCATCCCCTTCTATCTCAACTATTTCAATCCATCATTCAGCCTCGCACAGAACATTGACACGCTCTTCTTCAACCCGAAGGCCAAACTCGGAGATGAGTTCGATAGGCTTTTCAATTCCGTATTCGACAACGCCGAAGGTTGCATGAAAATCATGCGGAAGTTAGGGCAACGCCATGCCGGATTCACACGCAACGAGATTGCGTCGCAAACGGGCATCAATCCCAATGGCGATTTCTCGCAAATGCTTAAGGCATTGGTGACCAGCGACTTCGTGACCAAATATATTCCTTTCGACACTAGCAAGCGAGAGGAACACTATAAAATCTCCGACTGCTTTTGTTGGTTTTGGCTTCATTTCAAGGAAAAAATGCAGATTACGGAAACAGAATATTGGCAGCATCATTTGAAAGGACCTGAAATCGGCAGTTGGCGGGGCATTGCTTTCGAGGAGGTTTGTATGCAACACATCCGACAAATCAAGAGTGCCTTGCAAATTGCTGGCGTGGCTTCGAGAGAATCGGCACTGATTGTCAAAGGCGACAAAGACAACGAAGGGATGCAAATCGACTTGCTGATTGATCGTGCAGACGATGTGGTTAATGTGTGTGAAATGAAATTCAGCAAAGCCGCTTTTGCCGTGACCAATGCTTACGCCAAGAAACTCGTTCAACGATTGCACGACCTCGAAACACTACATCCCAAAAAAACCTTCCACCTGACATTGATAAGTGTCAACTCCATGCAACGCAACGAGTATTCCGACATCTTCACCTCCGCAGTCGTGGCCGAAGACTTATTCGCCTGATAAAGAGCCCGTTTCCCTATCACAAAAACTTCTCCAAAAAGACGAACGGCATGAGTGACTCGATGCCGTCGAAGACCATGACGGGGCCGGTGTCGCCTTGGCAGAGTACACGCAAGGGCCGTTTCGAGACATGCTCCACCTCTACCATCACCTGACGGCAAGCCCCGCAAGGGGCGACAGGCTCGCTAATGGCTTTCGTGGAGGACCAAGCCGTTATCGCCAACGCCTCAAAAGGCACACCCGGAAATTGCGCCATCGCTGCGAACATGGCTACACGCTCGGCGCACAAACCGCTGGGATAGGCCGCATTCTCGACATTGTTACCCACCACAATCTCGCCATTGGCCAAACGCACCGCCGCACCCACATGGAATTTGGAATAAGGGGCGTAGGCATTTCGCGCCGCCGCGTGCGCACGGCGCATCAATTCGGCATCCCGTTCGGGAAGTTCCTCCATCGAATCGTACACCTCGTAGGGGCAAACAAACTGTTCTTTCCTCATAGTGTTTCGTTTAATTGCCGCAAAGATAGCGATTTTCCCTTTACTTCCAAAGATTTCAGAAAAACCTACTCGGATTTCGGCGCAGCAAACAGCAAAAACGCCTCAAAAAACGCAAACAGCGACGCGCCCGCTTGGGTTTCCAAAGTGTCTTCGGGAAACATCGAGAGGAGCATGATGCAGAGGAAAACCAAATATAAATAGGTGTGATTTCGTCGCGAGGAAAGCCAAGGAAACAACAACACAAACAGAAAGAACGCCAAACCCACCAAACCAAAAGCGACAGCGATGGCAAGATACTGATTGTGAGCGCGAAAGCGAAACTCCTCCTTCAGCGGCGACTGTATCTCATCATACGCCTGACTGAACGCCTGCGGCACATCGCCCGTGCCCACCCCAAACCACGGATGCTGCCCGATGATATGAAATGATGCCCGCGTGAACTCAATCCGTTGGGCAAGGGAACCTCCGTTGGGATTGTTGAAACGGCGGTAAAGGTTGTATTCAAACAAAGTCGAAGAAAGGCGGGCTTGGAGGCCAGGATGCTTCCAATTGTTGTAGTTGGCCACGCCCTGCTCGATGTTGCGGATGTCCTCGTCGGTCAGAGCCATAACGCCTTGGGCATCTTTGCGTAAGTCCTTGGAAGTGAGGTAACGCGCCAAGGTCGCCTCAAGGTTTTCGCCGTTGGTGGTCGTGCCCTCGAAAGGCAAATTGCTGCGTTCAGACCAAGCTTCTTGCATCTCTTTTTTGCAATAATACAGCCCCACAAATTTTCCGTCCTCCACGGGATTGTAAATTGTGTCGTGCCAATAGTCGTTGCCGAGGGCGGTTTTTTGTTCCAAAGTGCTGAAATCCACCGATTCAATCTTCAGCATAGGCTTGATTTGGCGTTTCAAAACGACCGATGCGACCAGCAAAACCGCCAAAACGGAAACCCCGACAGCAATGCGCCATCCCCTACCCTTTTTCCAGCGCAAAAATGCGTAAACGGCTGAAACAACGACAACTGCCGCCAAAATCACATAGCCTGACAACGACTCGAAAATGTAAATTTGATAAACGAACCAAAGCAACAAAAAGCATTGCAGAAAACGATTTAAGCACTTCAAGACGGGCGTTTCGACAGGCTCAACGACCCTTCGACTCTTGACGAGATAATAGCCAATGATGGCCATGCAAAAGACGATATTGAGGCAAAAGCGGATATGGCTGATGAAATGCGAAATCTCTCTAACATCCTCATAATCATGCTTCAAGTAGGTTGAAAAACTGAACAATGTGGCCACAAACACCGACAACACATAAACCAACATCACCAAATCGAAACGCTTGCGGTCGAGGGGGGGCATACTTGAAAGGACGAAAGGCATGACCAAAATCGGCAACTTGACGCGAAGATCCTTCATCGCATACTGGAAATCAGCGGTATAGAGCAAGCCAACGAGGTGCATGAGGAAAAAAGCAACGAGGAGGACGGCGGCTTTGTTGTTGCAAAAGCGGGAGAACTTGTCTTTGAATCCCCCCTGCCCTCCTTTCAAAGGGGGAAGGGATGCGTCTACAAGCCAAACCAAAACCAACCAAAACTGCGACATGCCCATCAGGAAGGGCGAGAGGGTGAGGCCGACGGCCACCATCAGCAGGCCCAAAAGGTAGGCTTGGCTCAGATAGGGTCGTATGGAGGCCTGCGAGGTCATCACTTACCGCTCAGGATGGTGTGGTATTCGTCCTTGCCGTTGGTGTTGAGCAGGATTTCAAAGGCGCGTTTCAGGTCGGGGTCGTCTTTCAGGGAGGCAACGATGCGGCCTTTTTGGAAATAATAACGGCCCACAATCTCAGAGCGCAGCAGTTCCTCAATGTCCTTGCGGTTGTTCAGCAAGTCGTTCTCCTTTTCGGCGGCGAAGTTCTTTTCCAAGAGGTCAATTTGAGGCTGAATCTTGTTCAAATAGCCTTCCTCTTTGGCCACTTTCTTCAGTTTCTCAATGGCCTTCTCGCTCTCGGTGGTATAACTGAACTTCTTGTCTTTCACGAACTTCATGAAGTCCTGATAAGTGGCCTCATCGATTTGGAAACGGTCGGCGGAGTCGATGCTCTTGTGCTCGCTGTAGAACTTGTTGGCGTAGTCGAAGATGAAGTTTTTGCCGTAAAGGTAGGCTGTCACCGTGGCGTAGGGGTCGCGCTTCACCTTCACATCGGGCGTGATGCCGTGACCTTCATAAACCGTGCGCCCGCCCATCGTCTTGAACGCCTTGCCGAGTGTGTCGGTTTTTGTCTGCGTGGTATCCTTTTTGTGCGAATAGTCGATTTCCTGAATGCAGCGACCAC
The DNA here is from genome assembly GCA_902780055.1 of uncultured Bacteroidia bacterium. Taxonomy (GTDB): domain Bacteria; phylum Bacteroidota; class Bacteroidia; order Bacteroidales; family F082; genus Limimorpha. The sequence continues at coordinate 6,860 of CACZDU010000008.1, read as the reverse complement.
TGGGAATGTAATAATGCGCCACCGTGACCTTCATCTGCGTATTGTAACTCAGCGGCAAGATATTCTGTACCAACCCTTTACCAAAAGTCCTTTGCCCGATGATGACTGCGCGGTCGTAGTCCTGCAAGGCTCCCGCCACAATCTCACTGGCCGAGGCACTGTTGCCGTCAACAAGAACGGCCACAGGAATTTCAAGGTCGACAGGCTCGTTGGTAGTCGGATGCAGGCTGTTGGCTGTGGCCGCCTTGCCACGCATCGAAACGACAGGTTTCCCCTTGGAAACGAACAAGTTGACAATGTCGACCGCCTCGTTCATCAAGCCGCCACCGTTGCCGCGCAGGTCCAGGATGAAGCCCTTCAACTCATGGTTTTTCCTCATTTCCATGAATTTCTCCTTCACCTCCTTGCCCGCGTCGCGGGTGAAGCCGCTCAGCGAAATGTAGGCCACGCCATTGTCGAACACCTTATAATAAGGTATGTTGTCGATTTTCACCTTTTCGCGCTTCAAGGTCTTCTCAATGGGTTTCTCCACGCCGTAACGCTTGATTTTCAGCGTCACTTCAGTACCGGGCTGACCCTTCAGCAAATTGCTGACTTCCTGTGTGTTTTTCTTCTTGCAGTCGACGCCGTTCACCTCAATGATGGCATCGCCAGCGATAAGTCCGCTTTTCTGTGCCGGCCAGCCTTCGTAAGGGTCGGAAATGCGGGTATATTCGCCGTCATATTGGATGAGTGCGCCAATGCCGCCGTATTCGCCCGTGGTCATGAACTTGGCGTTCTCGATGTCGGACTCAGGGATGAAAACCGTGTAAGGGTCGAGGCCACTGAGCATGGCTTTGATAGCCGTTTCGTTGAGTTCGCCCGGGTTGATTTCATCGACATAATTCAGGTTCAACTCGCGAAGGAGGCTGTTGTAGATGTCGAGGCTCTTGGCGATTTCGAAGTTGTTCTGCTTTTCTTGGGCGACCACGCTCACGGAGAGGAGCAAGGTCAGGATTAGGGTGTTGATGTATTTCATTTTTTTGTTGTTTGTCCGTGTCTGTCTGTGCAGGGACTCACGTCGCCTGCTTACTGATGTGTCGTCCCTACGGGACTGGGTCATAGCCGCTTCCGCCCCACGGGTTGCAAGAGAGGATGCGCTTGAAGGCGAGCCATCCGCCCTTGAAGAAGCCGTATTTTTCGATGGCCTCGATGCCGTAGTTAGAGCAAGTCGGCACATAGCGGCAACTTTTTCCGATCCAAGGCGAAAGCGTCACCTGATAGAGCCTAATCAAGAGAATCAGGAAGTTAGCGGGAATTTTTGCAATGCGCTTCATGCTTCTTGACAATTTCTTGGACGGCTTTCCGTGTCTTCGCCATCATCTCCTCGTAACTGTGGATGACAGTAGCCGTATACACTAACGCCACATCCACCGAAATATTATCCCTTTGGCAGATTTCGTAGAGCCGCGCCTTGTTTTTGCGCCAAGCCTCGCGCATCAGGCGTTTCACGCGGTTGCGCTTGAAGGCGTGATGGAAGCGTTTTTTGGACACCGAAACCAGCACACGCACCGTTACAGGGCGGCTCTCGTCTTTGCGGAACAAGAAGATGACCCGATAAGGATACACCGAAACGCCCGCGCCTTTGTCGAAAAGCGCCTGAATGTCGTTTTCCTTGCAGATACGCTCATATTTCGGCAAACCTTCAGGGGCAACCATACCATGAAAAGGATTTGTGTTTCAGCAACTTACTTCTTCTTGCTCTTCTTGTACTCAGCGGCCAAGAACTCCTCAATGGCCATCGTCATTGAGGGCGCGGTCTGCGTCGGGGCGCGGAAGTTGAGTTCGAAGCCAGCATCGATGATAGCCTGACAAGTGGCCTCGCCGAATCCGCCGATAGCGACTTCTTTTTGCTCGAAATCAGGGAAATTGACCTTGAGCGACTGTATACCCATCGGGCTGAAAAAGACCAACATGTCATAGCTCTCGATTTTCACCACGTCCTTCAGGTCGGCGGGCACGGTGCGGAACATCACGGCCTTGGTGAAGTTGAGTTTGGCGGCAGTGAGCAGGTCGATTGTCGAGTCGGAACTGATGTCGGAGCAGCAGTAGAGGTATTTCTCGTCCTTGTGTTTCTTCATGATGTCGATGAGGTCGTTGAGGGTCTGGTTGCCGTAGAAAACCTTGCGCTTGCGGTATTGCACATAGCGTTGCAGGTAGAAGGCCGTCGACTCGTTGATGCAGAAATATTTCAACGTTTCAGGCACTGTGTAGCGCATTTCCTTGGCGACACGGAAGAAATGGTCGATGGCATTGCGGCTCGTGAGGACGATGCCAGTGTATTCGGGGAGTTTGATGTGTTCCTGTCGGAGTTCGCTCGCGGTGACATCATCAAGTTTGATGAATTTCTCAAAAGTGAAGTTGACACCATACTTTTTCATCATGTCAGCAAAAGGCGTCTTCGATATATCTGCAGGCTTGGGCTGCGACACCAGAATTGACTTAATCTTCATCTTTTTTCTCTAAAATTATATCTGTCAAAAAACTACTTTTTACCCACATCCGAAGTGTATAACTCGCTAAAATACAGAACCATGACTAAAGTAGCGCAAGCCTGCGGTCACGAGCGTCGCTATGGGTGCGATTTCGAGGGCGCAAAGATACAAAAAAATATAAAACGCGGGAATTTTTGTTGAAACTCTCGTTTCCATCACCCCAAAAACCAGTCGCAAAATGGCCGCCAAACCCAATACTGCAATGCCAATCCAAATAAAATATTTTGTGGGATTGTAGAGCAACAAAAGCGTCACCGGCACCATCGCGATCAAGGTGAGGATGGACACGGAAAACTGCACGACCATCTGTCGGTCGATGGTTTCGTTGGTGTCGAAGAGCCAGTTCACGAAGCGCAAGGTCAAATGGCGGAGCAATATCCAACCCGTCATGGCCGCGCAAAGGATGCCGAACACCTTCAAATTGTTGTAAGTCAACATATCATGCGAAAGCACCACGCAACTTTTCTGCACGAAAAGCGTCATCAAAAGGATGTAGCCCAAGGTGAACGACATGCAAATAAAACTGCGCATAGGGTTCCATTCGCGCAGCAATTGGTTGGTGTGCGCCACGCCGCCTGGAACGGAAAGCACCTGCCGGAACTGCCTCGGATACAGTTGCTTGTTGACCACGACAAGAAAGAGCATCAGCCCCAAGAGCGCCAAATTCCAGCCTTGCAGAATTTCGTAACTCATGCGCGGCAAAGGATTGAGCATGCCGTGGAAGCCCGAAGTGATGAAACTCGGCACCACGCTATCGCAGGCAACAGTATCAACAACTTGCACTGTATCAGCAGATTGAGTTGCTCGTTCAAAGGCACTTTTATAGAATATGTCGGGGTACTGCGGCATGGATGGTTTTCATTTGCGGCTGCAAAAATAAATGATTATTTGCAAACCAAGGCAAAGTTTTCCTAACTTTGCGGGTCTATTTTTTGTAATCAACAATTAAACAATAATCAATCAACAATTCAACTACAATGAATTTAATGCAAGAAATCATTGCCAACGCGCAGGCCAACCGCCAGCGCATTGTGCTCCCCGAGGGCGACGAGCCCCGCACCCTGAAAGCCGCCGACCAACTTTTGGCCGACAATGTGGCTGACATCATTCTCATCGGTCCCGCCGAGAAAATCAAGGAAATGACCGCCGAGTTTGGTCTGAAAAACATCGGCAAGGCCCGCATCATCGACCCGATGAACAACCCTGAGCGTCAGAAATACGCCGACCTCCTCTTCGAAATCCGCAAAGCCAAAGGCATGACGCCCGAGCAGGCTTACGACCTCGCCGGCAACTTCATGTATCTTGGCATCCTGTTAGTGAAGGCTGGTGAGGCCGATGGTCTCGTCAGCGGTGCCCGCAGCACCACCGGCGACATGCTTCGTCCTGCCCTGCAAATCATCAAGACCGTGCTCGGCGTGAGTTGCGTCAGCGGCGCCTTCACGATGTTCCTGCCTGAAGGTTGTCCTTACGGCACCGATGGCCGCATGGTGTTCGCCGACTGCGCCGTCACACCCATGCCGACGGCTGAACAACTGGCCGAAATCGCCATCTGCACCGCCGACACCGCCAAAGCCATCGCCAAGATCGACCCGATTACGGCTATTTTGAGCTTCTCCACCAAGGGCAGCGCGAAGCACGAAGTGGTCGACAAGGTCATTGAGGCCACCCGCATCGCCAAGGAACGTCGTCCCGACCTCGTTTTGGATGGCGAACTGCAAGCCGATGCCGCCATCGTTCCATCTGTCGGTTCGAGCAAGGCTCCGAACAGCCCTGTGGCTGGCAAGGCCAACACGCTTGTGTTCCCCTGCCTCGAAGTGGGCAACATTGCTTACAAACTCGTGCAACGTTTGGCTGGTGCCGAAGCCGTCGGCCCCGTGCTGCAAGGCTTGGCCAAGCCCTGCAACGACCTCAGCCGTGGCTGCTCGATTGATGATGTTTACAAATTAGTTGCTATCACCTGCAACCAAGCCATCGCTCAGAAACAGAAATAATGATTATGTATTGGGATTGCTTCGCAAGAAATTGTTCAAAAATCTCTAATAAAATCTCTCAAAATCAGATTTCTAATTGAAAGATTTTGAGTTGATTTTGATAAATTTCTTGGCAGCAGGCCAATCCCAAAAACAACAATTAAACAATTAAACAACCAACAATTCAACAATGAAAATATTAGTTCTCAACTGCGGCAGTTCCTCCATCAAGTACCAACTTTTGGAGATGGAAAACGCCAATTCATCGCGCCTGTTGGCCAAGGGCCTCTTGGAGCGCATCGGCCTCGAAATGGGCGAATTCACCCACAAATACAACGGTGAAAAACATTACGAACAACTCCCCATCCCGAACCACACCGAAGGCATCAAATTGGTGCTCAAGGCTTTGGTCGACCCGAAGATGGGTGTCATCAAGGACCTGAAGGAAATCAACGCCGTCGGTCACCGCGTGGCCCACGGCGGCGAGAAGTTCAGCCACAGCGTCCTCATCGACGACAACGTCGTCGACCTGATCAAGGAACTCGTCGACCTTGCCCCGTTGCACAATCCAGGTGCTTTGCAAGGCATCGCGGCCATGAAGGAAGTGCTTCCTGGCATCCCGATGGCGGCAGTGTTCGACACCTCGTTCCACAGCACCATGCCCGCCGAGGCTTATCTCTATGCCCTGCCTTACGAGTATTATGAAAAGTACCGCATCCGTCGCTACGGCTTCCACGGCACCAGCCACAAGTATGTGGCCGAAAAGGCCGCCGCTTTCGTCGGCAAGGACTGGAAGCAGTCGAAAATCGTGACCTGCCACCTCGGCAGTGGGGCCAGCATCGCCGCCGTGGAATACGGCAAGTCGGTGGAAACCTCGATGGGCTTCACTCCCGTTGAGGGTCTCATCATGGGCAGTCGCGCCGGCGACCTTGACGCGGGCGCACTCATCTACCTCATGGACAAGGAAGGCCTCAGCACCAAAGAGATGAACACCGTGATTAATAAGAAGTCAGGCCTCGTGGGCATCACGGGAGGCAAACAGGACATGCGCGACGTGCGTGCCGCCAAGGAAGAAGGCGACGAGCGTTGTACCTACGCCTTCAATATGTTCGCCCACCGCGTGAAGAAGTACATCGGCGGCTACATGGCCGTGATGAACGGTGCCGACATCATCATCATGACCGGCGGCATCGGCGAGAACGCTTGGTTTATGCGCGAAGCCATCCTTGAGAACATGGAAGGCCTCGGCATCGAGTTCGACCCCAAAGTCAACAAGGAAATCATCGGCGACGCTGGTGTCATCAGCACGCCCAACTCGAAGGTGACCGTGGTGGTTTACCCGACCGACGAGGAGTTTGTGATTGCCCAAGACACCTACAACCTTGTGACGAAGTAATCAGACGCGCTTTGCGTCACTGCGAGGCACGAAGCAGTCCAGACAATCAGCTTAAACTCTGGATTGCTTCGTCGTTCCTCCTCGCGATGACACGGACAGAGAAAGCGGCGCCCGAAACAGATGGGGTGCCGCTTTTTTTGGCTTGGGTTGGATGGAAGTCACTGCTCGATAATCCAATCCGAAACCGTCTTGGTCTCTTGCGAAAAAGCGATACCTATCTTGATGACAGGCTTGCCCTCGGCTTGGTAAGGAATCGCATAATCTTTCGAGTTGATTTGGTCGAGGGCCTCTTGCGCCGTGCCGCGCATCTTCAGTTCCATCACATAGACCGCGTCGAGCATGAATACGACTACATCCGTGCGGCCACGCGCCACTTTCACCTGAGTATAGGTACGGTAATTGAAGATGGAGAACACCACGTATGTCAAGACCTCGTAATAGGCCTCGTATTTGGCGATGTCGTCCAATTCCTTTGCCCCGAAATCGAGGTAAGGGATGGAAGCGAAGAAGGCCTGCATCAGTTTCAAAGCACCTTCTATGTCATGGTGAATCAAACTGGCGTAGAAATTGCCTGCAAAGCCCTGCGTGTTGGCGTTGTAGATGCCCATCATCGAGGAGAGGAAATTGTCCATGAAGCCCACTTTTACCTCGGCGTTGGGGAAGTCGAGGGTATAGTTCCTGCTATAGAAATCATACCCCTTGATGGTGAGATAGCCTGCCTGATAGAGCAAAGGCAGTGCGGAGGTCATCGCCTCGGTGGGAACGTCGAACTGGGAGGAAGGCACATTGAGTTGCTCCAGTTCAAGCAAGTTCGTGTTGAAGCGTTTCATCGCCTCGAAGAGGAAGGTGGGCGTGCCGCTACCGAACCAGTAATAATCGAGGTCTTTCATCTTGAAGGCATTCACCAAACTGTATGGATTGAAAATGTCTTGGGAGTCTTTCCCGAAATGATACCCGTCA
>CACZDU010000007.1:0-88896 GCA_902780055.1 uncultured Bacteroidia bacterium | reverse complement strand
CTATAAGGATTCGGTAAAGCAAGGCTACGACGACTATCGCCGCCGCGCAAACGAGGAATATGCCCAGTTCATGCGCGAGCGTTGGGAGGAGTTTAAGGCAATAAAGGGCGACCCGAAACCCGAATTGCCCGAACCGCCACGGCCATTCAGATATGACGGGAACAGCCCGATACCCGAACTGCCTAATCCAATTCCCTACAAACCTATCCCCACACCCAACCCCAATCCGATTCAACCCATCAAGCGGCCTGACGTGCCACAGCCTTCGCCTGTCCCGAATGTGAACAAGTTCAGCTTCACTTGCTACGGCACTCCCTGCGAGGTGCAGCTGGACAACAGCTTGAAATTCAAGTTGAAGGACATTTCAGAGAACACAATCGCCGATGCATGGCTGCAACTGTCATCGGAATACAGCGACTTGCTCCTTGATGATTGCCTCAAATTGAGTGACAAGTTGGCCTTGGGCGATTGGTCCTATTATTGCCTGTTGCGCGACTTGTCAGAACAGTTCCTTGGCAAGAACACCAACGAGGCTACGCTGATGCAAATTTATCTGTTGGCCCAGTCGGGCTACAAGGCGCGAATAGGCCATAAAAAAGGCCGTTTGGTGCTGCTGCTGCCTTTTGACGGGACGGTTTACGAGCAAAGCTGCATCAAATTCCAAGGCGAAAGATATTATGTTGTTGGGGACAATGAAAGCGGAACCACTTCCATGTTTAACAGGAAGTTCTCGGATAACGAGCGCGTGATGTCGCTCAAGATGGCTTGTCCGCCTAAGTTTGCTTTCAAGCCCAGCCCCAGTAGAACCTATAAAGCGCAACGTTATCCTGAAATCTCCGTTACGCTTTCGACCAACAAGAACCTGATAGACTTCTATAACGGCTATCCCTTCTGCGATTGGACTTACTACGCATGGGCCGGATTGAGCGATGAAGTGAAGGCAAAGTTGTATCCCGTTTTGCGCAAATGCATAGAGGGAAAAAGCCAGATTGAGGCAGCCAACCGCATTATCAATTTTGTACAGACCGAAACTGCTTTTGTATATAAAACCGACGGCGATCAGTTTGGTTACGAGCGTCCACTGTTTGGCGACGAGACTTTCTTCTATCCATACAGCGACTGCGAAGACCGCGCCATTCTTTTCTCCACCCTTGTGCGTGAAATACTCGGCTTGGATGTGGTGCTGTTGCTTTATCCCGGCCACTTGGCCACGGCGGTGCATTATACCGAACCTTTGAGCGGTTACCACTTTGAGTTTGAAGGCAAAACCTACTATGTAAGCGACCCTACCTATATCGGTGCCAATGTGGGAATGTGTATGCCACAATATGTGAACACAAGCCCGGAAGTTTACAAATTGTAATTTGTAAATCATTGATTGTTTAATATTTAAATTTAACTATTATGAAAATACAACGCTTATTTAAGTTTGCCGCACTGCTGTTTGTATGCTGCGCAATGCTTGGATGTGGAAAAGAAGAAGACTCTTCAAATGGAGGAGGAAAGGGTTCCATCTATGGCACAGTCACTGACTTTGCCACGGGTGAACCTGTAAGAAATGCCAATGTCCAACTGCTTATGAGTGGAAATGCTACTTTGCATGCATCAATAACAGGTTCTGATGGTCATTATGAAATTCCTGATGTGCCCTGTGGCACTTATTCCATCAAGGTTACGAAAGTGGGGTATTCAGACCTAATAGATAACAACCCCATTGTAATTGAGAAAGACAAGTCAACGAAAAGAGATCTTCAAATAAAGAAACTTCCATCGTCATTGCATATTTATGACAATGAAAGCCATGAGATTTCGGAGTTGAACTTTGGGGCTGATGAAGGTGTGACTCAAAAGACATTCAATATTTTCAATGGAGGAGAGCAAACCCTGAATTATGTTATCACAATACCAACGCAAGCCAATTGGGTTTCGATAAGTGATAGCCAACTAACGGGAACTATTGGTGTAAATGTGACATATCCGATTATTGTTACTATTAACCGAGAGTTGTTGGCCGATGGTAATAATATTGCTGTTCTGACGATCACTTCCGCGACCGACGGAGGAAAGGAACTAACCATTAAGGCTCGGAAAAGCAGTGCTGAGAATGGCGTGTTTGAACTGCCCTCTGCTGGTTTGATGGTTCAAACAGTAGACCGTGGGTGTGTTGATTGGTATTCTGCAAAACTATTGTGCGAGAATTCAACGGTGGCTGGATACAATGATTGGAGGCTTCCCACTAAGGAGGAGTTGGCAGCATTGTTTGATAACAAAGAACAGATTGGTGGGTTTGAAGATGAAGGTTATTGGTCATCATCAAACTATGGAAGTAATTATTATTATGTTGATTTTAGTAATGGCATCGCACAAAGGGCTTTTTCAAATAATGATCATTATTATGTCCGTGCTGTGAGAACATGGGATAATAGTGCACCTATTTCATTACTTGATAATAGTAACAATGTTATTACAGAATTGGATTTTGGATCAGATGCTAATACAACTCAAAAAACATTCAAGATAAAGAACACTGGAACGCAGAATGTTGGTTTTGAGATAATAAATACAGCAAACTGGGTAAGTACAAATCCTGAGTCTGGAGAACTTGGTGCTGGTTCTACCACATCGGTAGTCGTAATGATAAATAGAAATTTGCTTTCTAACGGTGACAATACTACTTCTTTGTTAATCAATACCCCAAACAATGGTGGTAAAGAACTTGTTGTTAAGGCAAAAAAGACAGCAACCAATAGTATTATTGAACTTCCTGCAGCCAATTTGATGGTGCAAACGCAAGACTTGGGTTATGTTGATTGGTATTCTGCGAAATCCATGTGTGAAAATTCATTTTTAGCTGGTTATGATGATTGGAGGTTGCCAACACAAGCTGAGTTGATGACATTATGGGATAACAAAGATTATATTGGTGGATTTTATACTACTGGTGGTAGTGGAAAAGCAAAATATTGGTCCTCAGGATATAATTCTAATGGAAATCCTGTTGGTGTAAATTTTTACGATGGCAGTCTTTTTTATGATGGTGCTATGGCCTCTCATTCTGTTCGTGCCGTAAGGACTTTGAATGGTGGAGGAGGTGGTGGTTTCGCTCCTTCAGCCCCAACAGGTGTATCTGCCGAAGTAAGTAATTCTCGAATCAAAGTATCTTGGAATAGTGTTTCAAACGCTGATTCTTATACGGTGTATTGGTCTAATGATGGCATTATGTATAATTATGAAATTGGGACGACATCGAACACATATATTTTTGATGATGCCCCATCCGAATACAATTATTATAAGGTCAAGGCAAAAAACAGTTATGGGGAAAGTCCATTCAGTTCTTCTGTTTATTGCCATTACTCATCTGGAGGGGGAAGTGGTCAAACCTATACCTATGATTTCGAAGATGGGTGGCAAGGATGGCAAGTTATCGATGCAGATGGTGACGGATATACATGGAATAGGTTTTATAGCTCAGATGGAAATTTAGGTCATAACGGTAGTGTTTATATCATGGGATCCGAATCCTATAACAATGATATTGCTGCCGCTCTTTATCCAGACAATTATTTGGTTTCTCCACAACGTTATTCCATTTCTAATGGTGCAAAGATTAGTTTTTATGTTTGCGCTCAAGATGCTGATTATCCTGCCGAGCATTATGGAGTTGCAGTCTCAACACAAACGACACCTGATAGCGATGATTTTGTTACCATTTGGGAAGGGACTCTATCTGCCAAACTGAAATCAGGAGGGAAAATCAGAGGCAATCGTACACAAGGAACTTGGTATTTGAAAACTGTTGATTTAAGTGCCTATGCTGGACAGAACATTTGGATTGCTATACGTCATTTCAATTGTTATGATGAATTTATGATAGATGTTGATGATATTTCAATAAAAACAGGGTATTGACAAGAATTTACGGGAAGTTGCGTCTTTCAAACCCCGTTCTTCCGAATATGCCATTCGGAAGCCGTGAGAAGGGAATTTGCAATTCCCATCCGATAGTTGTAGAGACGTGCCTTGGCGCGTCTCTATTATTTTGGTGTATGTCGCTACTGCATACATGGCAGATGCGGCCTGCCGGGTTGCGGAGTCGTGGCTGCCGTAGGTCTCGACCTACGGTTACGCAAAGTCGCGTCTTTCAGACGCTGGGTTATAGGGCAGTCACATCGTGGCAGCCACCAAAAAATTCGCGAAATTCGTAACATTCGCCGATAACAAATGTTTTGTCCGACCACTAAGCGAACCGATATTACAAAGGAAAAGTTTTTGACTCTATAATCAAAAGGCATTTTTCTCTCAAATTCTCTCCGTTTGCATACTTTTTCCTATTTTTGTGCTTCTTTATGGCAATTAACAGGGTATATTTATGGAAAGTATAGTGAAATCCTTGAACTTGAAAGAAGGAACCGAAGTGGAATACAAGTCGGCGAAGGGCGGATTCCCTGGGTCTTTCTGGGATACGTTTTCGGCCTTTGCGAACAGCCAAGGTGGAGTGATTGTGTTGGGTGTGAAAGAACGGAATGGAAAGTTCATACCAGACGGGCTGACGGAAGAACAAATGGCTGCACATAAGAAAACCTTTTGGGACAATGCGCACAACAAAAGCTGTGTGAGTATTCCGCTGCTGACGGAAAGGGATGTGGTAGAAATTATGACGGAGAGCGGGATAAGGCTGCTGGTGTTCCTAATCCCCAAGGCTCCCTATTATCTGTGCCCTGTGTATCTAACGCTCAATCCTTTTGGGCACACCTACAAACGTCACCATGAGGGGGATTATGTTTGTTCGGATGACGAGGTGCGGCAGATGTTCTCGGATGCCAACAATGTGCAACATTCGGCAGACTCGCGCATACTTACGGGCTACACCTTTGATGACATAGATACTGCGACGCTGCGAAACTATCGTCAGGCCTATAAAGACAGGCATGAGAATCACCCTTGGAATGAATTTGACGACCAAAGGTTTTTGGAAAGTGTTGGGGCATACCGCAAGGACAGGACCACGGGTAAAGCGGGTTTCACGGTGGCGGGAATGTTGATGTTCGGCAAGAACAGCAGCATTACCGACCCTGAATGTTGCCCGAACTTCTTCCCTGACTATCGGGAACACCTTGGCGATGGTAAAGATGTTCGCTGGACAAACCGTGTTTATCCTGATGGCACTTGGGAGGCCAATCTCTATCAGTTCTATAGTCGTGTTTTGCCAATGTTGCAACATGCGCTGCCTGTGCCTTTCAAATTGGACGAGAACCAACGGCGCAAAGACACCACATCGGCCCATACCTCGTTGAGAGAAGCATTGGGGAACTGCCTTATCCATTGCGCTTACACAGTGATGGGGAATATTGTGATTGACCGCTATGATGACCGTATTGTAATGTCGAATCCCGGTACAATGCTTGTCAGTTTGGAGGATTTTTGGGAAGGAGGCCATAGCGTTTGCCGCAACCCATTGTTACAAAAAATGTTCGTGTTTGTAGGTGTGGGTGAAAAGGCCGGTAGTGGAGCAGATGTTATCAGTGCCGGTTGGCGTGAGAATGGTTGGCAATTGCCGACGCTTGTTGAGCATCAAATGCCAGCACGGGTGGAAGCCACGCTCTTGATTGAGGATTTGGTGAAACAGCAAGAAGGGGAAACCATACAGAAAAGTGGACTGGAAACAGATAGTAACCAGAAAAGTGACCAGAAAACTGGACTGGAGACGGAAAACCATACAGAAAGTAACCAGAAAAGTGGACTGGAAATAGAAAACCATACAGAAAGTAACCAGAAAAGTGGACTGGAAGCGGAAAACCATACAGAAAGTGGACTGAAAAGTGTACAGAAAACAGAAAACCATACAGAAACCATACAGAAAGGAGGACAGAAAACTGAAGACCATACAGAAAACCATATTGGGCTTTCACGAATACAATGTGAGATTATAGAGAAATTGAAAGAAAACCCTGCATATAGTAGACGGGAATTGGCAATTGTAATAGAGAATGCTTCCCTTGGTGGTGTCATCTCTGCTTTATCTCGACTCCAAAAACTGGGAATCATTCGCCATATAGGTCCCGACAAAGGCGGCCATTGGGAAATAGTTGCACCGTCGTCGGATTAGATAATTAGAAATCCACATAACTATAAAACTATGAAAAAGATTGCTTTACTTGTCACAGCATTGATGTTCTGTTTGAACATCTTGCAAGCCACCCCCATCAACCAAGCCACAGCCTTGACTGCTGCACAAAAATTCGCCTCAGCGCAATTCGCCATTGAGCGTGTTGTGCCGCAACTTGTCTATACAGGCCAAAATGAGGCGTTTTTCGTCTTCAATATTGGCGAGAGTGCTTTCGTCATCATTGCTGGCGACGATGCGCACCGCCCTGTCATCGGTTATTCTGATGAATCGATGTTTGATGCGGCCAACATTCCGCCGGCGTTGGCATATTATTTGGATGGCGTGGCCGAGTGCATGTTGCCTTTGCGTCAAGCGGTTGCCACGCCTGATGTGGCTGCGGAATGGGCTTCGGTGCTTTCTCACGGAAGGCTGATTTCGCGCAATGGCGGTCGCGGCACGGGCTATTTCTGCCAAACCAAGTGGAATCAGGATTACCCTTACAACATTTGCTGCCCCGAAGACCCTGCCGGTTCGGGCGGACATACCTACGTGGGCTGCTTGGCCACGGCCATGTCGCAGTTGATGCGTTTTTGGGCATATCCAGCGCAAGGCATTGGCAATCATTGCTATAACCATGAGGATTACGGCGAGATTTGCGCCGACTTCGGCAACACGACATACGATTGGGACAACATGCCCAACGTATTGAACGCCAACGCTTCAGAAGTCGAAAAATTAGCCACGGGAACCTTGTGCTTCCATTGCGGCGTGACCATCGACATGGGCTATGGACCCGATGGCAGCGGCGGCGCATCGGGTCCCATTCCTGGGGTGATGCACACCTATTTCAATTATTCTGAGGCCAATGTGCAACTCAGGCGCAACGATTTTGAAACCGAAACTTGGAAAGCCATGGTGCGTGAGCAGTTCGACATGGGCTGGCCGATGTATTACGGTGGTTGCGAGGATGACGGCTGCCATGCTTTTGTGTGCGACGGTTACGACGATTTCGACATGTTCCACTTCAACCTCGGTTGGGGCGGCGGCAGCGATGGTTGGTATCTCATAGATGACGCGCCTTATACGCATCCCGCCGATGCCATGTTCAACTTCGTGCCGGCACCTATTTACAACCAAACGCCTTCGGCACCTACCGACTTCACGGCGGTTCCCGTTTCGGACACCGACCTGAAGGCAACCTTGCATTGGACGAACCCCACCACAACGCTTGATGGTTCACCCTTGGCGGCCATCGAGCAGGTGATTGTGATGCGCGACAATGAAATCATCCAAACTATGACCAATGTCGCTCCTGGACAAACCATTGAAATTGTGGATGTTGAAGTGCCGCGTTACGATGTCTACCATTATGCGGTGTATGTCGTCGCCAACGGTCGCATTGGCAAACACGCCCATGTGATGAAAGTGCAGGTTGGGCCTGCCTGCCCGTGGAAAATCATCATGACGACCAACTCTTTCCAAGGCTGGCAAGGTGGCTGCATCAGTGCCTACAACATGGCTGGCCATGAGATTGGCCGTTACACCATGACCTCCTCATCGGCCATTTCCGTGGAGCCTGACATGCCTTTGGGCAAACTCAGTTTCGGCTGGACGGCACCCGAAGAGACTGTAAATCAGATGGCTTTCGTCATCAAGGACCACACGAACAACACCGTGTTTTCCTTCACTGGCTCCTCTGATGAGTTGGCTCAGGGCGTTTTCTTCGAAACCAACAACAGTTGCGGCGGTTCATTGGACTGCGGCACACCTGAAAACCTTGTGGCTTCCGTTGAGGACGAGGGCATTAGGATAACTTGGGAAGCCGTTGAGAATCAAGGTTATGGATACAATGTTTATCGCGATGGTGTGTTGTATCGCCTCATTCAGGACGGCACAACTTTTTTGGACGAAAACCCCACTCAAGGCGGCCATTGCTACCAAGTGGCGGTGCTTTGCGAAGGCGGCGACAATGGCGAGCGTTCCAACGAGTCGTGCGCCACTTTCGGACCGTGCTATCCGCCCCGCGACTTGGATTATGAGTTGACCAACAACTTCAAAATCAAGTTGAAATGGGATGCGCCTGAGCCTCACGAGGGGCTTTCAGGCTATTATCTCTACCGCAAGGAAGGCGACGGCGAATATCATAGAATCAAGCTGTTAGGCGCAACGGCGGTCACTTTCATCGACAATTCTGCACTTGAGGAAGGCGATTATTACTACCGTTTGTATGCCTATTATGGCGACTTGGACTGCACCTCCGCGCCCGCCAACAGGAAATACAGCCCCAACGAGTTCGAGTTGCACGCCTACTATTCGCCTACGGGCACCGACGAAAACGAAACTCAGGTGAAGGTCTATCCCAACCCGGCCAAACAATTCGTCACCGTTGAGGCTGAAGGCATCAAGGAAGTTTCCATTTGCAATGCCCAAGGTCAATGCGTCATGCAAAAGAATGTCGCTGACAATCAAATCGTTATTGACTTGAAAAACATGGCCAAAGGGCTGTATCTGCTTCGCGTGAAAACGGCAGAAGGAGTGGTTTGCCGTCGGATTTCGGTAGTGGATTAATGGTAGCCCAACTCCGCGTCCAATTGCGGGATGCGGATGTCCAAATACTTGCGCATCACCTCGATTTCCTCCTCGTAGCGGTAGGCATCGTAATAGCCGTAGCCGTCTACAGGCCATCGCTCGAAGTTGCGCTCAACATAGTCCCTGATGGTTCGGTCGTTGTCGCGAATCATGCGCTCGATTTTCTTTTTGCTGAACAATCCGCTGTCGCGCAAGGCCTTGTAGCGTTGCTTCAGTAGTGTATTGTAGTCGAGGAAAGGGTTGTTTTCCAAGCGGTTGAGGAGCAGGCATCTCTCGAAGTTGGGCAGGCTTTCAGTCATTTTCAGTTCGCCTTCGCCGTCGCGCCCGAAAGCGTCGTCGTAGTCCCAAATGGCGATGCGGAAGGGGGTGTGGCTGTCGCGTTTGTAGAGGTAGAAGTTCTTCATCACGCCGTCGCCGTTGTTGGTGAACATGAGCAGCAGGTGCCAGTCGATGATGTTCTCCAAGTCGAAAATGTGGCCGATTTCGCGGGCGAAGGTGCTGTCGTCGGAATGAATCATAAATTGCATGATGTTTTCAAGATAGCTGTTCATGTCCTCGTCTTCGATGTCGGGGTAGTTCTGCTGGAAATAGTTTCCCGGTTCCTGCACCCATTGCGGGTCTAACCTGTTTTCCCCGAAAAAAATTGGCGGGTCTTTGAAAATCATGGCCAAACTGTCCTTTTTGTTGAGGCCCAGCGAGCCTGCATTGAGTTTCTGCATGAGCACATAAAGGCCATTATATGTACCGTTTAGGCTGACCGTGACATAGGCGCACTCGGAGGCAAGGTTCTTCAGCGGGTTCATCTCCCTGAACAGGTCGAAACAAATCTTGTGGTGCATGAAAGACTTGTCTATGTAGTTGGCATTCAGGATGTAAGACTTTTGTTTCGGGAGTCCTGCCAACGAAAGGCTATGGTCCATCTTGAAGGTGTAAGATATTTTGTGAAAGACGCAAGAAGCCCCGCCACGGGTTTTCACGCGGGCGTTTTCCATCATGATTTCGCCGTTTTCGGAATAGACGATGACGCATGGAATCTTAGGCTCGCGGGGAATGGCCTCCGAAACGATGTCGATGTTGGGCAGCGGCTTGGGTTTTTCGCACGATGCAAAGGCCATCGCCAGCAGCACGAGTATGGCATTTGCCATGAAACGGTTTTTTCTCATTGGTTAAGTGTATGTTGCGGCAAAAATACAAAAACTTTCAACTTTCAACCCCCAACTCCTAACTATTTACTAACTTTGCCGCGTAATAATTTAAAATCATGCTAAATAAAGAAAATGTACAGGAAGTCCTGAAGGACGTCATTTATTTCCCCAAGGGGGACAATATCGTTGCTTTGAATATGGTTGAGAATCTGATGGTTAAGGACAATGCCATCCGTTTCGACCTTGTGATGGAACATGCCAACGACCCGAAAAACGACATCCTCGTGAACGGTGCCAAACGCACCCTGACCGAGGTGTTTGGCGAGGGTATCGACATAGAAATCAAGGTGGTGGAAGAGAAAACGGCACTCTCGAAGGTGAAGCACATTATCGCTGTGGCTTCGGGCAAGGGCGGCGTAGGCAAGTCGACGGTGGCGGCTAATTTGGCCATCGCTTTGGCGCGCGCCAACCAGCGCGTGGGCTTGATAGACGCTGATATTTACGGCCCTTCTGTCCCGATGATGTTCGGCTTGGGTAACGAACAGCCGAGTGCCTTCGAGAAAGACGGCAAGACGGTGATGCTGCCCATCGAGAAATACAGCATCAAACTGATGAGCATCGGCAGTTTCGTCGATGCCGACCGCCCGCTCATTTGGCGCGGACCTATGGCCACAAGTGCCTTGAACCAACTGATGAACGACACCCTTTGGGGCGAGTTGGATTGGATGGTGGTGGACATGCCTCCCGGGACAGGCGACATCCAACTGACTTTGGCCCAACAATATAAGGTGTCGGGTGCGCTCATCGTGACCACACCACAAAAAGTGGCCTTCGCCGACGTGCTTCGTGCCGCCATGATGTTCAAGGAAGAGGCCCTGCAAATCCCGATTTACGGTTTGGTGGAAAACATGGCCTACTTCACGCCCTCCGACATGCCCGAGAAGAAATATTACATTTTCGGCAAGGAAACAGGCCAACAATTCGCCGACCAACTTGGCGTGCCGCTCCTCGGCCAAATTCCTATCACTGAGAAGATTGCCGAATGTGGCGATGCGGGTATGCCCCTCGCCTTGGATGCCAACTCGCCCGTCACTAAGGCCTTCGACAAGATTGCACAGGAAATAATAAATACCAAATGATATTTGCACGCAGAATTCGCAGAATTTTATGAAGCGCAAAGCGACGAAAACCAAGCGTCCGGCAGGTTCAGCGATTTCAGCGGATTCTGCGTGAGAAAAAAAGATAGATATGGATAAAGAAACCCTCCTAAGAAAAGTCAAGAACGTCCTCGAACAAGTGCGTCCCTACCTCCAGCAGGATGGCGGCGACGTCAACTTCGTGGAACTCACCGACGACAACACCGTCATCGTGGAACTGACGGGTGCTTGCGGCAATTGCCCCCACAGCAAAATGACCCTCAAAAACGGCATCGAGTCAGTGATGAAGAAAGTCATCCCCGAAATCAAGGCCGTCGAGCAGGCTGATGTTTTGGAATTGTAGTGGCTATGAAACTACGGATTACACGGATTCAACAGATGAATTAATCTGTAAAATCCGTAAAATCCGTAGTTTAAAACAAAGAAATACATCAAATCAATTGTCAAACATAAAACCAATCAAAAATGAAAAAAGTTCTATTCTCATTAGTGGCCATGCTGCTCCTTTCGGTGAGCGGCTTCGCGCAAACCACCTACACAAAGGTCACCTCTGCCTCTGGTCTTGAAGCTGGAGCCAACTACCTCATCGTGGCCCATCACGACGACTTGGGTGTCCTCGCTATGGGTTACCAAAAGACGAACAACCGTAACGCGGTGGTTGTGAGCGAAAACGGCGAATCCATCACCGTTACGCCCGGCACCGACCCCACCAGCGAAACCGATGTGTTCCAATTCACTTTGGGCGGAAACGCTGGTGCTTGGACCTTCTTCGACGAAGTGAAAGGCGGTTATCTCTATGCCGCAAGCAGCAGCAGCAACAACTTGAAGACCCAAACCACACTTGATGCCAACGGCCAATGGAGCATCGTTTTCAATGCTGATGGCACGGCTGAGGTTGTGGCCCAAGGCGAAAACGAGCGCAACAACATGCGCTTCAACCCCAACACCTCAAACAACGCCCCCTTGTTCAGTTGCTATGCCGAAACGTCGAGCATCGACACGCGCGTTAGTTTCTACAAGGCTGGCGGTGCCCCTGTCCCGCCCAAACCCGAACCGACCAACTATCCCACCAATTTCGCTGCTTTCGTGAATGGTACGGATATTGGTCTCACTTGGACCGATGCCGTTGGCGGTCAAGTGCCAGACATGTATTTGGTTGTGGCTTCTACAGGCGACATTACCATTCCTACTGATGGCGTGACTGTCCCTAATGGCCCATCAGCCCAGAATGTGGGTTATAATGCGCAGACCGTGACTTTCACTGGCTTGCAAGGCGGCGTTATTTATCATTTTGCCATCTTCCCCTACACCAATAGCGGCGCCAATATCGATTACAAGACCGATGACGGCTATCCGATTGTGACTGCTACAACAGAAGAGATTTACACATTACTTTTTGAAGACTTCGACGAAGACCTCGGCGTGTTCACGGCTTACGACATGTACGGCGACCAAGGCTGGCACCAAGGCGTTTATCAAGGCACGACCTACGCTGTTTGCAACGGCTACGCTAATCAGACTTATAATGAAAACGAAGATTGGCTGATTAGCCCCGCCATTTCCAGCAACGGCTATCAGGATGCTATCTTGTCGTTCCGCACGGCCATGAAGTTTGACGGCGACCCGCTGCAAGTGAAGGTTTCCGTAGACTATGACGGCCAAAGCGAACCGACTGATTTCGAATGGGTTGACATTACAGATGCTTTCGACTATTCGACGGGTAACTACGAATGGGTAGAGTCTGGAGAAGTGGATGTATACAGTGCTATGGGTTATCTTGGACAGAATTATCATCCTGATTTCTATGTCGCTTTTGTCTATAAGAGTTCAAGCGAAGCCGCTTCTTCGTGGGAAATCGACTATGTGAAGGTTGTTTCATACGGTGCCGTGGCAGTGGAAGAGAACAACCAAACCATTGGCCTCTATCCCAATCCTGCCTGCGAGCAGGTGTCGTTCATGCTCGAAAACGATGCCCAAGTCAGCATCTTCGACATGACGGGCCGCAAGGTGAGCGAAACGAATGTGGCTGCCGGCCAAGCCCAACTCGATGTCAACGAACTGGTAAATGGCGTTTATTTCGTCAACTTCCGTTTCGCTGACGGCACAACGGCAGTTTCCAAGTTTGTGAAGTTCTAAAAAGATGTGTTTTTGAATCCCTTTTGGTTCGGGCGGATTTGCAATCCGCCCGTCCCGAAGAGGGGATTTGTAATCCCAATGAAAAGCCTTCTCCTCATAGCCCTACTTCTCATCACAAACTGGGCCTCAGCCCAGCAGGTGGAACCCGTGCGCTATGAGGTGAACCGTTGGCATAAGGCGCAAGGCTGTCATTTCCAGTCGTTTGACGAAAATGGCGGCCTTTTGCTTTACGAAACCGAAAAGACCGACAAGGCGAAACACCGCCTTTGGAATTTCGCTTGCGTCGACAGCAGCCTTTACGAAACCCGCAGCGACCTCAACCCCTTGCCCGACAAAATCAAATTTTTCGATGCGGGCAACGATGCGCGTTTCGCGGCCTTCCTTTTTGTGAACGAAGACAACAAAAAGGCAGCGGATTCGCTTGATTTTCTTGTAGTTGCCTACGACCGACAAGAAAATGCCTACCGTACTTTTTGGGACAAATGGCCCGAAAAGTCGGTGCCGCTTTCCGTTGAGGTCGTTGACGGCACGATGATGATGGCATTGAACAACAGAAACGGCAACGGTTCTCTCCGTTTCTACGACCTCACAAGCAACCAATGCCGCATGATAACACCTTCATCGTCAGGGAATTTTGTTTTGTTCCAAACAGATGCCTTTGTCAAGGAGCATTGCTTTGTGGTGGTCGCCAAGGAGTTTGACAACAAGCGTTTCGTTTCCACGTCCTTCCTCATATATTCGCCCACGGGCAACCTGCAAGGCACTTACCGTTATGAGAACATTCCCACTGCCGCCTTGGGCCGCATGGTGTTTCGTTTCGACGAAAGCCGAAACTTGGTGGTTATCGGCACTTTGGAGCGCGAAACGGGCCGGAAAGTCAATCTCGAAGGCGTGACCGAAAACTTCGACAAGGAAAGCCTCGGCGTGGTGTGGATGCGCTTTGTCGGCGGAGTGCCCGACAGCAAAGTGTTCTTGTTCAAGGACATGCCTGAAATTGAGCACGCTTTGACCGCCTCTGACCGCGTGCGCCTGCGCGAGGAAAAACTGAAAAACCAAAGGAAAGACAACCCCACGAGGGGCGAAATCGCGTTCCAATTCTTGAAGCCCCGCCTCACCGATTTTGGCGACCTGACCATCTTTGCAGTGGAGGCTTTCATGCCTTATTACCACACTGAAACCCGCATGAATTATGGCTATTACGGCTATTACGGCGGCTATCCCTACACTTACACCGTGTTCGATGGCTACGACTTTTTCAGCGAAATCATCCTTGCTTTCGACCGCGACGGACATCTGCAATGGCAACAGTCGGTGAAATTCGACAACGAACTGACTTACGACCTTTTCCCACACTCGTCTGAAGGGGTGTGCTATGATGAGTTGGTAGTGGCCTCGCCCTATCGCAACCAATTGCGTTACACCGCTTTCGATGCCAACGGACAAGCGTTGATGAACCAACAAAGCGAAAAATTGGCTCCGATTTATGGTGCTGATTATGTGGAAGATGAGTATTTCGCGCAGTTGGGCAAATGGTATGGCAGCCGTTTCCTCATTTTCGGGTCGCAAATCATCCAAAACGGCAGTCAGCCCAAGCCGAGAAGGACGGTCTACTACCTGCAAAAGGTTCAATATGATTGAGTTATGTTGACAAGTTACCTGAAGTATTTGTTGCAGCGCAAGAGCGAGTATGGCATCCATTCGCCTTTCGTGTATGATTTCATGTGCAAGGTGCTGAACGACAGCGGCTCCAACCGCGACTACGACACCATTTATCGCGTGGCGCGGCTGTTGGACAAGCGGAAATACATCCACTATAACCTTCGCAAGCAAAGTCGGCTGCTTTACAGGATGGTACGCTATTTCGAGCCTGATTCTGTGGTGTCGTTTGGGCGACTTACTGCGTTGAATACCACGGCGTTGGCCTTGGGACACTTGCAAACCAAAATCTATTTGGAGCAGTCGGATGACTTTTTGGAAACCTTGAACTCGATGGGCATCGTAAATGTGAACCTCATCCAGCCCGCCGAGTTCGATTCGGAGCATTTCAGGCGGTTGAACACGGGTTTTGTCTTCTTCAGTCGCGCCTCCTTCGAGGACGACACTTGGGACTATCTCGTTGATTGCCTGAATTATAAGACCGCCGACTCGGTGTTTGTCTTCGAGGGCATCCATCACAACAAAGCGATGGAAGACGCTTGGGAGGAAATCAAAGGCAACGAGGATGTGTCGGTCACCCTCGACTTGTATTGTATCGGCATGGTTTTCTTCCGCGAAGGCATAGAGAAACAGGACTTTGTATTAAAATATTAGAGTTTAATACCACAAAACATGCAAAACCTACAAAACAACGGACAGAGTGGGGAAAGCACGCCAACCGGCTGCTTTCCGGCGGCGTTGCGGTTGCGTAGCCTCCACAACCAACGAAAGGTTTTGAAAGTTTTGTCGGTTTTGTGACAAAATAAATTACAATGAAGAATATTACCTATACGAAAACTGGCGACGAAGGCAAGACCTCATTAATAGGAGGCCTGCGCGTCGCGAAATATGATGACAGAGTTGAAGCCTACGGCACTGTCGATGAGTTAAGCGCCTTTATCGGCGTGCTTTACGACCAAGAGGGCATCACAGCCGAAATGAAAACCGTTTTGGACACGGTGCAGAACAAGTTGTTCACCATCGAGTCGCATTTTGCCTTGGACGAAAACTCCGAAGTGAAAAAGATGATTCCCGTTTTGACCGCCGATGATGTGGCTTTTTTGGAGCATGAAATCGATGTGATGAACGAACAACTTCCCGAGTTGAAATCGTTTGTCATTCCGGGCGGAAACTTGAAGGCAAGTCACGCCCATGTGTGCCGCACGGTGTGTCGTCGCGCCGAGCGTCAAGGTTGGCGTTTGGCCGCCTTGCACCCAATAGATACTATCGACCTGAAATATCTCAATCGCCTGTCGGATTATTTCTTCGTTTTGGCAAGATTTTTCGGCTTTTTAGAAAAAGCCAACGAAACAAGTTGGGAATCAACGAAATAAAAAATCGTTATTTTTATCGAAAATCCCTTGTTAGTTAAAAAAATACTTGTATTTTTGCGCCCTCAAAATCAAACGAAACAGATATGTATTGGACACTTGAATTAGCCTCAAAATTGGAAGACGCACCGTGGCCAGCCACTCGCGATGAATTGTTGGACTGGGCTTTGCGCACGGGCGCACAGGAAGAAATTATTGAGAACCTTCAGGAAATCGAAGACGAAGGTGAGATATACGAACGCATCGAAGACCTTTGGCCAGACTATCCTACCAAGGACGACTTTTTCTTCCATGAGGATGAGTATTGATTGATAACTTATTGATTATCACACACAAAAAAAAGGCCATTAGGTTGACTAATGGCCTTTTTTTGTGTCAAACAAGGATACTATTTCAAAAAGTGTGTCTGTGCGTTTCGACAGTTTCCTCAAATCATCTCACCATCATATTCCATTTTCTTCCTCAACACTGTACAGAAAATCATTTGAATATCTTTAGTGAAGGAATAATTGCGGTAATAATAACAGTTCAGCCGTACCTTATCGGGATAAATCACCGTGTCGTTATACTCCAGGGCTATGACTTCCGCGTCGCGGGTGTCGCCTTCTTCCTGTTTCTTGGCAACATACTTGGCTATCATTTTGTCTTCATTCCTATATTTTAATGTGGCAGGGCCTGTTATTCCCGGCCACAACTTCAGCACAACCCTATCGTCACCTTCCAGCTTGTCGGCATAGCCGGGCACATCGGGACGAGGGCCTACAAAACTCATTTTACCAATAAAGACATCCCATAATCCCGGTAGCTCATCCAATTTGTAATGTCTCAATTTGGCTCCCAATGGCGTGATACGGCTCTCGCCCGCCACACTGACGGAACTTCCGTTATGATCCACTACCATCGTCCTAAATTTATGGCAATTGAACAACTTCCCTCCTTTGCCAACCCTTTTCTGAACAAATAACGCCGGACCTCCTGGCATTTTGATTTTGATTAAAACAGCCAAAATGAGTAAGACAGGCCACAAAAGCAACAGGCCCATAAAAGAAACAATTCGGTCGAAGAAAAATTTAAGTAACATATTGATTTATCGCTTTTTAAAGGGTAAAGAAAAAATACACATCAACGAGCCAAATCCGTAACTGCAATGCAGGGTGATGAAGCTCCATAGTAGATAGAAGAAATTCAGATGCTTTTGCTTGGCCAGTTTGGCGCTGACGACACCCAAAGCCAGCAGATAGACCAACAACACAAAAGCAGACAGCAACCACGCAGGATGCCAGAAAACCCCTACAATCGTCGGAATAATCAGACTCAGCACAAACAACAACGGAATGAAATGGCGCAGCGACAGCGACTTCATCTGTTTGGTGTAATACACCGTGAGGATGTTCCATAGGCCATTGTTGTAATTGTTTTTAGCCAATCTTCTGAAAGTCTCGCGGGCCAAATAAGTGCAGAAGGTGTCGGGGATGATATAAATCTTGCCACCGCCATTGATGATACGTTTGCTGAATTCAATGTCTTGGTTGCGCACCAGACGGACGTCAAATCTTCCATATTTTTCAAACACCCGCTTGGGCCAGCAGCCGAAAGGCACCGTGTCCACTTCTTTGACACTTTCAATGCCGGTACGGAATGTCGAGTTGCCCACACCGAACTTGTTGCTCAGCACTTCGCAGATGGCCAAAGTTTTTGGGGTCTTGTTGAGCACATCTGTCTTACACACGCAGCCCACATTATCGGCATTCAATTCCTTCAGCCGCTTGACGATGGCCGAGCAGTAGTTGGGTTCATAGAAGGTGTGGGCATCGATGCGCATGATGATGTCGCCCTTGGCCTCGCTGATGCCTTTGTTCATGGCGTAGGGCACAATCTTTTGCGGATTTTCGAGCACGCGCAGATAGGGACATCGCGGCAGATAAGAGGCAATGATTTCCCTTGTATGGTCGGTGCTCATGCCGTCCACGAAGAGGACCTCCAAATCGTCTTTGGGATAGTCCTGGGCCATGATGGACTCAATGCAACGGGCGATGTATTTCTCCTCGTTGTAGATGGGGCAGATGATGGTGAGCATATCTTCCCTTTGTTTTATTAGTTAATATTCAGAATTGAAATTATCAAAAAAATCTTGGCGCATTTTAGCCAATGGTGTTGTTTCCTGGTACATGAACTTACATGAAAAATCATATACCGGTTTTACTACAGCTCGTTCTTTGCTGTCATCAAAATTCAAGATATTTCTATAGTATTCCACAAGGGTCTGGTCGTCGGTTGAATCTGCAGCAAATAGAAATAGATATTCACATCCGACTATTCTCTTCACAGAAAGGACAAGAGGAACAATAAAATGCCAAAATACCACCGCACCAAGCGGTTGAGGCATATTATACGATTCCCATAATGCATTCGTGTCGCTATTGGAACAGAAATGTACAAGCTCCACACCAGAATAAGTCTTGAGCACATGAGTGATGTTAGAGTTTGATTCCAATTTCAAATCATCAAAGATAGTGGCATCGTTTCGTGACAATCGCTCTAACTCGACTTTTTTCAGCCCTTTATGGGAACGTATCTTTTCTTTTAAGTTGAATAAAAACTGTTTTTCTTCTGATGCCAAAGATGCATCTTTTGCTTTTTGTTCAATTTTTTGAACCCATTCTTTTAACGCTTCATATTTTTTCTCATCAAGATGTTGGTCAAAAAGCATACCGCTTTTCAATGAGAAATAGAACAAAACTTTATTACTTGGTGAATGTTTGACAATATAATAGGCTATGGAGCCTCCTTCATCTTCTTCGAAAGCCTCATTAAGGATAACATCCGCCAAAGCGGGATTCTTGTAATTGCAAAAGCCATTCACCAAACGAAGATTTTGTTCGTCTGACGACAACCTTTCACAAACTAAAGAATCTAAAACTTGTTTCTGACCGTCAGATATTTTTTTGTTCATACACCATTCACCAATCGGTATTGACGTAAAAGTTCGCGACGCAACTTGATGTTCTCAGCATCTATCTTGATGTCTTCAAGCGACATTGGCTTTTGTGAATCAGCATATTTTGAACAACCCTCACGAGCGTGCCTCCAAGAATAGTCGCCATGGGTGATGTTACTCAACACAAACGACCTTTTTCCAGCATATTCGGCAAAGACATAATCAAACACATCCTTGTAGTGTTCTATGGCCACTGAAGAAAGCGTCTCGTCCAGGCTGTTGCTTTTATATAATGCTCTGATTTCGGGAATTACCGGCCCGTATTTCCAAGCCTGAAAAGTAGCATCAAACATAGGTTCGCCGGTCCTAATAATAGCCTCTCTCTGTAACAAATACAGCAGCTTATGCAGCTTCATTTCATCAATGCGCACTCCAAACTCGCATTGATAACGACTGCATACATACGATGCTATTTGTGTTACTTTCTCCATGGGATTCTTGGATTTACAAATGCAAAAATACAAAAAATACTCCACTTCGCAACTATAAGCCGTGTTTTTATCAAAGCATTCTCACAAACAATGCTTTGAATACCTCAATGCAACGGGCGATGTATTTCTCCTCGTTGCGAATAGGGCAGATGATGGTAAGCATATTCAACAATGCAAAATTAGGGAGTTTTAAACTTTCAAAACCTTATGGTAATTCACGACATGGCACCCCTACTACCGTTTTACCTGAAGAGACAGACTTGTTAACCAAAGTCATGGCACCGACTACAGCGTTTTCACCTATAACAAGATCTTGGCGTGCAACAATGACACTTTTCATACCCAAGTATGCTCCATCGCAAATCTCTATATGATGGTGTGCTTGTTTGCGCCCATGACATGCAAAGTACACACCATACGAGATCGTAACATTGTTCCTTATTATAGTCATAGGGGGGGCTAAATCGTCAAAATAGCACTTCATTCCGATGAAAACATTCTTGCCAATCTTAAACCCGCATAAGCGATATAGGTTTACCCTCATAAAATTGGTGACACAATTGGGGGCAATGTTTTGGCAAATAAACTTACGGATGGTATGCCAAACTTGTCCTATAATTGAGCGCTGGTACATATACGGCACCTTCTCTGCCTTAGGATGCCGTATCCGATAATATATGGCTAATAATCCCATTATTGATTTATCACTTGCTTATATAAATTGATATATTTCTCTGCAATTCCATTCCATCGGAATTGTTCAAAACAAATATTCCTGTTTGAATACCGTTGGGGTGATTTCAAGACAACTTCTATGGCTTGTGTGATATCATCAACCGACATTGGATTCACTCCTATTCCAACGGTATCATCAAAAAGGCCATCCACTCCTTGTCCTTTGGTATAGACAATCGGTAAGTTTTGTGACAAAGCCTCTAAATAGACCAAGCCAAAAGTTTCGTGGATAGAAGGCATGGCAAACAAGGAATGGGTGCGGAACACTTCGGACAGTTTTTCTTTATCGTAAATAGGCCCAAGATATTGGAAAACGTCTGGATGCCCATTAATCATCTGCTCTACTCTGTCATCGGTGTTTTTTCCACCTCCAACCAAAGTCAGGGTAACATCTTCAAAACCCAGTTCTGAGCGAAGCCTTAAAACAGCCTCACCCAAACGCAACACGTTTTTATTGTTACTGAAATCGCCAACATAAAGAACCCGATGCCCAGAATGTGGTTCACGACAAAGATGATTTAGGTAATACTCATCAATACCATTGGGAATCAGCACCATTTTGTCTCTGATTTCATTCAAGACAGGTTGGATTACCCTATGGTTCTTGAACTTTTCCATTAAAGCGTTAGAAATGAAAAAGATTTTTTCCGCATGACGAAGAATCGCTTTTCCATCCGCCCAAGTGTGGGGCAATAAGTCAAGAAAGCCATTAATATCCGTGTTTCTCACTGCCACCATGTATGGAACATGGTATTTCTTATAAATCTTATAGGCTTGCCCTCCGTCTGAAAACAAAGTGGCTGCATGACACAAATCTACATTTTTAAGATTTATTTTATTTTGTAAAGAATGGAAGATTGCTTGGCGCTTGATGTGATATACATAACGATGATAAGGTTTTATCACATAATCATATATGATTTCCGTTTCTTTGGCCACAAAGGCATTCCGACCGATTTCTCTCGCACTTCGCACTGGGCAATAAATGGTTTGTGCAATCCCTTGTTCAGCCAAACTCTTGTACAGACTAGCATGAACTTTTGAGCCACCAAAATCAGTTGAGATATGAAGGATGTGCATACAATTTATAATTTTGATTCCATAAATTCAACAATTGCCTCAGCCCTTTGATCAATAGTGAGGCTACTTGCTTTTAGCAAAGCTCCTTTCGACAATGCCTTACGTTGATTGTTATTATCACGTAATGTAAGGATAGCTGCTGCAATTTCGTCAATATTGTTTGGATCAATCATTATGCTGTTTGTGTCATCCAACACATCCCAATTGAAAGGCAAGTTGCTTGAAACCACGGGCAGACCACAAGCCATAGCCTCAACCACTGCATTACAACAACCTTCGTGCAGGGTTGGGAGAACAAAAACATCTGCGGCGTTCAAATAGAGTGGCACTTGGTCGTGCGGCAGCGCACCCTTGAACAGAATGTTGTCGCAATGGGGTTCCTGTTCTCCTTTGCCAATAAACAAAGAATACACCGGTTTGCCCTGTATTCGCTTAATGGCCTCAGCTACTCGTTGTGGCCCTTTCCTTTCAATGAACCAGCCCACAAACGCAATGATAAAAGCATCCTGCGGCAAATTTAGTTGCTCTCGACATTGTTCTTTGTCCAACTTCTTAAACAACTCCGCATTTACTGCATTGGGGAAAACGGCACACTTTTCGGCAGTAGTCAAACCCAATGAAATGCTTTCATCCCTGTTTTTGGAAGACACACATATCACACCAGAAACATAGTCGCTAAACGCTTTCTGATCATCAGGAAAAGAGAACAACCTTTCTATTTCGCTCTCACCCGTGGCCACAAATAATGGAATATTATTTGTTTTAGCATATTCGTATCCATTGTATGCGGAGTCCCAAAAATGGCCATAAATAGCATCTGGACGAACGTTCAACATACGAAATGCTTTCTTTAATGCTAGTTTATGAGTCCATTTAGACGGATAAAACTTGCCGATATGTAGATTTGAAA
Source organism: uncultured Bacteroidia bacterium (assembly GCA_902780055.1). Classification (GTDB taxonomy): domain Bacteria; phylum Bacteroidota; class Bacteroidia; order Bacteroidales; family F082; genus Limimorpha. Next base: position 66,580 of record CACZDU010000007.1, on the reverse strand, counting down.
AAGACAGATAACCCGGCCTATATACCGTTACCTTTCCTTTTCCGCAGGCGTACTCTTCCTTGCTTTCGGATAGTTTACGATAATGGGAGATGTTGAATGGTGCAAGTACAAAACAATGGTGCCCCAATTGCGCTATGGCATCCACCAATTGCTTTACGAAAGCATAATCTGATGTATTGTGCTTTCCGGGATATTTATAAGTGATGAAACAGAGATTCATGGTAATCTTTTAATTCCCGTAAAAATAATTGAATTCATTCATCGATAACTTTTTGCAACCCGAAACGACACTATACAAAAATGATTTGATCTGGTTGGGGAACTTCTTCTTCATCTTCGTCATTTTCGTCATCATCATCATCTTCTTCTTCATCTTCGTCATCGTCATCATCCGTTTTCTGTCTTTGCTGTTCGGCCAAGCAATACCCCAAACAAATGCAAGCAGGCAATTCCATCGCATTAAAGGACATTGAAAACAGGGTGGATATAAAATATATAATTACGATAGTACCAATGATAGGACGTGTTTGGTCTTCATGGTCAGTAAGCCAAGTACGAATAAACACAATCCAATAACACAAGTAAACCAAGGCTCCAAACAATCCGTAATCCAATAAAAACTGTAGCCAATCGTTATGCGCAGAGTGACCAGTAAGCCTCAAAGTTCCCCTCATACCGTGTCCGAATAACAATTCCAAAAAATTGGAATTAATAAAAGCATCCCAACATTCTCGATAAATAGCACCTCTACCACTACTGTTGCCCGCTTGAGTATTTTCCCATCTTTGTTGCAAATAAGCATTATTCGAAATATAATTCTTTGCCAAAACCAAAACAGCAGCAACAAACAAAACAACCAGCAAAAAGTATCCAAACTTTTGTCTCCGAGTGCTGTTTTTTAAGGATTGCGAAACAAAATACATCATACATAAAATCGAGATGAGAATTGCGCCGCGTTTGGCTGTGCTAAGCACTGCCAAAAACACCAAAACCAAAAAACCATATTGAACCAATGGTTTCTCACGCCAAAACCACAATAAGGGCAATAAAGCAACAATTTGATATGCTACATTTATAGTAAAACCTTCTTCGGCTTCCAACAACTCTTCTTGCATTGTATTGACATAAGACATATACTGAGCACCAACAACCAAAGCACAATAAAACAAAATCCATCTATACCAGTTTTCAGATAATTGTCTTTTATGGATAATATAATAGAAAGAATATGTCGGCAACAATGACAAATATATCGCTTTCAATCCATCACCCCCTCGGCCTCTAAAAATCGAAAACAAGCCATATACAGTAAGCATCAAAACGAGGAAATTCAAAGCTTTCACATAACTTGATCGAAGACTCTCATACGAATTTACTTTTATCAAGCAATAAAACGATATAAATAGATACATAACAAGAACGCCTCTTGATATAATACTACCTTGTGGTATGAATACTCCTTGGGTAAAATACAACCCCCACAACAACAATATAAAGTTTTCTATGTTGATTATTTTCTTCATTGCCTCATTATAGAATCTACATATCCAAAATTATCAAACAAAATCATTAGAACAATAATCAAAAACCAATGAATCAACTTCTCTGGTTCTTTTTTGGAAGTGTTATCCAACTACCAATTTCATAATCAAAACTATCTGGATCAAAACGTTCAAACCCGCTACCTGGGAAAAAAGTAAGTTCTCCAAACCATAAGCCTTTTCCATTGATATAGAAATCCACACGTAAATAAGGAATCCCTTCCGACAATTTTTTTGACAAATCAAGTAATAATTCCAAATCTTTAGGCCTATCTATTTGCACAGATGGGTTAGTTGGGTCCTTAACAGTAGTTCCTTCTATATATTTCCAATCTGGAGTGTACCAATTGACATGATAATCCGTCTCAACATCGTAATTCACCTTCACACATTTCGGCTCACCATTGCAACAAAAAACCTTATAATCCATAAGCCCGTGAATATCATCACTTTCCAATAATTTTTCGGCTAAAATCATCGGTTTTACATCTTTGTACGGCCATTCCCTTAATGTTGGAAAAATACCTTTTTTCAAAGAATGCTCCAGTCGTATTTTGGCTTTCTGCCTATCCAATGTCGCTTTATCACGGCATACGATTACTCCTGTCGATCCGCCGCTATGGTTGGTTTTTAATACAAAACTATCGGGTAATCTGTCAAAATCAATATCGTCGAAATGCTCCCAAACACCAAGTGTGGGGATGATATATTCTTCACCTATTATGTTTGCCACGTATGGTTTGACAGCTATCTTGTCAACCATTTGTGTGTATTGAGGTTTTCTATCGTATAATTTGAGCCATTGTAGTTTTTCACTAAACCGTTGTGGATTCTTCAAATTCAGAGGAAACCCCATCTTTGAACGATACATCAACTTTAAATAAAATTTGTCAGGAAACAAAAAATTGAATTTCATCAACAATCCCTGAATGATAAGAGATGGCTCTTTCAGATAACGTTTAATTGGCAACATGATAGTAATTATATATGAGTTTTTGTTATTTCTTTTTGTTCAAAGGGGATTTTCCTTCAAACATTTCACCACTTATTTCGGGCTTGGGGTAATTCTCAAAATGGAACAAATACTCAGGAAGTTGTTCTTCAATGTATTTCATATCCTCTTGATATTCAGGAAACCGCAAGAAAAGCTGAGTGTTCGGCATGGATATTTTAGGATCAAATATAGAAAGCGGATGGGGATTTTCACCCAATCCACAAAACTCACGGATCTTTTTTGTTGCAGCTTCATAATCGTACACCAATTCCTCAAAATGCAACAACAAAATGTTGTCATTGGGTTTCTTATAGGGACGATTATGGCGAAGCAATTTATAATACTTGACAAAATCCTGAACCGAATCCACTGGCATATATTTAGTGGATTTGTATAACATCTTGATGGTAAACAGATAATTGTCTCTTGGGTCTCTGTCCACCACAATGGCTTTGGGATGATCAAAAAACCTAAAGGAAATAAGAGGATCGTCGCCCATGAAAGGTTGGTCAAGTACAATGTTTTTACTAAAATCAGCCCCTATAAAAGAAAGCAAATTCTTCACAAAGTTCCTACTTGCCTCATCAAATGAAGCAGGATTGATGGAAACCTCCAAATCCCTATAGGGAAACATGTCGACACAATGGCCAGCCAATCTATTGATTCGGGGAATAACTTTTCCCTTCATGATAATGTTGCCAAAATAATAAAAGAACTTTGAGGGATTTAGTTCAACATCCGACCTGTTAGTTCCATGCCACCTGAACTGAACTATTGAATCTATAAAATCATCAACATTCTTTTGCAGTTCCTCTTCTGGAATATGATATTTTAAATGAATACTTCTGTTCAGTCTTTTCATCAGTCGCCTGAACCTTGGAATCGCTATGGCAGAACCGTCATCCCTGCAGGGGTTTTGAACCAAGTGATATGCCAAGTCCAATAATCCATCCGGACGATATGGAACAGTAAATTCCATACCATCAAGCACTTGGTTTTCATCAAATTCCTTCAGATAGTCGCTCACGGCACTCGAACCCGTAGAGCAAAAACCACATGTTCCAATAACCATATTTGTATTATTTTAGTTTTAACCTCGAAAGCAAAATTCTTATTGTACGTTTTCTCTTTTGTTGTAAATAATATTTCTCAAACATACGATAAGGTTCCGGATCTTGTTCGTCCTTGATGAAAGAAACAATAGCGGAATTGATTTCCTTGCGGAAACCTTTTGTTTTTGTATGTCCGGCATACCATTCATCGATACATATACGCTCGTTCACGAAAGTCAAATTGGTCGAAGATGGAACCTCAATTGGGGCGTATTTCCCCGTTGTCATGAAATCAGCAAACATCGCGGGAAGGTTCGCTCCTGCTTTGGTCACTGCATAACCGGAACCACCAAAACGCAGATTGATCTCGTCAAAATAGAACTTTCCTTGGCACTCCAAGAAGTCGATGTCGAAAATGCCGACAAAACGAATGCTGGCCATCAAGGCCTTAAACTGCTCAACCAAAGCCCTGTAATTCGTCACGGGCAACACCCGTCCGCCTTTGGCAATGCCGTAGTGCGCACCTTTGGCCATCGTTTCATTGTAAAGAATAGCAGGTATGCAGACCTTATTGCCATCCGAGAACCCCACCATGGCATATTCCTTGTCAATTTCCAAATACTCTTCCACCAAAACATCCCTATCAGCACGAACCGCCGCCATTTGACGCAATGATTTAGCCAGGTCAGAATTATTATTACATTTGCCTAATCCTGTTTTACCGCCATCAATGGATTTGGGGAAACAAGGATAAGTGATGTCAGCAGGTATCTCAAACTTACCTTGCCGAATTGATATGACATGATAGTCTGCCACATTCAATCCGACCGACTTCGCGCGTTCTTTTTGCTTCAGTTTGTTCAACCATTCCGTCACGGCACCCTGCTGTCCATCAATATTGGGAATCAAAAAGTAATCTTTCAAACGGTCCAAATTTGAATCGACAGCCTTGACCGAGAAGTCGCTTTCAGGAATGAGGACAGGCTTTTGCTTGCATTGTGAATACTTTTCAAGCAATAAATTGATAAGGGCGTCTTCGTCTCCCGAAAGGGAAAACCACACCTTATCAACATATTTGCTATGACAGTCAAGCGGTTTGTTTTGTTGTCTTGGATTGCCAAAACAAACCACCACCACATCCACATCATAGCCTGCCATACCGACAGAGCGAATGATGGAAAGCCGGGAGGTGTACCCGTGACCGATGACGACGACTTTTTGTTTCATATCAGAAAGAAACCTTTTTTATTATTTTCGTAGCATCTTCTTAATAAGATTCACCAACAACCTCTTCTTAAACATCTTCTCATATTCTATTTCAGGAAGCGGGTCTTGGTCGTCACAAATGAAGCGAATGTCCGAGGTTCTTAGATATCTTTTATATTCTTTTAAAGAAAGACTTCCATTGTTCCAATCATCCATACACATCCTATCATTCACATAGACGGCCTCTTTTATAATGGACTTATTCATGACTTTAATAGACTCACCATAAAAGTACTTCACCATCATTGCAGGCAGATTCACCCCCAACTTGGTGATGGCATAACCAGAACCGCCATAACGTAGATTTAACTCGCAGAAATAGAAGACGCCCTCACTTTTGAAGAAATCAACATCAAACACACCGACAAAGCCTATCCGCAGCACCAACGCCTTAAACTTTTCCACCAACTCTTCAAAACCAGCCACAGGAACAACCTTACCTTGCAGCGCAATGCCTGGATGCGCCTTTGAAACGGCCAAAAACTGCAGCACGCCAGGGATAACCACCTCTTTTCCATCCGAAAACCCCAGCAAGGCATACTCCGTCTCAATCTGCTTGTAATCCTCCACCATGACCTTGGTATTCCTGCTTCGTGTGCTGATGATATAGTCTAATGCCTCCGACAATTCCTCCGGATTGTCACAGCGTCTCATGCCGCCCTTGCCCCCATTCATGGTAGCCAAAGGCTTGGGAAAAATGGGGTATTGCAAATCGGATGGGATGGTGTATTGTCCATCCTTAATCTCAACAATGGTGGCATTGGTCACATTCAAGCCGATTTCCTTTGCCAATTGTTTTTGGTGGGTCTTCTCCATCCAATACTCCATCGATGACGGCTCCTTGGCGATATGAGGGAACAGAAAATGCTCTATTAATCTGTCTTTGTTATTGTCGATGGCAGCCACCACGTCGTCACCATCGGGAATCAGGATGACTTTTTGGAGAGGGTCTGCACATTTGTCAAGCAACAATGAAACCAAAGCGTCTTTGTCTTTTCTGAGGCAAAAGTAATAACGGTTGACGTATTTGCTGTAGCAGTCGATGGGTTTTTGAGAGGGTTGTTTCCCTTCAAACTGCGAAGTCATCGCTATGACCGTAACATCGCAGCCTATCTCTGCAACCGAACGAACAAGGCTCAAACGGGACAAGTAACCGTGTCCTATGATAACTACTTTGGGGTTCATATTATTATCATACAATTCTGTATATCAAATAGATGCTTTCAGAATAAAGCATTTGATTCTTAAGGCAGAATACAAAGATAAAGATGCTATTTCTTAAGATCCTCTAATCGTTTAACCAGTGGAAGCGGACCTTTCTCGTCTGCAATATTGCGCTTCAAATGCAGAAGCAGCGCATCGGTAACATAATTATTTTGCCTTTTATCTTGACGATAACTGTCGGTAACACGTTTCAACAAATTGGTTGTGAATGCCATATAACAATGCTCGGCATCAAAGGCGTACAGCAATTCGTTTTCGTATACTGCCAGCCATTTTCTAATATCGTTATTATATTTGAAAAGTGGGGCTGGCGGTGTCGGATCAGGCATGGGACTTAATCGGTAGTTAATCTCTTCCCTTTTATGGTTGAACCAAGTAATGCTGTTTTCACCGTCTATTTCAGAATACAACGAGGAATCGTCTTGAAATTCCTCTGTAAACAAACGTAAAGCCACTTCGTGTGAATTGCCTTTTTTTTCCTTAGTGAAGTGCTCTCCATAAGAAAGCTTTATGCGATAGGGTTTCCCTTTAACATAATAAACGAAGCGGTCTTTCCCTGCCAAAAGCACCTTTGCCAAATAGAAAATACAATAGTAGGATTGAATGAATGCCCAAGAATAATTGTCTTTTCGGATAGCTGTAATCGATCCCGCATAACTCAATAGAGCATTGATGAAAAAGGCGTCCCTGTCAACCTTAATTGCATTTCTACACTCTTGAATGTCCGTATCATAAAGGAGGGCATTACCAGCGATTATCCTGTCTGGATACCCTTTTTTGTTTAATAGGCTGGCCAAATGCAACTGTGTTGACATAAAAACAAGTTCATTTAGAATTCCAATTCCGTTTCCGTAATCGTTTCAACATTAACACGTTTGACCAACTCGTCATACAGATAATTCTTTGCGGTTTCTCCACTCATTCCTTTTACATCGTTTTGTTTCAGCAATGTCTCCTTGCTGAAATTTAAGGCGGATTTGAATGTGTCGAAAGAAAAGCTCTTTTTTGAAAAACAGAAAGGAAGTAGTCTGCTCAAAAGTACATCTATCGCTGCGCTGAATCCGGAAGCGAACAGGAATGGATTGGACAATTCATACCATTTTTTGTCATAATAGTATTCCAAAGCATTGAAATAGTTTTTCAGGACTTTGGTTTGGAATTCCAGTGTCTGTATCTGGTATTTCTCAAATTCGCCATGTGACTTCACCAAGGGGCGCAGTGCATTGACGAAACTGGATAACTGGATGCCTCCCTTGAAACGAGTGCTTCCAGGGAACTTTATGAATCCTCTATATGGCGAGTCATCATCATTGTTAAGGCCGAAAGCAATGTCACGGCCACGTTCAATGCTATAATCATGATTTGAGGTGTTTGTCAATCCATATAAATCGTAAATCAACGATTTTGGTACGGTTTTCTGTTCGGTATTAATACTAATGAAGATGTCTGCGCATTGTTCCGTTGTTAATCCGATGACAATCAGAACAGGGTATTTAATGTCTGCAATCGAATTGTCTTTCTTTAGGGCATCCCTCATACCCGCAACCCGGTGCTGACCGTCCAATACTTGGGCAATGCGTTCCGAAACAGCAAGGCTAAAACATCTGTTCTTTTCGTCAATCTGAATCTTATCAACGTCTATTACATTCAAAATAATATTGGTTGGGAAATAGCCACCGTTGAGGACATAGTCAGAAATGTTAGAAATCCTAGACTTGTTCAGGATTCTTTGTACGGCTCCTTGTTCCTCGGTCTCTCCGCGCCGAGCAACATAACTGATTTCTACAATTGTTTTGCAATCCATACTGCACAAATAGTATTGGATTCCCTTGTGTTCTAATGCAATGTAGTCAATACTCATCTCTATCAATTTTGTGCAAAAGTACAAATTATTGTGACACTTCAAGCAAAAGTCACATCAAAAGAGTCTTTCTTATATTTCAATCAACCGCTCCAATCCAACTATCGCTGTCCTCCGAACCTTTTTTCTCCGTCCCCGAAGACGTTTTAAACCGGGTTTCCCTGTCTTTTCCATTACCTATAGCGGGCACAGCACGATAATTTTCGGAACAAGTTTATGACTATTCTCTTCAAATGCTTCTTCCTGAAAACTTTTTCAAATTCCTTTTGAGGAGCAGGATCATTCTCGTCGTACACAAAGTGGATATCTGACTCTTTTCTTATTTGTTTGAATTCTTTTGTACTCATATATCCACTGAACCAATCTTGCATAGCCATATTTTCATTGAAGAAAGTAGCTCTATCTGTAATAGCCTGATTCATTTCTTTAATGCTCTCTCCTAAAAATGACTTTATCATCATGACAGGAAGATTTACACCAGTCTTTGTATAAGCGTAACCAGAGCCACCAAAGCGCAAATTAATTTCATCAAAATATAGCAGGCCGCCACTTTCATAATAATCAATATCGAAAATGCCGACAAAGCCAATTCTTTTAATAAGTTCAGAGAATTTTTCAATGAGACTATAATCTTCAATAGGATAAACCTTGCCTTGCACAGCCACACCGAAACGCATGCCATGTGCAAGATTTATAATCTCGATTATTCCAGGAATCACCGCTCCTTTCCCGTCAGAGAAGCCCACGACAGCAAACTCTCTATCTATTTTCTTGAAGTCCTCAACCAATATTTTTGAATTACTGAATCTTTCATTTAATGTGGGCAATTGGGTGAGATGTTTTTCCAATTCACCTCTATTATTGCATCTTTTTATACCCAACTTGGCTCCTAACATAGACACCAAAGGCTTTGTAAAGCAAGGGTATTCAATAGAATCAGGGATGTTGAATTTTCCGTCGGTTATTTCTATAATTGTTGAATTTGTCACGTTTAACCCGATGTCTTGTGCCAAGCCTTTTTGACGGACCTTATCCATCCATTTTGCAATCGCACCTTGTTCCTTGTTGATATTTGGACAATAAAAATGCTCTCTCAAAATGTCATAGTGGTCATCTATAGCAGCTGCTGAAAAATCATTATCTGGGAAAATGATGGTTTTCTGTGCTGGGTCAACACATTTTGTGAGCAAAATATTTATCAGCATTTCACTGTTATGTGTTTCACAATATAATGTGCGGCTCACATATTTGCTATAAGCATCGATGGGCTTGGTTTCTATCAAACTGCCATTGGACTTGTTACGATGTGTTAGCACAATAAGTGTAGTGTCACATCCTATTTCTGCGACGGAGCGGACAACACTCAGCCTTCCTGTGAATCCTTGCCCAATGATAACAACTTTATTTTTCATTAAAAACTGTTCTTAAACAATAACATCAACGAATACCTAACTTTCTTGAAATCTTTCTACAAATATATGTAATTATTCGAGAACGCTCAATTCTTCCAGGCTTATATTGCCACTTTGCCAATCTCTTCGACCATTTGTAACGTTTGTTAATCTCTTTGTCAGTGTAAGGACATCCATTTAGCCATTTTGCTCTAATAATGTTACAATGATCTTCATGAACTCGATATTCTACAAAATGGTATCCTTCTTGCTTTGATATTTTGAGCATCCTGGCGTTTTTTTCATTCGTATCCCTTGTCAAAACTGATAAATTCATCTGTTTTGCGGTGTTTTCAGCAAGTTGATAAAGAGACCTATATATTCCTTTTCCACTATATTCCGAAAGGACTGCACCCAAGCACAAATAACCATAGACACCAGTATTATACCACTTTTTCCCTGTTTTGACAATAAGGGCTAATGTGCCGACTACCTTATTATCATCAAGGGCAAGAAACATCTTACCATGATCTCCAATCTTGTCTTTTAATTCTTCACCTGAAAGCGAAGGGTATGACATAATAACCCCTTTCTCTCTATTATTTGCGTGAGCTTCCCATACTACATCATGGATTTCATCCCATGACACCCAGTCGGGCTTTTCAATTATCTGTATCTCAGAATTCATATCTGTATAAATTATTGATGTATATTGACATAAATTGTATTATCAATCAGGAAACCAAGTATTAGATCTCGGCCAAAGTTCCCGTATAATTCTCTCCGTGTATTCGCCCATTCCAGACTTAAATGCCGATTGACTCAACCCAGGATTGGTGTTGAATTCAATAAGCACAGGTTCGCCGTCTTCTTGAATGGCCACATCCCACCCCACTATATTAAAAAACGGCAATTTCAAATGCAATCGTTTCACCATTTCAATAGCCTTGCCGTATGATGGCAATTGATAGCCTTCCAAGACAATGCCTGTGTCGGTATGGTCAACATTATCCTCTGCATAACCACCAAAGGCGTATTTTCCTAATTTTCCTTCCTTGTCAATTGTAGTACTAATGCCTCCTGCACACTGATTGTCTATAACTGAACCGCTCCGCCCTATACGCACCACGGAATAAATAATCAACACCTCCATACCCGAACGATATGACAGAATACGCAAGGTGTTCACTGATGTAGGATTCAACGCGGCCATACCTTCGTGTTGCCTCACCCAATCTTGAATCAAAAAGTCTTTCTTGTATTCTTTGAACAATTGGCTGATGCTTTTACCCGAAAGGTCAGTTATCCCATCTTTTACGCTAAAAAGTTGCACCCCTTGCCCTTTTGATTCACGCGAAGGTTTGATAATAACCTTTTCCAAATTTTGACACAGAGAAACGGCTTCCTCCTCCGAGACCGGCTTCCCCTCAAAATAATAATAGCCATTCATGTTTTTCAAAATGGAATGAACGATGTTCTCGCCTGGGAATAGGAAGTCACACATGTTTTTGTCACCAAATGCACCTTGAAGGCGGTGTTGGTTGGCTTTCGGTACAAGTTCACAATGATAAATGTTGTTGGGAACATACTCTTTGGTAAAGTGCCCTGTGCGCGAATAGAAATACTCATGGCAATAGAGCGGCACCTTCTTACCAATCATATCCATGTAAAAGTCTTGTACTTCCTTTTCCTGTTCTTTGGTCAGTTTTCGATGAACCTTCAAGTCCTTGAAGTTCTTGGTGATTTTTTCCTCCCATTTTTTCATCTCACGCTTTTTGGCGAGCCGTTTCTTTAATTTGCCAAACATATCAATAGTTTATTAGTCTCATTTATTTAATTTTATCGTCCACATCAGCAGATTCCGCCTTGCGTCATGGGTGAGCAGGCGCAATAGTGAATAGTCGTTTGTTTTGTTTTTCCCTATGAGTTTGTCTTTCCAAGAGGCAAGCAATAATTTGGTACATACTTTCAACGATTGAGGATGTATCGTCTTGTCGATAATTGTCATTTCTTTCATGCCCAAATCATTACATATCTTTTTCAGATATAAGTTGTATTTATCCTTGTTGGTCAAATATTGGCAAATGGTTTCGTTGTGCTTGTTGCGTGCCTCGTCATGGTCGATTTCGATTTCAACATTATCCACATTTCTTGTATTCACCACTTCCCAGGACGGTTTTCCATCGGCAATGGCCATTATCACACATGCTTCGATGATTATCTTTCTTTTAGATGTCTTTCCAAGAGATAAATTTTGATACCCCGTGGTCATTTAATAGTTGCAGTTGTTTTAACATTGGCTGTCTATTGTGTTTCAAATAGGATGGACTATCATCAAGGAAAACATTCTCTTTGTAATGAGGATGACAATACAACTCAACAGTATCGTAATTCAAAAACAAATTATTCTTTGACAAATAAAAATCAATATTGGTAGACGGGACATACGTGACTTTAGGGCTTTGACTGAGTTTCCAATACAACTTATACTTTCTATTTGTAACTTGATGCATCCCTATATATCGAACAGACTCGATGCCGAAATTTCTTGTAAAACGACGAAGCGCCATAGAAACCGGCCATGTCAAATTATACCACAAATGAAAGTCTATATGTTTGTAATCAGCCTTTCCTTTAGTTACTTCCTTAAACTTCTCATACTGAGCTACCATTTCTTGGTAAACGATTCTCCACTTCCTGATATCAGATAATCTATGAGGTAATCCTTTATATTTTTTAAATTTACCATCTTTACAAAAAAAAGAATCTTTCCTCATAGCTTCAGTAAGAGGAATATCTTCGGGATCTTCATCTCTTAAACTTGTTGATAGATTTACATGTAAATGTATTTTTTCAACATAATCCCCGCTATCAATAAAACTCAAAGCATTCTGCAAATACTTCCCTGTTATAATTAACCCCGCAGAGGTAATTAATCCTTGCTTAAAGCAATCATCAATCGCTCGATTTCTCTCGGCACTTCTACCAAAATCATCTGCATTTAATATTATCTTCACCATATCATTTACACTCTGAAAAATCCTTCAAATAGGCAAATCTTGGGGTCAACTTGCCTTCTTTCAAAATCATGGACCGATCGATAACAGCAGAATGCTCACCTTTCAACAAAGGCTCAAACACATGCTTCGTCAACATTTCACCAAAATAGGCACTGGTATCCATCGCCAAAGCATTCGGGCATGTGTCCACGGCCATCACAGAGATGTTATTGGATGATGAGAAAGCTGGATCGTCCTGTTCCGTCATCGGGTTGTAGTCATAATATGGATCATCGTGTGTGGCAGGACGTACCGTTGATTTGATGCTACCCTTAATGTCGCAAGTCACGTCACCAATCATGCGTATCCGTATATCGGGGTTGCGTAAATCATCTTCACTCAAATAGACAGGTGCCTCTGGATCCCAGAAATGGGCACAAATCAGCACATCGGTTTTCTTGGCAAAGCGCATAAAGTCGCTTTCGTATTCCTTGGCGTTGTGCGTGAAATCATTCCATGAGAATTTGCCACCATCTTTGCGTTTCACCAAGCGGTCAACATCGGCATAACAATAAGACAATCTTTCAACCTTTTCCATGGCAAGATATTCTTCTTCAGCCATCTTCTGGGCACCAATGTTATCCAACACATATTGCGCGCCTTGGGAGACACGGCCTGCTCCTGTCACCATCAATTTCACTTTGGGAAGTTCAACATTCTTCAGTGCGTTCAGCAACTGGTCAAGGGTGAAACGGCGGTCGGGCTTGGGCAAGTCATAAAGTTTATGCTTCAATCCATAACCACGCAGCGTATAGTAAACGCCAACAACGCCAGCCCACCAGCCGAAGGCACAAACACGGATGTTGTTGTCGTCAACGAGGTATTCATAATCGCAGAAAGAAATATGTTTCTGCATGAAAGCCTGCAACAGAGGGCGGTTGTATTCCTGCATCTTGGCGATATGGCCAAAAAAGAAATAATGCTTGTTCGGCATCAGGCTTTCTATTTTGGCCTCCTTGATACCGAAGAGGATGTCGGCATCGCTGACATCATTCAACACCTCAACGCCTTCGGCCCGATATTCGTCATCGGAGAAGGCGCGGATGTCACTGGCTTGCACCACAATCTGATGCTGAGGAAATCGACTGTTCAATTCGGCCACCTGTTTTGGGGCCAGGGCCACACGGTTGTCCACGGGGGTCTTGGTTTCTTTGATGAGGACAATTTTCATTATATACTTTTTTTGTTTCTCTTGTTTTTTTCCAAAAACCTAAATTTTGCAGGAATGATAGTCAGAAAATAGGTGTATGCTTCAGGCTTAAAAACAAAAGACCATCCTAAATAAACCAACACATACACTAAAAACTTGACAATACCATCAGGATACATACTAAGATGAAGCAAATATCCAATCCCATAACTTATCAGTGCTGCAATAATCGAAACAATTGCAACAGGAAGAAGGTCCAGTATTTGTTGATTCCATTTATAGCCTACGTGTTTCGAGACCAAACTAATATTGACAATGTACGAAAACCAATAATTGAACACTACTCCTATAAGTAATCCTTTCATTCCAAACCAAAACAAACCTCCAACGATAGCTGAAAGACTTATCAATCTTTTAACAATTGTCCACACAAACATTGTCTTGCTTTTACCAATTGCAGCAATGGCTTGTAAATTGACAGATTGCAAACACCCCGCCAATCCAGCTAAACACAATACCTGAAAATAAGGGATACTTTGCAACCATTTATCAGAATAGAGCAATACAAAAAGCGGTTTTGCACAAAGAATAAGAATAAACATTAAGGGAAATGTTATATATGCAATTGTTGTCGTCAATCGCTTAATCATATTTGTTAACTGTGCAAAATCGTTTTGAGCTTCGGCATATAGAGGATATGTCACCTGGGTCATAATAGAGGATATGCTTTGAGATGCCAAACTCTCCGTACCCGAGGCTTTCGAATAGTATCCCATTGTAGAGGGACTATAAACCTTGCCAATGAGCAACCCTTGAATTTTTGTAGAAAAATTGTTCAGCAAATGTGTCAAAAACATATAAAATCCAAAGCCGAACAACTCCTTAAATGATGCCCAAGAAAAAGCCCAAATAGGACGCCATTTGATAAAAAACCAGAATACAATAGCGGGGATAGCTGCTGAAATCAAGTTTAGCGCTACTAACGCCCATACGCCAAACCCATTATAGGCCATGAAAATAGTAATGCCCAAAGAAATGATAGAAGTTGTTATGGTAACAATAGAGAGTACTTTGAAATTCAGCTTCTTCTTCAGCTGGTTTCTCTGAACAATATTAAAGGCATAGATGAACAATACAAACCCTTGAACACGAAGGACATCACACAAGAGCGGAATATCATAAAACCTTGAAATGGCAGGAGCACTTACAAACAATATCGCGTACATCAGCAAGGCCATGCCCAAATTCCACCAAAAAACTGTGGAATAATCCTCTTGGGTAGGCTTCTTTTTCTGTATCAATGCAGAGCCAAAGCCAGCATCAATAAAAGTTTCAGCCAACACCATGAAAATAGACAACATACCGATGCAACCATAATCAAAAGGTGTAAGAAGACGCGCCAAGATGATACCCGAGATGAATTTAATAACCATCTTGGAATACTTCTGCAAGGCGGTCCACACCATGCCTGCGGCGGCTTTTTGCTTTAAGCTTTTTTGTTTAGCCATAATTAATTAATCTTGCTATACTCCCTCAACATCGTCGAAGAAATGCCTTCCGTCCTAGGGATAATTACCACCTGCTTGCCATTCGCCTCACACCAAGCCACGGCACGCTGGAACCCTGCATGTTGCTGGTCGGGGCCTTTTGCAAAGACATCGAAATCAATATGCTGAATATCAACATCCACGTCTTTGTAAGTCACCACCTCGTCCACCCAACGCACGGCACTCACCATGAATATGCGCTCTTCGGTGGAATAGACCATCTTGGTACCCGGCTTGTATTTCAAAATGCAATCGCCGTCCTGCACGGCCACGATGAGCTTGCACTCTTGGTCGGGAAAACGCTCCTTGATATGCTTGAAAAGAAGGATGTGCCCGATATGGAGCATATCATAGACACCGAAAGTTAGGATTTTGAGCATAGATAGAAAGTAATAAATAAAAGCATATAAAAGGCAAGAAGTCCCTTGGCACACAAATATGCTTTGGGACTTTTTTCATTCAATTTTAGGTACTATATATGCTCCTCCACTCCCCTGAAATGAACATTAAGTTCATGCAAATGCTCCAATAAGATTCCAAGAGGCGTTCCCTCGGTCATCTTGGCAAAAGCGTTGACATCCTTGGGGAAGCACTTGCCGCCATAGCCGAACTTGCCGTCGGGGCCTGGAACATAAGTATGCGTGTCGTTGATATAGCCGGAGAGAAGCACGCCAGTATGCACCTTGCTCCAGTCGGCTCCCATCTGCTCGCAATACTCGCGGCAGGCGTTGAAGTAGGTCACCTTGTAGGCGCCAAACACATTGTGCATGTATTTGGTCAGTTCGGCCTCTAACGGGGTCATAACTGTGAACTTCTTGCCGACAAAAACCTTGGTGAGCAAGTCGTGCGCCCCAGTAAACACCATAGTCTGCTTCCTGAAGTCCTCGATGTGTGTGCGCTCGGTAAGGAACTCTGGCATATAACATACTTGATGACCCGTTTCGCGTGAGAGCATTTCACTTGTGCCTGGAAGGATGGTGGTACGAACAAACACTGGCACATCAGGAAGATTGGTAATCAACTCTTTCATAAGACGCAAATCCTGTGTGCCGTCCTCTTCGGTAGGGACATGTATCTGCAAGAATGCAATGTCAATATTGCTCAAATCATCATTATACCCCTTGGGCGGGTCGCTGATGAAAAGTTTGCACTCTGGGTTGTTGTGTTCCAACCAATCTTTCAAGGCTCCTCCAACGAAGCCACATCCGATAATTCCAACGTTAATCATAGTTTTTTTGTATTATTGTTTAATTGATTTTGAATTGTTCAGTTATTCGAGGTTTCTTTTAGTGTTTATGGTTTATAGTATTCTTTATACCACTCAGCAAAGGATCTTAATCCTTCGCGGAGGGTTATCTTCGGCACAAATCCAAAGTCACGCTCCAAAGCTGTGGCATCGGCGTATGTCACTGGCACATCGCCGGGTTGCATGGGGACAAGTTGCTTGTGTGCCTCGAAGTCGTAGTCCTTGGGTAGCACACCAGCACGGACAAGCTCCTCTTGAAGAATCTGCACAAAGTCCAACAGGTTCTCTGGCTGCCCACCACCAATGTTATATACTTTGTAAGGCGGAATGGGCAAACCGTCTTCGCCCGTTTTCTTTTCAGGTGGCTTGGCCATCACTCGGACTATGCCTTCCACGATGTCGTCAACGTAAGTGAAGTCGCGGCGACAGTTGCCGTAGTTGTAAATTTGTATCGTTTCGCCCTTTAATAGTTTGTTGGTAAAGCCGAAATACGCCATGTCAGGTCTTCCGGCAGGGCCATAGACAGTGAAAAAGCGAAGACCCGTGCTGGGAATATTGTAAAGTTTGCTATAGCAATGGGCAAAGAGTTCGTTGCTCTTTTTGGTGGCGGCATAAAGGCTCACGGGATTGTCAACGGGGTCGTCCACGCTGAAAGGGACTTTCTTGTTGCCACCATAGACGCTACTACTACTGGCATACACCAAATGCTCCACGGGATGATGACGGCAGGCCTCCAGAATATTGTAAAAGCCTATGATGTTGCTCTCAATGTAAGCGTCAGGGTTCTCGATGCTGTATCTTACTCCGGCTTGGGCAGCAAGATTCACCACCACATTGAATTGGTATTGCTCGAAAAGGCTGTCGATAAGGGCTTTGTCGGCAAGGTTGCCTTTGACGAAAGTCCAGCCATTATCGGACTGCTGCACAATGTGTTGCAGTTGTTCCAAACGGTAATCCTTCAACTTAGGGTCGTAGTAGTCGTTCAAGTTATCGAGGCCGACCACAAGAATGTCTTTTTCCGTCTGCAAAAGCCTTTTGACGAGGTTGGCTCCGATAAAGCCAGCGGCTCCAGTGACAAGAATCTGGTGCATAAAGTGGCGTGTTTTTACTTTAAAACCAATTACAGCTCCGCAAGGTCACTCACACCATGCGATTGACAAGAGGCTGAATACAAAATAATTAGAACAAAACCCATTGCAGATTTTGACTAATAAATATAAGTTGCAAAATTACAAAAAATAGAAATAAGAGTTTCAATTTTTGGTAATTTTAATCAGCGCCTCGGCCTTGTGACTTCCCATGACTTAAGCGCGTTCCTTGGATAGACAACGACCGACACCCACAGTTTATATCCATTTGTGGGTGTCGGTCAGTTTCAAGTCCTTGAGGAACGCGCCGTTTTTAAATGTGTTTCGATTCTTTTCTTATCTCCTTCCGTTCCCGGTTCTGCCAGAGCTAGAGTTGTTTGAGCCACTTGAACTTCTGGAGGAACTTCCACTGCTTGAGGCACTGCCAGTTGTGCTGGGGCGACTGCTACTGCTCGAGTTGTTCACGCGGCTGCTTGAGTTGGTCTTGCTTGTGCGTGGGCTTGCGTTGGTGGTCGTTGCGCTGGGGCGGCTGTTGCTGCTCGGGCGGCTTACGTTGCCGCTGTTTCCAGTGCGACCGCTGCTGCTGCCGTTGCCCGAAGGCACACTTGGCTTGACGCTGCTGCTCGACCCTCCGTTGTTGGTTGCGGACGGGTTGCTGTTGCCGTGGCTCATGCTGCCGCCGTTGGCTTTGGGCCTGACCGTTGCAGTAGGTGCAGGCGTATTGTTGTTGGGCTTCGGCTCGGGCTTGTTGTTCCATTCGTGGGTGGCGGGGTAGCCTCCGTTGTTGTGGTGATAGCCGTAGGTGTGGTGCATCGGGTCCATCGGGGGCGGCATTCCGAGGCCAACGGGCATCGGCGGGCGGAAACCGTCGTAGTAGTAGCGGTAGGAGCCGGGACGGTGATAGTAGCGCACTACCGGTCCGATGTGAATCACCACCCAAGGCTCGGTGCGAGGTCCATGCCAGCAGAAGCGGACAGGCTCGAAGTATTCAAAGGTGGTGAAACTGTACAGTTCGCGGCCCATCGAGTAGTAAGGCATGAGTGTGTAGACAACGTGGCGGTCGATGGTGCGGCAAGGAATCTCGACTTCGATTCTCTTGATGCGACCGGGACGCACTTTCACATATTTCTCAACATATTCGTGGCCATACTCGGGGCTGAGGTAGATGCAGATGTCGCCCCTATAGGTGTAGTCGCCGATGTTCTCCACATCGTAGTAGACCGTGATTGAGTTGTGGTTGTACACCATCACCGGCTGTGATACCAAGGCGAGTTCGGGCGGATAGCCGGCGGCTTTTGCTGCGATGGATCCCATTACCAACAGGACGCTCATCAAAATGTTCTTGGCTTTCATAGTTGCGATTGTTTTTAAGGGTTTGACTTCCATTTATTTTGAGTTCACCCTCGCACACTACCAAAACCGTGCCAAAACTACTTCTCCACTACCCTATTCGTGCTACCATAGTCAATCTCAGGATGTTGCGACAGATATTCCAACAAAAGTTCGTTGGATGTCCTGAAAGTGGATTGGCCCGCGTCCTTGTGCTCAAAGTCGAACACTGACGACATGTAACTGTTCATCACAATGTTGTATTTGGCGTTGAGGTCCAAGGGCTTGCCGTTCTCCAAAGTCACTTTGAGGTCGGTCATTTCGCCGTTGTCGTCCACCTTATAGGTATAGGAGCAGCCTGAGCAATAAATAGGGCCTCTGTCGGTGGTGAAGCATGTTTTCATCAGGTTGATGATTTCTTGTCCGCTGAGGGTGAAGGCGATGATTTCGTTGTCGAAAGGGTCGAGGGCGAGGATGTCTTTCAGCGTGACGGGGCGCACCGAGAGTGTGTCGAAACGCACGCCACCCGGGTTCTGGAAGCCCATTTCGGCACCAGTGGTATAGCGGATGGCATCGGTCATCAGGCAGCCGAGCGATTCCGCGCTTGCGACGGGCGTAGTGTTGTTGGCGACTACCCTGCAAAAGTATTCGTTGCTGTTGTATTTGTCGACCAGGGCCTTCACCTCGGCGTTGCGCTTCGGGAAGTTCTTGATGGAAAGCAATTGCATATCTTTGTCGACCACTTTGCCGTTGCGAAGGGTGAAGGTGCTGAGGCTCACAAACTTAACCTTACACTCGGCTTGGGTCACCAATACATCGCCGACCAATTGTTTCTCGGCCACGCGGGTGTGGCTGTGTCCGCCGAAAATGGCATCCAATTGAGGGAACCGGGCGGCGGTTTCGCGGTCGTCCTCGTAGCCGCAGTGTGAAAGGAGGAAGAGCAGGTCGCATTGGCCGCGCAGTTCGTTGATGTACTTGGGCAACACTTTGGCAATGGAATCGAAATGCGAGCCGCCTGAGTTTCTCGGGTGGAAGTCGGGGAGGCCGTTTTCGCCCACCTGAATACCACCTATCACACCGATTTTCAGTCCGTTGCGTTCAAAAATCCTGTAAGGATACACATTGGGCATCTGGAGTGTGTCGTCGAAGGTGACATTGGCGCACACGAAGGGGAACTTGGCCCAAGTGAGCACGTTGCGCAAGGCGATGGGGCCGCCGTCCCACTCATGGTTGCCAAAGCATGAAAGGTCGAAGCCGACGGCGTTCATCAGTTCGCACATCGGGCGGCCGGGTTCGTCGCAACGGTCGTTGATGGGGTTGCCCGAGCGGTTGTCGCCTGCACCGAACAGAAGCAAGTCGGGATGGACGCCGCGGAGGCTGTCGATTAATCCGGCCATTTGGGGGAAGTTGTCGATGTTGGCGTGCATGTCGTTGGTCGAAACGATGTAGATTTTCTGCTCCTTGGGTTGGCAGGCCGAAAGGAAAAGTATGATGGCCAAGGCCATCAGCATGGTTTTGGAGAGTTTCTTCATGGTTTTCAAAATTTTACATAGATTTTTGAGTTGGCACGCAATGAGCCGTCCAAGCCGACGATGTTGCCGTAGGCATCGCGCACTTCCGCGTTTTCGAGGTTCGTTTCAAGTTGGTTGGCGCGGCAGTAGGCCAGCACCACTGATTTCACCTTCGCGCCGTAATAGGTGCGCACTTCGGTGTCGTTGACGAATGTTTTCATGTTGTTGAATTGTTGGTTGTTGAATTGTTTAATTGTTGATCAAAAGGTAACAAATTCAAAGTTTTTCTCTATTTTTGCAGCAGCTTTAATCCCATTAGTCCCTGATGCAAGTCAAACTAGTGGGTTTTGTTTTTGCACCAAGTCAGGGAATGAAAGCCTGTTGCAACCATCTCCCAATAAAGACGCAAAATTACGCTTTTTCATCAAAATTTGGAGTTTCCCACTACTTTTTCCTTACTTTTGCGGCAATTTTAACCCTAAAAATCGTACGATCATGAGATTAGAAGGACGCAGAGAAAGCACCAATGTGGAAGACCGCCGTGGAAAGAAAACCGTTGCCGCTGCCGGCGGAATCGGTATCGGTGGCATTATCATTTATTTGATTATCAGCCTTATGGGCGGCGACCCGAGTGCCGTCATGGAACAGATGCAACAAGGCGCATCGACCGAGTATGTCGACGACGGCAAGGACTACAGCCAAGTGGATGCCGAACTGATGACGTTCTGCAAGCGCATCCTCGCCGGCACCGAGGACGTTTGGACACGCGAATTCCAGAAAATGGGCCGCACCTACCACGCCCCCAAGATGGTCATCTACAGCGATGCCGTCAGCTCGGGCTGCGGCAACGCAACCTCGGCGGGCGGGCCTTTCTATTGCTCAGCCGACAACACGGTCTACCTTGACCTTGAGTTTTTCAAGAGCATGAAACGCCAAATCGGGGCCGACGGCGACTTCGCCTACGCCTATGTGATTGCCCACGAGGTGGGTCACCATGTGCAAAACGAACTCGGCATTTTGGGTCAGGCGCACCAGCAGATGGCGCAATATGGCCGCAACACGCCCAAATCGAACGAAGTGAGCGTGCGCCTCGAATTGCAGGCCGACTTCTTCGCCGGCGTGTGGGCCTACAACGACAACAAGATGTTCGGCTCATTGGAGGACGGCGACATTGAGGAAGCCCTCAACGCGGCAGCCAAAATCGGCGACGACTATATGCAAAAGCAAGCCTACGGCCGCACCGCGCCCGAAACCTTCAACCACGGCACCAGCGCCCAACGCTCGCGCTGGCTGAAGAAAGGCCTCACGACGGGCGACGTTTCGCAAGGCGACACCTTCTCGCCCGCTTATAGTGCGCTATAAGTCAAGAAATTTAGTTGGAAAATATGGGGAAAGCGTCAAGGTTGTTGGCACTTTTTCTTTTTCCCGTAATACCAAATCTGCCAACTGTTGAACAGGTTTTGCAGCACCGAATAGAAGGCCAAATAGACCGATGCCAGAGGATGCAGGTAATGGTTGGCCATCCAAATGCCCATGGCGGAGTTTTTCTGCCCGAGCAACTGTCCGCCCGCTATGGTGTCGCCGTACTTGAGTCCAATCCATTTGCCCAACCCGAACTGGACGATGCAGAACAGCAATGCCGAAACGCCGAGCCAGAGGATGCTGTTCCAGTTGCCCTTGCCGTGCAAAAAGATGAAATCGATGGTCTGGCCCAAGGTGAGGAACAGGGCGACGGCCCAAAAATAGAACGCCAGACCCTTGTAGCGGCTGAGGAGATGGTTGGCGCGGGGCCACCACAATTGCAAGGCCAAGGCCACGAAAAACGGCAAGCCTATGACCGTGCCCACGCGCCGCAGGATTTGCAGGAACGACTCCAAGAAAGGCATGTCCTGATTCACGCCGATGAAGGAAAAATAGATGGGCGCGACAATGGAAACCAACAAGTTGCCGAACACCGTGTAGGATGTCACGGTGTTGCGGTCGGCGCCGAGCATGGTGCTGATGACCGCCACCGAGGCCGCCACGGGGCAAAGCACCCCAATCAACACGCCTTCAGCAATGATTTCGTTGACATTCAACAGCCTGAGCAAGGCATAACCGCCCAAACTCACCGCCACTTGGAACAACATAATCCAAACGAACAGCGGCCTGAAGCGCAGTTTCAGGATGTCGACCGCCGAAAAGGTGAGCAAAAGGATGGTGAAGATGATGTAAGGCACCACCACGACAAAAGCCGCGCAATATTCGTGCAGCAACAGCCCCAGCACAATGGCGATGGGCAAAATATAGCTTCTGATTTTTTGCATTGCCTAAGGTTTCAAGTCGAACCCTCTCATTGGTTTACGCCTGCAAAAATACATGATTTTTGGCAAAGCCCATTTTACCAATCCATTATTTCCCTACTTTTGCGCCCAATTATGAGTGATATCGCAACAGAATTGGCCAAACTTCATGTGCTTGTTGGAGCGGAATTCGTTATACAACTTAAATCAATAGCTGCCCGCAGTGAGTTTCATCCTTTGCAAGACGAACCTAACATCTTTACAACTGGTGGAGAAAGCAGCGAAGACTATGACAACCTCATAACCGCAGCCCGCAAAGCCGTCGAATTAGGGTATAGGGTCTATGTTTTGCCAAATCCGAAAGGAATCCGTACGGCAGATTTCATTTTCGAGCAACATGGCATCTACAAAATGTACGACTTGAAAACAATTCAAGGCAAAACCTCTGTCGGAAACAGACTCTTGGAATCAATCGGGCAGACCAACCATGTGCTTCTGAACATGAACACGCGCTATAACGGAGGCCGATTGGCCGCTGAAATCAAGTCTTATTTTCACATCAACCCAAAGGCGGTCGAAGTGCTGATTTTCAAGGGGAAACAGGTGTTTACCGTAAAACGAAAGTTTGCTTTACAGAAATCGTTCATTATCGACTTTAGGAAACGTTATGGGTAGGTATTAAAAAAGCCATCCCTGAAGATGGCCTTTTTAATTTGGAGCAGGGGCGATACGGTCTTACTCCCACGCGGCAACTTACCGGATAGCCAATCTCTTGGATTGACGCCGCAAAAATACAACCTTTTCCCCATTCCGCAAGCTTTTCGGCAAAAAAAATATCTTTTTGTCCCTGACAGCCAATTTTTTCCCTACTTTTGCCGGTTCTTTTTTCGGGCGAGAGACCTCGTCCCGAAGGGACGACACCTGCTTGACCCTCTATGAGTGCCTCGACGGGAAGAACGTGCTTAGGATGGAGAAGCGGTTCCGGTGAGAGGAAATGTCGTCTGAAATTTAGTTTTTTTTATACTTTTTGCGAATAATCACAATATCTTTGTTGCATTATTTGTATATTTGCACCGATTTCCCAAAATAACAATAGGTATGCAGGGTAATAAAATAATTGATTACAGCGACAAATCTCTCTTTGAAGACGGCCAATACATTCCGTCGCCCGACGAGAAAGACTTCTATACACCAGAAGAAGCCTACGAACTGGTGATGAGCGATGTTCGATCTGTATATTTTATGAAGGATGCCGTATAAGTATCGATATACCAAGCGGGCCGTCAGGAAAATTAGGACATTTTATAGGAATGTTTCCCTGAAGTACCGTCACGCCTATTCGTATGAAGATATGGAGCGCAATGTGCGGGATGCCATCTTCTACATTTATGCCATAGAGCGAACGTTATTGCGCCGCCAGCCTACCATCCGTCGATGGGAAGGTTATTATATGGCTAACACTGATAAATGGTATTACGCATACACCATCGAAGGTGATACCATTACCGTGGTGGATGCTTGCCACGCCCAGAATATGCACGATTGACAATACAACCTTTTTCCCATTCCGCAAGCTTTTCGGCAAAAAAATGTCTTCTTGTCCCTGACAACCAATTTTTTCCCTACTTTTGCCGGTTCTTTTTTCGGGCGAGGTGGCCTCGTCCCAGAGGAACGACACCTGCTTGACCCTCGACAAGCGCAGCGCAGTCGGGGGGATACGAACAAGCGGCTGCCACAGTGTGACAGCCCTACGAACAGACAACAACAATATAACAAAATAACAAAATGAAAATCAAAAGATTAATCAAACACAACCTCATGCGGGCGGCCATGACGCTCGCGCTCATCTTGGCCTGCGCTACGGCGTGGGCAGATGAAGTACAGACCTACTACATCGACGAGAACGGCACGCGGCACGACGTCACCGCAACGGTGGTAACCACATACATGGATAACCTCGGCACCGACGACGAGACCACATGGTACGTTGTCAACGAAAACGTCTTTCTGTATGATGGTTCTAACAACCAAACCTGCCTCCACGGCAACGTCAACCTCATTATTGCCGACGGCTGCGAACTTAAACCTGCTTCTGGTTCTAGCGGTTCTAGTGACGGCTTCCGGGGCAGCGGCAATCTGACCCTTTACGGCCAGACTGCAGGCACAGGAACGCTTAGTTGTGGTCAAGTGGGATTCATGAATATCACAGGTGACTTCACCGTCTGCTGCGGCATGGTATCCGTTTCCGGAGGCGATCATAACGCTATCAGGGCCGCTAACTTCACCATGCGCGGCGGCAGCGTCAGCATAACGAATAACACAAACAATGACTGCGGCATCGAGGCCACAGGCACCGTCAACATCTACAGCGGCAGTGTTGTGGCTGCGGGCTCCATTGGCATCGCGGCCGGCACTGTCAACATCTACGGCGGCAGTGTCACGGCCATGTGCAACGGCGGCAATGCTGAAGAGAGCAATTATGGCCGTGCCATCAAGTGCAGCAGCACCTTTAACTTCTACGGCGGCAACGTTATGGCCCAAGGCGACTACAATTGGCATGAAGGCCAGACCCTCTACGGCATCCACGCCAATAGCATCAACCTCAGCTGGACCAGCACCGACGATTGGATTTATAATACAAAAGATGTCAACTCTGACAACGTCATCTGCTACTATACTGGAAGCGGTGGCATGAATATCGCACCCTACAAGCCCTTCTCCGACGGCACCACCACCTACACCGGCACGCTCACCGACGAGCAGGTGGAAGCCCTCGCTAACAAGACCCTACAACCCGTTGTACCCGCCTTTGCCGAAACTGGCGACGGTACCCCCGAGTATCCATACACCATCTACAACGCCACCGGCTGGGGCCAGTTCTGCGACGCCCTTCAGGATGCCACCTACAACCACTTCAGCGGCAAGACCGTGAAGTTGGGTGCGGACATCAGCATCATGCAATCGGCGGGCAGCGCGGGCCATGAGTTCATGGGCACCTTCGACGGCGATGGAAAGACACTCACCGTCGACATCACCGAAACCACGACGCAGGGCACTGCCCCCTTCCGCGAAATCAAAGGCGCTACCATCCAAAATCTCGTTGTGACGGGCAGCGTCGACGGCACCACACACGCCGCCGGATTGGTGGGCTTCGCCCGTGGCGCCGATGCCTCCACCGTGAACACCATCACCAACTGCAAGGTGGCCACCAATGTCACCGTCACCACTCCCAACAGTGCCGGCAACTACCACTGCGGCGGTGTCGTGGGCCACGCCTTACAATGCACCCTCAACATGAGCAACACCGTCTATTGCGGTGACATCACCAACAGCGGCAACAACTATGTGGGCGACTTGCAAGGCTGGAGCGACGGCAACACCATCAATTTCAGTCACTGCCTCTTCGTCGGCTCGTACAGCGGCACCGCCTCGTTCCATCCTGTGGCCGTGCGCAACAGAGACAAAGCCACTACGGCCAACGTCAGCCATGTTTACTACACCGTAACGCCCACGCTGACCAACAGCAGCTTTATCGCCGCCGACGGCACCAAGACCATCAGCCGCGCCACCACCCCGGCTACAATAGGCGACCAGACACAGAGCCTCAACTTCATGAGTACCACCCTCTATCAGAACGGCATCTGCTACAACAACCTCTACTACGCCACTATTGGACTGCCTTCCGGCGGCACCGACATCTACCTTATTGATAATGCCGATGACTGGCTCTACTTCTGCGAGATGCTCAACGACAACGACACGTGGAACCACTTCAGCGGCAAGACCGTGAAACTCGGTGCCAACATCACCGTGACGCAGATGGCGGGCGGCAGCAACCACGCCTTCACCGGCACCTTCGATGGCAACCACAAAACGCTGACACTCAACTACGGCACCGTCCAAGCCCCCATCGATGCCGAGTTCGTAGCCCCCTTCGTAGAGGTGTCGGGCGACGCCGAGTTCATCAACCTCAACATCGACGGACATATCTACGCTGCCTACACAGGCTCCAGCGAACCCGGCGTGGGAGGACTCATCGGCCACCTCCGTGGCGGCATCACCATCGAGGGTTGCACGAGCACGGTTGAAATCAACTCCACAAAAGACAGGGTGGGCGGCTTCGTGGGCCTCTGCGAGCACGCCGTCACGTTCACCAACAGCAAGAGCAGCGCCGTCGTCACCTGCACCGGCAGCGGCAGCGGTTTTGTGGGCTGGAGCCGAGATTCCAACTATACCATTGCCTTCTACGGATGCCTCTTCAACGGAAAGGTACTCAAGAAGAACGGTGTAGGCAGCGGCAACGGCGGCTTCGTGGGATGGAAGGGTTACCACAAGACCGTCGAGATTACTAACTGCCTCGTTGACCCTGCCGCTGTTGCTGAAGGCGAGACGATGGCCGATGACAACAGCGCCACCTTCTGCCGTTTCAGCGCAGACACCAGCTTAGACAATCAGGCCACCACCATCACCAACTGCTACTACACCGAAACATTCGGCGACGCACAAGGCACACAAGCCTACAGCATCACGGCGGGCAATTATGTCACCGTGGAAAACGCTGGCACTGTCACCCAAAGTTACGATGTTAGCGGGTTGAGTTTCTACAGCGCGGGTCTTTCCCTCACCCAGCCTCTCCCCGAGGGAGAGGAGGAGGTCGCACTGTATGCTGCCGCAAGCGACGTGGTGAGCCTCACCCTCGGTTGCACTGCGCCTTCGGGCTATTATTGTACTGGATACACCGCTACTGCGGGCACCCTCAACGAAACGACGCTCACCATGCCCTATGGGAATGTGACCATCTACGCGACACTTGAACAAGTGCCCCCAGTCAACTACGTTGACGTGAACGGCGAAACGCAGCAATGCACCAACTACATCTGGCTCACCGGCACCGAAACCACCCTTGGCGCAGCAGGCCAAGAAACATGGTGTGTCGTGCAAGGCACCCTCAACTACTCCCATGGCATTCAGCTTTTGGGCAACACCCACATCATCCTCTGCGACGGTGCAGCCATGAACATCGGCACCAGTGACAACCCTGTGTCGGGTGAACCATATCAAGAAAATGTGGGATTCTACGGTGATGAAAACAATTTGTCCCTCTATGCACAAAGCGGCAACACTGGAACACTCACCATCTATTCAAATAGGATGTCATTCTTATGTCAATGCCTCACCCTCGCCGGTGGCAACGTGAACACTACTACAGTAACCGATAGCCCAGTTATTGCTTGTAATAATAACCTTACTGTTCGCCGCAGCGCGTTGGAGATCCATACAAATGGCCCTGCCGTTCAAGCCAACGATGTTGCTTTAAGCAACGTTACTGCCAACATCATTTCGTCAAACTCCTTTGGTTTTCAATGTGCTAATTTCGCTGTTGACCACAGCCAGTTGACGGTCAATACTAGCTATCCAGCAATCCAGGCAAGCGTCATCACCCTCGGCTGCACCGCCGCCACCGATTTTATCAAGGCAACTAATACCAGTTCATCAACCTCGAGCTACATGGGCACCGTGAAGATTGCCGACGGACAGACGCTCTACGCTGGAACCAACACCTACACCGGCACGCTGACCGACGCAGAGCGGCAGGCCATAGGCGGCCAGAAGCTCACCAATGTCGCTCCCCCTACCTACGACTACATCGGTCTCGATGGCACAGGGGCAACACACACTGCTGAGGTCATCGATGCCGACAACATGCCCACCGGGCTATCGGGATGGTATATCGTGCAGGGCACGGTGAACTACACCAACACGATTGATCTCGCAGGCGACACCCACATCATCTTGGCCGACAACGCCGTGATGAACGTCACCGTGACAGGCTACAATCATGGAATCCGAAGCGTCAGCGGTAACAATTACTCCCTCTTTGTTTACGGACAGACCGGCCAGAGTGGCGAACTGAATGTGACGAGCAATAGTATCGCCTGTTTTATTTCTGGAGGCGACATCACCATTGCGGGTGGCAAGGTGACAGCCTCAGGAGAAACAGGCATACACACTGGATACAACAACAATGGCGGTAATGTGACGATTAAGAACGCCACGGTGACCGTCACCGCCGCAGCAGGTAATGCTGCCATCTATTCAAACAATGGCAGCATCACCATCGACAACAGCAACGTGACGGCCACTGGAGGCTTTGGCATCGAGGCTATTTCAAGCTCTGTTACCATCAACGGCGGCCAAGTGACGACCACTGGAAACTACGGCATCTATACTGTAAACGGCTCTGTTACCATCAACAGCGGCCAAGTAATGGCCACTGGAAATAACTATTACGGCATCTTTGCCCAAAACTCCAGCGACCACATCACCCTCGGCTGGACCAACCCTACCGACTTCATCTATGTGAACAAATACGATACTTACGGTACTCTCTCCATCGCCGATGGCAAGGCCTTCATCGACGAGGCCGGCCAAACCTACAGCGGCACCATTGCCAAAGTGAACGGAGCCTACCCCATCGGCGGGAAGACGCTGTATCCCTACATCGAGGGCAGCGTTCCCTACATCGACGAGAATGGCCAACGGCAGTTGTGTACCGAATACAATGTGCTCACCGGCACGGAAACCACGCTCGGCACATCAGGCCAAGAAACATGGTATGTGGCCGACGGCACGCTCGACTACAGCCATAACATCACCCTCAACGGCGACGTGCATCTCATCCTGAAGGACAATGCCGTGATGAATGTCGGCACGGAGGAAACTCCAGTCACCAACCACGGCATCTATAGTGAAGGTCACTCCATCAGCATCTACGCCCAGAGCATGGGCGAGAGCCAAGGCCAACTCCATGTGAATGCCAAATTGTGCGGCATCTTTACCCGAGGCGGCAATGTCAACATCTGCGGCGGTGAAGTGGAAACCGCAGGCGACTCAGAAAAATACGGCGAAGGCATTATTGCTATTGCAATACCAACTTACCCCAATAGCGGCAGCATCACAATAACCAATGCCGCCGTTACAGCAACAGGTTACACTGGCATCGACGCACAAGGTGGCGGTCTCATCATCAACAGCGGTAGGGTTATAGCCAATTCAACGGTTTATGGCCTCTTGTCCTATGGAAACATCACCATCAATGGCGGCCAAGTGACGGCCGAGGGAAACACATACGGCATATTTGCAAATGGCGGCGGCAGCATCACCCTCGGCTGGACCAACCCTACCGACTACATCTATGCGAGCAGCTACTCTGCTGGCGGTACTCTCTCCATCGCCGACGGCAAGACCTTCATCGACGAGGCCGGCCAAACCTACAGCGGCACAGTCGCTAAAGTGGACGATGCCTACGCCATTGACGGGAAGTGGCTGTATCCGAATACGGTGAGCCGCTTCACCAAGACCATCGCTGCGCACCATACAGAAGAAGGTGTCAATTATGGCTGGTATCTGATTGCCTCGCCTTTGTCCAGCGGAACCAATGCAGAGGCTGTGGCCCACCTCGTCAACAGCGAGACCCCCGCGCACTTCGACCTCTACCGCTTCAACCAAGCCGCCGAATTGGAATGGGAGAACTGGAAACAACAAAACAGCGACCACTACCACTTCAACCTTGAACCGGGCATAGGCTACCTCTATGCCAACGCTGCCGATGTCAACCTTGTCTTCGCAGGCACGCCATACAGCGGCAACGGTGAAGTGACCATCACGAATGTAGCAGGCCATCCATTGTCGGGCTGGAACTTGGTGGGCAACCCGTTCTCAGTCGACGCCTACATTGGCCGCGACTTTTATGTGCTAAACGAAAGCCGCAGCGAGGTCATGCCTGAAGCAAGCACGGGTGCCATTCCACCGATGGAAGGCGTTTTTGTGCTTGCTGAACAAGACGAGGAAACGGTGACTTTCAGCACCGAAGCACTTAACAAAGGCCGTGCATCCAAGCCTGAGCAAGTCGTCCTCAACCTCAGCCGCGACCGTGGCCTCGTCATCGACCGCGCTATCGTGCGCATGGGCGAGGGCCGCACGCTGCCCAAGTTCCAACTCAACCAAAACAGCACGAAACTCTACATTCCGCAGGACGGCACGGACTATGCCATTGCCTGCGCCGAGTCCACGGGCGAAATGCCCCTCAACTTCAAGGCCTCAGAGAACGGCACCTACACTTTGACCATTTCAACAACTCTCAACTCTCAACACTCAACTCTCAACTACCTGCACCTGATTGACAACCTGACGGGCGCGGATGTGGACTTGCTGACTCCCCCGGCCTGCGGCCACCCCCTCTCAGAGGGGGAAGCGCAAAGTGGCGCAGAACTTGGGTCCAATAGTCCAGCAACCGATAGCCAAACCCCGGCAGGCTTCCCCCTTTGCAAAGGGGGTCAGGGGGATTCAAAATCCGCCTCCTACACCTTCACAGCCAAGACGACGGACTATGAATCGCGGTTCCGCTTGGTGTTTTCCATTTGCGAGGACGCAAATGGCGACAATGAGGCGTTTGCCTTCATCAGCAACGGCAACATCATCGTCAACGGCGAAGGCATCCTCCAAATCTTCGATGTCCTTGGCCACCAACTCTTCACCAAACAACTCTCAACCCTCAACTCTCAACTCTCAACCCTAAACTACACACCGGGCGTGTATGTGCTTCGGCTCATCAATGGAGAGAATGTGAGGACACAGAAGATTGTAATTGAATAACGAACACGCATCGCGTCATCGCAAAGCGTGAAACAATCAAGAGAAAAAATCAAAACAATATGAAAAAACTTACATTAATCATCGCAGCCCTTGCCCTGCTCGTCAGCGGCTGCTGCAACAAGGACGCTTCGACAAGCTCAGCATCCAATGGAACAAACGAAAACACTAAAGAAGCAACAACCATGAACACCACCATGCAAGACCTGCTGACGCGCCGCAGCGTGCGCAGCTACACCGACGAAGTGCCTCCGCGCGAGGTCATCGAAGAAATCTGCAAGGCTGGCACCTACGCCCCGACGGGCATGAACCGCCAAGCCCCCATCATCATCGCCATCACCAACCGCGAGGTGCGCGATAGGCTGAGCAAGCTCAACGCTGCCGTTTTCGGTCCTGACAACGACATGGACCCGTTCTATGGCGCGCCCGTGGTTCTGGTCGTGTTGGCCGACACCACCGCTGCCATGACTTGGAAGGAAGACGGCTCGCTCGTCATTGGCAACCTGCTCAATGCCGCCCATGCCAAAGGCTTAGGCTCATGCTGGATTCATCGCGCCAAAGAAGTCTTTGCGACCGATGAAGGCAAAGCCATCCTCGCTGGACTTGGCATCGATACCGAAAAGTATGTCGGCATCGGCAATTGCATCCTCGGCTATGTGAACGGCGACTATCCCGAAGCCAAGCCGCGCAAGGAGAATTACGTCTACTGGATTGAATAACAAGTCAACACTCATCGGGCACCTCGCGTGCTTTGGTGCCTACTGCATCTTCGGGTTCAACATCGTGTGCTGCAAGAACATCTCCAACGCACATGTGTTGACCCCGATGGATTTGTTTTGCCTCAGAGCGACAGGAGCCGCCCTTTTGTTTTGGCTCTTGTCGCTTTTCATGCCCAAGGAAAAGGTGCCGCTGAAGGATTTGCTGCAAATCTTTGTGGCATCCATGCTCGGCCTTTTCCTGACGCAGATGAGTTTCCTGAAGGCCATCACCATGACGACCTCCATCGACCTGAGCATCACCAACACCTGCACGCCGATTATGACCATGTTTGTGGCCGCCATCGTCTTGAAAGAGCCTATCACTTTCAAGAAAATCGGGGGCGTTTTGGTGAGTTTGGCGGGTGTTTTATTACTGATTTTCAATTCGGTAGGACTTGGCGGCGGCGCAACGGAAACCAAGCCTATGGGTATTGTACTCACCATCCTCAACGCCTTGACTTTCGCCCTCTATCTTGGCATTTTCCGCCCGCTGATTACGAAATACAATGTGGTCACTTTCATGAAATGGATGTTTCTTTTCTCGATGTTGGTGGCCTGGCCGTTCAATGCGCGGCATTTCTTCCAACTGCCTTTCGGCCAGATGGATGGCAAGATATTGTGGCAGGTTGCGTATGTGGTGGTTTTCGCCACTTTCGTCGCCTATTTCTTGATTCCCGTCGGGCAGAAAAGGCTGCGTCCGACCTTGGTCAGCATGTACAATTATGTGCAACCCATCATTGCCACGCTCATCAGCATTGTCATTGGCTTGGACCGCATCACTTGGAAGAAATTGGTGGCTATGGTGCTGGTTTTCACGGGCGTTTGGATTGTCAACCAAAGCCGTGCGGCGGCACATAATAAAAATGTGGAGACACCGTAAAACGGCATCTCCACAAACAAAACCAATGAAAAACAAATCCTTTTTTATTCTTTCACAAACCTTCTCGTTTCCGACACCTTGTCGTTCGTCAAACGGATGAAATAGATGCCGCTTTGGAGGTCTGACGTATTGATTTCCACTTTGTTGGCGCAGTCTTTCTGGCTGTAGACCAAAGTGCCCATGAGGTTGTAGATTTCCACATTGCCGATGGCTTCGTTGGCCTCAACAGTCAGTTTGTCGCTGGCCGGGTTGGGGTAAATCAGGGTCGTGGCTTGATGCTCGCCAATGCCAACGGTGTATTCAAGGTTGGCCGTGAGGTTGCGGTTGGCCGTGGCGGTGAAAGTATACGTCTTTTCCTCCGAAACCACTTCGCCGTTTTCCGTCCAGTTCCTGAAGGCGTAATCCTCGACAGTCACCACGTTCACAGTCACTTGATCTCCGTATTGATAAGTTCCGCCGCCCGTGACGGTGCCGCCTTCTGCAAGATTGATGTTGGTCACGATTTCAAAGGTCTGCACGGTGAAGTTGGCAACAAAGTTGTGGCCGCTCGTGACGGTAAAGGTGTAACTCGCATCCGTTGAGACTTGCGAACCGCCTTCAGTCCAATTTTCAAAGGCATAACCCTCTGCTGGCGTGGCGGTTACGGTGCATTGCTGTCCGTGGGTATAGAGGCCGTTGCCAGATGTGGTGCCACCGTTGCTCGGATTGGAGCTGGTGGCGATGTAATAACTTTGGCCTTCAAATTGAGCCACCAAAGTGCGATTGCCCGTAACGGTGAAAGAGTAATTCGGGTTGGTGGAAACCGAGGAGCCGTTTTCCGTCCATCTCACGAAGTTGTAGCCCGTGGCAGGTGTGGCATGAACGGTGCAGGTCTGTCCCTGCTGGTAACTGCCGCCACCCGTAACGGTGCCACCCTCGGCGGGATTGGCCGAAACGCTGATGGTGTAGTTCTGAGGCTGTGCGGTGAAGTTGGCCACCAAAGTGCGGTTGCCGTTCACCGTGAAGGTGTAGTTGGCTTGCGATGAAACCACATTGCCGTTTTCCGTCCAGTTGTTGAAGGTGTAGCCGCTGTTGGCCGTGGCCGAAACGGTGCAACTTGCGCCTTGATTGTAGGAGCCGCCGCCTGTGACGGTGCCGCCGTTGGTCGGGTTGGCCGACACGGTGATGTTGTATTGCTGCGTCTGTGCGGTGAAGTGGGCTACCAAGGTGCGGTTGCTGTTGACGGTGAAGGTGTAGTTGGCTTGGGTTGAAACCACGTTGCCGTTTTCCGTCCAGTTGGTGAAGGTGTAGCCGCTGTTGGCTGTGGCCGTCACAGTGCAGGATTGGCCTTGGTTGTAGGTGCCGCCACCGCTCACCGTGCCTCCATTGGTCGGGTTGGCCGAAACGGTGATGTTGTAAGTGGTTCCGCCGCCACCGCCTACGGTGATGTCTTGCATGTAGGGCTGGCGTTGTGGCTTGGTGACCACGATTTTCACCGGTTGCCCCGAAGTGATTCCACTCACCGGCACATTGACCGAACCCGAAGCGGGCACCAAAGCTGCGCCTTTCAGCACATTGTTTTGCGAAATGCCCACATACGAACCCGCTTGTGCATTAACAGCAAAGTTGCTCGAACCCGAAGGAATGGAGGAAGCGTGGCTTACGTTGTTGGGCGTAGGATTCACGCGGTAAGGCATGATGGAGCCGTCGCCAAGCACATGGTAGGCTTGCCAGTAGTAAAGCGGAGTGGTGCTGGTCTGGTAGTTGCCGGCATGGGCATAACACACAGCGATATTGCCGAGGAAGGTGATGGAAGAAACGGTGTTGTAGGTTTCGTCCATCCAAATGCCGTCGTAAACACCAGTTGCCGTGTTTTGTTGGGTCGGGGTTTGGTTCATTACCGTTGTGGCACCCACACCGAAGTAATAGTCTTCATACCAATAGGTTACGGGGCAGGAGCCGATATAGCTGTAGGCGGCCTTGTTTTCGCCACGGAGCATGGCCTCGCCGAAGCAGGGCTGGCTGTAGCCGAAATTGCCCGTCAGGCAGCAGTTGCCCATTGCCAAGAAATACTTGTTGGCGTTGGTCAGGGCGTTCACGTTGGAAACTGTGAATTGGGGGTCTTCCCATCTGGTTTCAGCACCGTGAGCTGTGTAGTTGACAAAACCGATACCCGTGTTCAGGGCGTTGTAGCAGCCCGGATATTGGCTTTGGTTGAGGTGGGCGTTCACGGTGGTGAAGCCGTGGGCCGTATTATAATAATAGGTGGTGGCGTAGTTGATGGTGGGTTGGCCGATGCGCGGGTTCCAATAACTGTCCCAACCGGCGATGAGGGTCACGTTGTTGAGGTAACTTGGGTCGGGCATGGTGTATTGCTCGTATTGCAAAATCTTGTTGACGATGGCCGTCACTTGGTTGGTGTTTTCGGCTGACATGCGGCTGTAGAACATGTCGGGGAAATAGTCGTTGTCGATAGAGCCATAGTACAAGTCGGTCACTTTTTGGGTGGCATTGCCGCTGGTTTTTCCGGGGATTTGGCCTGTGTCGCCGACAAGGATGACGAAAGTCGGTGTTGCGCCTTGGCTGACGCCCGTGTTGTAGAGGTTCTGCACGTATGACTGGATGGCGTTATAGTTGCCGCCGGCCTGTGCCGTGGTCACCACATTCACGTCGAAGCCTTTTTGGATTTTCCAATTGATCCAAGGCTGCAAGGCGGAAATGTAGTTTTCGGGCGTGATGACGATCATGTGGACGGGATAGGCCATCAGGTCCGGGTGGTCGTCGTACACGTCCATGATTTGGCGGTAGTTGAACATCTGCTTGTAGACGATGTCGAAATACGGGCTGTAGGTGTTCAACAACATGCGCTCGGTTTCAGCGCGGTCGGCACCCACAAAGTTGATTTCTACCTCGATGTCGTTGAACACGCGCAAAGTGTTGGCAGCGGGATTGTAACTCACCGGGGTGATGACCAACGAGCCGATGCGAATGCCGCGCATGGTGCCTTGCACCTCAATCGTGGCTTCGGGCATGGTGGCGAGGCTGCGGGTTTGGTAGGCTGCGGCGTTGTAGACAAACTCGACCTCGTCCAAATTCTGGTCCTTGCGGACAGAGGGCTGATGCGGGATGAGGGTGCCGATGCCGTAGTCGGAAAGACGGTAATCTGTTGTTGTGTAACTGATTACATTCACCTGTGGCGTTGCCCCGAAAGGCACGGCCAACAGTTGGTGCGAGGCAGGCAGTTCAGGCGTGCCGATTTCGCCCGAGGCGTAAGTGCCTTCGATGGCGATTTCAGAGAAAGTGCCTCTTGGGGTGGCAATTTCGATGCTCTCGATGGAGCCATACCTGAAAGTGGCACGGAGCGTAGAGAAGTCGCTGTGCGTGATTTCAGCCTTTGTTTCGTGGCGCAAGTCGATGCGGCCATTCTGGGCCACGGCAAGCATTGTACACATGGCCAAAACAATGAGTAAGGATAGTTTTTTCATTTTGAACTAATTAATTTTGGTGTAATTTGAGCGCAAAAATAGGAAAAACAATCAAGTTTAGGGTGATTAATGGAGTTGAAAATGATTTTTTTTGAAAGATAGGGTACAAGTTTCGGAAATTAATCATACTTTTGCAGCAAAATATGAAAAATCATACTAATCACAAAAATCAAGTCATTATGGTAGAAGACAATGGAAAGTACATTTTCGGCGTGGTGAAAATGGGCGAGCGCGGACAAATCGTCATCCCCAAAGAGGCCCGCGAGGTTTACGGAATCAAGGCTGGCGACAGCCTGTTAGTGCTTGGCGATTCAAAAGGCATGGCCGTTTTGAAAACCGAGGTTTTTCAGGACAAAATCGATGAAGTTTTAGGGGAGGGCAAATGATGGAACGCAAACATTGGATTGACAATCTGCGCTGGGCGACGGTGCTTTTGGTGCTGTTTTACCATGTCGTTTATTTCTACAACAACAAGGGCGTGTTTGGCGGCATCGGCGGTTTTGGCGAATATCCGCAGTGCCCACAGTATCAGGATGTTGTAATGTATATCATGTATCCTTGGTTTATGCCATTGTTGTTCTTATTGGCAGGCATTAGTGCACGTTATGCGCTACAGAAGCAATCGGCCAAGGAGTGGTTCAAGGCGCGCTCCCGCAAACTGTTGGTGCCGGGCACGATAGGGCTTTTCGTGTTCCAATGGATGGTAGGCTATTTCAACACCGTAGTGGCCGCTCGCCAAGGCGTGTTCGAGGGTATGCCCGCGTTGGCAAAGTATGCTATGATGGCCGTAAGCGGCACAGGGCCGCTGTGGTTTATCCAAGTGCTGTGGCTGTTGTGTCTTGTGCTGCTTTTGGTGCGGGCGCTTGACAAAAACGACAAGCTCTGGAACTGGTGCGGGAAAGCCAATCTCGTCGCCATCATTCTGTTGGGCGTGTTGTTTTGGGTTGGAGAGCAAACCCTCATCAAAAATCCCCGTCCTGAGTCGTTGGACGGTCTTTTGAATTTATATAAGCCGTTTTTCTACTTGGTTCCCTTCCTGTTGGGCTATTTCGTGTTTGCCCACGATGAGGTTCAAGAGAAATTAGAAAAGGCTTGGATTCCGCTGATGGCTTGTGCTGTTGCGTCGGGCACGGTGTTGGTTGTCACCACTTTCGGACAGGACAACACTTCGCCGCAATATTTGGGCAGCCCGCTCAATTGCCTTTACGGTTGGCTGATGTGCCTCGCGATGATGGGCTGGTTCAAGGCAAAATTCAACCGCACGAGTGCCTTCGCCGGCTATATGACACGCTCCAGTTACGGCATCTATATCGTTCATTATTTAGTGATTGCCTCGTTGGGCTATATGATGAAGATGTACACCTCATTGGCTCCGTGGATGATGTATGTCATTCTTTTCGTCGCCGTGATGCTGCTTTCGCCTGCGATTTATGAGGTTTTGCGGCGGATTCCATTTGTGAGGTGGTGCGTGTTTGGAGAGAAGAAAAATCGCTGAAAACTGCAAAAAATTGCATAGAAAAGGAAGAAAGACTTCCGTTTCTATGCAAATTTTTACTACTTTTGCGGTACAGAAAAGGAAGAAAAACTTCTTTTTCTGTACCTTAAAGTATAAAAAGTGCTATGGCAAAGGCAAATCCATTATTGCAATTTGGGAATATACCAGTGTCAACTGCAACCCTTGAAACCTGTTTCTCGGCGTTGACCTCGCCTCAGAAGAAAATCCACGCTTTGGAAAACGCAGGGGAACTCATTCGATTGAAGCGCGATTTATATGTAGTGAATCCGGAAGTGAGCGGGAAACCCATCAGCATACCATTGTGTGCCAATCATTTATATGGACCTTCGTATATATCTTCAAAATGGGCATTGCAATGGTATGGATTGATACCTGAACAGGTCTTCAGAGTGGTTTCGATGACCACCAAACATGCACGTTGTTTTGAAACCCCATTGGGCATATTCGACTACCATAAAACAGCACTTGATTACCATTCTGTCGGAATTAAGGTCGTACAGGAAGGAGAAGTCTCATTTTTGATGGCAAGTCAAGAAAAGGCCTTGTGCGATATGATATTACTCGACAGATTTGTCCCCAGCCAATCGGTCAAACGCTTGGTGCAGTATTTGGAAGAAGACATCCGCTTTGATATGGACGAACTTGCAAAGTTTGACATAAGCATCGTCAAGTCGTGTGCCGAAACTGGAGAAAAAAAGTTGATATTCAATAATTTGATAAAAATCATAAAGCAATGACGATATTTGAGGTAATGCTCGTCCAATTCAAGAACGAAAAGGGGAAAGAAACACCGAGGATGGCGCATGAGGTAATGCAACAAATCGTTTTGGCAGGGTTGCATAGAGGTGGCTTTTTCAAACATGCAGCTTTTTATGGCGGCACTTGCTTGCGCATTTTCCACGGTTTGCCGCGCTTTTCGGAAGATATGGATTTCTCATTGACTGAAAAACGAAACGACATTCATTTGGAGAACTATTTCCCATCTATTACGAAAGAGTTCAAAATGTGTGGATTGGATGTAACGATTACCAAAAAGGAGAAAATGTCCTTTGGCAGAGTGGAATCTGCGTTTTTGAAAGAAAATACTGAGGCTTACGAAATCAAGTTCCAAACCAAGAAAACCGTCAAAATCAAGATTGAACTTGACACGGATCCTCCGTTACAGTTCGAAACTGAACAGAAACTACTTTTGAAGCCTTATTCTTTCATGACCCGTTGTTTTACCTTGCCAGACCTCTATGCGGGCAAGATGCACGCACTTGTGTATCGTGCATGGCAACGACGAATAAAAGGGCGGGATTGGTACGACTTCGAGTGGTATGTCCGCAACGGGATTTCATTGGATTTCAACCATTTGCAAGCAAGAATTAAGGAGTTCAGCGGGAAAGATGTGGACAAGGAATCATTTTTGGAAGCACTACGCGAAAGACTTGCCTCGGCAGATATTGAATTAGTGAAAATGGATGTGGTGGACTTTATTGCCAATCCCCACGAACTCGACATCTGGAGCAACGACTATTTCCTCCAGTTGGCCGATAGGATTAAATTTGTATAAGCCTGAGAACCGATTAATCGCGTTTCCCGTCTAACGTGTCGATGATGGATCCCACCAAATTGTAGGCGCCATCGTACACATCCTTGATGGTCGCGTCGAGCATGTAGGCGGGCGTGGTGAAGACTAACATTTCGTTGTCGGCACACACATCACCGTTTTCGGTTTGCACGTGGAAAGCACCCATGGCGCGGATGTTGTCGGCATCGGGCGTGCCCTCATTGCCCAAGGTGACGCAAACGCCAGGCAACAGTTTGGCGAACATCACGGGCGAAATGCACATTCCTCCGATAGGTTTGTTGGCCTCGCGCGTTTCGACGATGGCACGGGCCACATCGGGCTTCACTTCCATTTCGGCACCTTTGTAGGCATAATCGCACAAGTTCTTGGCCACGCCGTAACCACCGCTGAACAGCAGACCGTCATAATCGGCGGCCTTGTATTCCTCGATGGGCTTCACCTGACTACGCGCCAAGCGTGCGGCTTCGGTGAGGATGTTGCGCTCCTCGGCCACTTTCTCATCGGTCAGATGGTCGATGACCTCAGTTTGAGGGCGATTGGGTGCAAAGCATTGGTATTCACAATGATGCTGCTCTATGGAGAGCAAAAGGGTGATGGCCTCGTTGATTTCACTGCCGTCCTTGCGACCGCAGCCCGCTAAGATTACTGCAAATTTTTTCATAGTTCGATTGAATTTGATATTTGAGGCAAAGGTATGGAAATTCCCTTGAAACTGCCAAAATTGAGGGAAAGATTTTTCAAAAACACCCCTTCAACTCTGCGGAAAGTGCTTTTTTTTGATAGATTCCGCAGAGTTGAAGCACTTTTTTGTTATTTTTGCGGCATCAAATCCATGCAAGATGATTATCGGGAGAACCAAAGAAAAGGAAAAGATGATTCGTGCGTATCAGTCTGAGTATTCGCAATTTGTGACGGTTTACGGTCGTCGTCGCGTAGGCAAGACCTTCTTCGTCAGGGAAACTTTTGGCTACAAATTCACCTTCGAGCACGCAGGCGTGGCTCGCACCGACATGAAAGGGCAGTTGGCGGCATGGAAATCGTCGCTCCACGACGCGGGAATGGCCAAGCCGAAACTCCCCAAAAACTGGCTCGATGCCTTCGACATGCTCAAAGACCTCATCAAGGCCTCCGACGAGAAGAAAAAAGTCATCTTCATCGACGAAATGCCTTGGATGGACACCCTGCATTCAGGCTTCATTCCCGCTTTGGAACACTTTTGGAACGGTTGGGCTTCGGGGCGGAAAGACATCCTTCTAATCGTTTGCGGTTCAGCCACTTCATGGATCATCAACAAGCTCATCAAAGACCACGGCGGGCTGCGCGGACGAGTGACTGCAAAAATCCTCATCCAGCCGTTCACCCTTTCGGAATGTGAGCGTTACGCCAAAGCCTTCAAGTTGGGTATGAGCCGTAGGCAAATCGTCGAGGCTTATATGGTTATGGGCGGCATTCCCTATTATTGGTCGTTTTTGGACAGGCAGAAAAGCCTTGCACAGAACATCGACGACCTGATTTTCAACCCGCAAGGAGAACTTTACAACGAATTTGACGCGCTTTACGCCTCGCTGTTCAAGAATCCCGAAGCCTACATCCAAGCCATCACCATCCTTGGGAAAAAGAAGGCCGGCATGACCCGCGAGGAGTTGATCAAAGAAGGCATGGACGACAACGGCAAACTCACTAAAATCCTCGCCGAACTCGAATATTGCGGCTTCATCAGGAAATACAACACTATCGGCTTCAAGAAGAAAAACGCTGTGTTTCAATTGATTGACCCATACACCTTGTTCTATTTCAAGTTCATCGCGGAGAACTCGCGCGGCGACAAGCATTTTTGGTCTGTCAACCAAAACACGCCGCTGTATTACAATTGGTGCGGTTTGGCTTTCGAGCGGGTTTGTTTCGCCCACGAGGAGCAAATCCTTCAGGCTTTGGGCATTTCGGGTGTTTCGACCGTTTTCTACTCGTGGCGGACAACGACAGACGAAAACACAGGATCGGGGGCGCAAATCGACTTGGTCATCGACCGCACCGATGGGGTCATCAACCTTTGCGAAATCAAGTTCACGAAAGAACCTTTCACGGTAAACGCCGACGACGAATCGAATTTGGAAACGAAAATCGCCCGTCTTTCCGAAGAATCCCGCACCGACAAGGCCATCCATTTGGTGCTGATTTCGTCCAAAGGCTTGAAGAAAAACGAATATTCAAGTATCTTCCAGAATATCATCACTTTAGAAGATTTATTCAAGACATAACCCTCCCAAAAAGTGCCTTCAACTCTGCGGAAAGTGCTTTTTTTTGATAG
Source organism: uncultured Bacteroidia bacterium (assembly GCA_902780055.1). GTDB lineage: Bacteria > Bacteroidota > Bacteroidia > Bacteroidales > F082 > Limimorpha. The sequence continues at coordinate 24,888 of CACZDU010000007.1, read as the reverse complement.
ATTCCGCAGAGTTGAAGGTATATTTTTCAACCAAAACTTGCTTCAAACCTGCTAAACTTCGAAAATTTTGGCCTGTTTAGCAGTTTTAAAGCAAATCCCAACTCGGTTTCCGCTTCTCAAAAAACGCTGCCATGCCTTCTTGACCTGACTTGGAAATGCGCTGATTGGCGATGGCCACGGAGGTTTGCATGAAGACGGGGCTGTAGCGGTCGTCCGTGCCGGAAACCATGCGGAGCAGGTTTTTACATTCGGCGATGGCATCGGGCGAGGCGTGCAGGAAATGGTCGATGTATTGTCGCTCAGTATCAATCATTTCCGATTCATCGACGACCACATTCACCAAACGGAAATCCTTGGCTTCCTCAGCAGTGAAGCGGCGACCTGTCAGCATCAGTTCCTTGGCGGCGGTGTTGCCGATTTTGCTCACGACAAAAGGCGAAATCGTGGCCGGCGTGATGCCCAAGCGCACCTCGGAGAAGGCGAACTTGGTTTCCTTTTCCGCAATCACGATGTCGGCGGCGGCGATAATGCCGTTGGCCCCGCCGATGCAAGCGCCATGCACATCCACAATGACCGCCTTGTTGCAGAAATAAATGGTCTGGAATAGTTTGGAAAGCCGCTCAGCATCGGCTAAATTCTGCGGATAACTGTACCGCGCCATGTCCTTCATATACTCCAAGTCGGCACCGGCGCAGAAGCATTTCCCGTTGCCTTTCAGGATGATGACACGGATGTCGTCGCGGCTGTCTAACCAGTCGAAGGCCTCGGTCAGTTCACTTATCAGTTCAGGGTTCAGCGCGTTGCGCACCTCGGGGCGGTCGAGGTTGACCCATGCCATGCTTTCGCCCAATTGCACCTTTATCGTTTTGAAATCCATTTTTTTCAGTTTAGAGTTTAGGGGTTAGAGTTTAGAGTATTTTAGGTTTAGAGTCAAAAGTAAGATTAGAGGATAGAATTGAGTTTGCAATATTCGGAAAAATTTGGCTTTTGTCGCAATCATTCCGCAAAAAATTCGTTTCTTTGCAAGCCAATTTGAACACAATGGACGAAAACAACTTCAATAACGGACTCGACGACCTCTTGAACATGTTCAAGAAAATGATGGAAAACCAAGACCTTGACGCCATTCCGGGCATCAACGAGGAGCAAAAGGAGCAACTGAAAATGTTCCTCGAAGACTTCGACGACCTGAAGCAAGACATGAAAATCGAGATTTACAAACTCGACCCCTTCACGAAGCAAATGGTGGGCATGGTGATGGGCCAACTGAAAAACTTCCCTGGCATGTTCCCGGGCATGGAAATGCCTGCGCAAAACGCTGCGCCACAAGCCCCAACGGTCAACAAGGAGAAGCAACTCACCGACATTCCCGGAACGACCGAGAACCTCGAAGCCCATTTGGCCAAAATCGACAAGCAGTTGCGCAACCCTGACCTCAGCGACGACGAACTCAACCGCCTGCTCGACGAGCGCACTTCCATCATGGACGCACTAAAAGAATGACTGTCAAATATATAAACAATCATACACAATATGAAGAAAGTTCTCTTTACCCTCATCGCATTGGCCATTTCGGCGACTTCATTCGCCCAACTCATTGCCAATAAGACAGATAAAAAAGTCACCTTCGGCCTCGACCTGTTCAGCGACTTCCAACTCGCGCCCAGCGAAAACTGGGACCCTCGCGGCTTCAACCAAGGCGTCAGTTTTGCCCTTACCTACAATTTCCCTTTGGGCGAAAGCACGAAACACACTGTCAGCATCGGCTTGGGCATGTCGTCGCACAACTATTTCTCCTATTCGCGCATCAAGAATCCGTACACCAACGACAATTTCGAGTACCAAAGTTACCGCGACACAGAGGGTTTCAAGCGTTACAAAGTCAGTCCGACCTATGGTGAAATCCCGCTGGAACTGCGCTTCCGCATCAAGGATGCCGTGAAAATTGGCGTGGGCTTCAAAGTCGGCATCAAATTTGGCGCAAAGACCCGTTATGTCGGTCCCGATGATGGAGAAGGCTCGCTTACCGATGGTAATGGCGTTACGGTCGACAATACCATCCTCAATATCAGCAATGTGGAACGCATGGCCTACTCTGCCACGCTTCGCATCGGCTGGAAGTGGGTGAGTGCATTTGCCGCCTACCAACTCAGCCCCGTGTTCACAGTTGGCCACGAGGCTCCCGTCTTCCATCCGCTGTCGGTGGGTTTGACGATTGCCCCGTTCTGATGGATTCCCAATGGATTATAGCTGAAGCCGAACAGATAGGTTTCGACGCTTGCGGCATTGCCAATGCTACCCTTTTGGAAACCGAATCGGCGCACATGGAACGATGGCTCGAAGCCGAACATGAGGGCGAAATGGGCTACCTGACCCGCAACAAGGAGAAACGCTACGACCCCCGTCTGCTTGTGGAAGGCACAAAGTCCATTGTCACAGTACTTTACAACTATTTCCCGAAACAAACTTTGGGCGACGGCGAGCATTTCAAAATCGCCAAATATGCCTACGGTGCCGATTATCACGATGTGCTGAAACGCAAAATGCGCCAACTCTTGGAACGCATTGAAACACAGACAGGTAAACTTGAAAACACCCGCGTTTTCGTGGATTCCGCGCCTGTTTTGGACCGCGCTTGGGCTGTGCGTTGTGGTTTAGGGTTCATCGGGAAAAACACCACATTAATCCACCCCAAAAAAGGCTCGTTTTTCTTCATCGGGCATTTGTTTCTGCCTTTGGAATTGACCGAAACCGGACAAGTTTTGTCCAACCGCTGCGGTCGTTGTACAAAATGCTTAGATGCCTGTCCCACAGGTGCTTTGGAAGCCCCGTTCCGCATTGATGCTCGCAAGTGCATCTCCTACTTGACCATCGAATACAAAGGAAAACTTGACCACATTGACCCAAAAAGTTTCCACGGCTGGATGTACGGTTGCGACATTTGCCAAGACGTTTGCCCCTACAACCGTTTCGCCTTGCCCAACTTGGAGCCTGATTTCCAGCCTTCTGAGCAACTTTTGGCCATGAAAGAAAACGATTGGAAAACCCTGACCAAAGCCGACTTCGACACCGTTTTCAAGCACTCCGCCGTAAAACGCGCCGGATTCGAGGGCTTGAAACGCAACATCGAGTTTATCTCACGGGAGAATTAATGTTGTAGGTCAAAGTGATTTGAAACACTTTGTTGTAGTATTGGTTGTAGAACCACCCCGGATTGCCCGTGAAGCGAATCGGGGCAATCGAATACATGAAACGCGCTCCCATGCCTAAATGGTCGTTGAAGGCGAAATGCAAGCCCACATTGCCCGTGGCCGAAAAGAAATTCCAGCGCGAAGTGGTCACCTGATAATCCCCATTCACGTTTTCAGTGGCCTTCATGCGGAAATCGAGGCTGACTCCCGCTTCCAAAGAGATGAAATCCAACGACGTAGCACCGACACGGAAATAGCCCAAGTCGTAACGCAGCATCAAGGGAATCTCGACATAGTGCAGGCGCAAACTATAAGGATTTCTGTAGTATTCGGTCACTTCCTTATCAGAAGAATGTGCGCCCAGAAGCGAATATTTCAGTTCCATCTGAGCCGAAAAATGCGACCCAAGAGGCAAATTCACATAAGGCCCCGCCGTAAATCCCAACTGATGGTAGCCCGCATACTCGTCGCCATCCACTTGGCAGAACGTCGCGCCGGCAATCAAACCGGCATTGAAGGACTGGGCAAAAGAAATTCCGCCCGCAAAAGAAAAAACCAAAACAAACAAAACGATTCTTAGTGTTTTCATATCCAATTACTTATAACTTAACTGATACTGATAATAGCGATCCAAAACCTCCTCAACGAAGTTGTAGGTCTCGATGCCGCGAAGGTAGCCCGCCCTACAGCATGTGTCGCGGTAATACTGCTTTTTCGACTTGTTGAGGATGAAATAATCCACGTTGTTGTCCCAAACGTCGGGGTATTTGCCGTATTTTGAGGCCAGTCGCTGGGCGTCATAGACGTGCCCCAAACCCGCGTTGTAAGCCGCAAGGACAAACTTCACCCGTTGTGCGCTGTCGGTCACCTTGTCTTGCAAACATTTGTCCAAGTGCATGATGAGTTGCCCGCCGGCATTAAGCTGTTCCTCGGTCGTGGCATCATAGCCGATGCCGTAGTTTTCCATCACCACGGGCATAAGTTGCATAAGTCCGAAAGCGCCCCTTTCGCTCTTGAGGTCCAACTTGAATCGCGACTCCTGATAGATGAGCGAGGCCAGCAGACGCCAGTCCCAGCCGATGCGCTTGGCGGCTTTCTTGATGAGTTCGTCGAAGCCCGAAAGCGGCCCCGTGGCAGGTTGGGGGTGTGAAAAAACATTGCCATTGTTGACGTATTTCGCTAAAATGCGGTTGAGGTTGCGCTGCTCGAAGCCATCAATCCAATCGTTGAGGGCAAAGAGCAGCGACGAGTCGCCTTCATGGTTGTGAACGGCCCAACATAACGGCTGCTCAACGCTGACATTCAACTTGGTATCAAGACCGCGCAAGCCGATGGAAGCCATGCGTGCCACATATTCCTCGACAACGGTGTAATCAATCTGCCCAGAGGCCACAGCCTGCACCAAATCGACGCTATTGAGGCTGTCGGTTTCAACTATATATATCGTGTCGCCAATCTGGTAGGATAGATGCTCCAACAGTTTCACTTCATGGCTGCCCTTGGGCAGGTGGATGGTCTTGCCCGCCAAGTCGACCGACGAGCGAAGCAACTGGTTTTCGACCTCGTTTGCCGTCGACATCTTTTTCCAGTCTTTGGGCAGCCGCTGCACGAGCACGCTGCGTTGCATCAAAATCGGGTCGGTGAGCAGAAATCGGCGTTTCATCTCCTTGTTCGACCCCAATCCGACCGCAATAATGTCGACATGGCACGAGTCCAAAAGGGTGTAGCACGAGTCAAGGTTTTCGACAATCCGCATCTCAAGTTCGAGGTCGTTGGCTTTGCAAAAGTCGCTCAACAACTCGTATTCGAAGCCCGAAGGCTTGTTTTCAGAAGTGTTGTAATTGATTATTTCGCAATTGGTTACGGCAACCAATCTACCCCTTTCCTGCAAATGTTGCATCACCGTTAGGGTGTCGTCAACCACATTGTCGATCGAAATGCTTGTAGGCAGGTCGTGGCACGAGGCCAAAGCCCATAAGAGGCAGCACATTCCCATGAAAAACGTGTTCTTCTTCATCATTTCACAATGGCTTTGAGGCCGTAAAATTAGTGTTTTTTTGTTATTTGATGAAAATTTTGTCACCATACCGACAAAAATATGTAATTTCGCACATTTATTTTTCGACTGAGATGGCCAAGAAAATACAAGATCCGGATTTTTGGTATTCGCTTTTGCTGCCGTATGTCAACTGGCACACGCGCCGCGCCTACCGCAGGTTTGAAGTGCATGGAAAAGAGAACCTCCCCAAGGAAGGAGGCCTGATTTTCGGTGTCAACCACAGCAATACGCTGATGGACGCGCTGGTGTTGCTTTCGTCTGACAACATGCGGAAAGTGTTCATTGCGAGGGGCGACATTTTCAAGAATCCCTTTGTGGCCAAACTGCTGAATTTCTTCAGGATACTGCCCATTTTCAGGATGCGCAACGGTGTGGCCGCAGTGCGCCAAAACGACGACTCGCTCAACAAGGCCGTCGACGTGATTCACGACCATGTCGACCTCTACCTCTTCCCCGAAGGCACCCACCGCACCAAACATTCATTAATGCGCATGGGCAAGGGTTTGTTTCACATCGCCGTCGATGCCAACAAGCAATTCGGCGACCAAAGCCCCGTCTACATCATCCCCACCGCCATCGAGTACGGCGACTATTTCCGCTACCGCAGCACGGCCATGATTAATTTCGGGAAGCCCATTAATGTGACCGAATTTTTCAAGCACACCACCGAGGAAAACGAAGCCGCCAACATCAACCTCCTGAAAGACCAATTGCACGACGAAATCGCCAAACTCTTCACCTATATCCCTGACGATGAGGACTATGACGCGATTTGGGAAATCGTGAAGATGAAAAACGAGAAACGCGCCGGAGGCCTCTATAAGAAGATGCTTCGCAACCGAGATACTGTCAGCAAAGTGTTGAAATTCAGGGAAGAAAAGCCCGAAGAAGCCAAAAACCTCTTTGCGCATGTGCTGGATTTCGCCAAGGAGCGCAAACGCCAAAAAATCTCCGTCATGTCGACGGCGAAGAAATATCCCTTGCTCAATTCGCTGTGGAAATTGACCGTTCTGTTAGTCGGATTGCCGTATTACTTGGCCTCAGCCATCGTCAACCTGCCCGTTTGGCTCACCACATTGATTATCAGAGGAAAACTCGTTGACAAAGCCTTCGGCAACACCGTCAGTTTTGGGGTTGAGTTTGTGCTGTTCCCCCTCATTTTCATTGTAGGCACCATCATCCTGTTTTGCAAACTTCCTTGGATTTGGGCCTTGGGCGGCGTGGTGCTGCTGTTCTGGTCTTATCGGATTTTCGTGGACTACAACGAACTTTGCCGCCGTTGGATTTCAGATGTGCGCTGGACTTTCAAGACAAAACTAAGAAAACAATACAAATCACTGAACCTCAATAACTTATTCTAATGTCACAACGCTGGATTATCCCCGACATTCACGGCTGCCCCCGAACACTGAAACTATTGCTCGAAAACACCCTCAAGGTCACGAAGCACGACCAACTTTATTTTTTGGGCGACTACATCGACCGTGGCCCCGATGGAAAGGGTGTCATCGACTACCTTATGCACCTGCAAAATGAAGAATACAATGTGCATTTCATCAAGGGCAACCACGAGGACATGTGCGTGAAGGCTTTCGAGGCCGACCAAAAGAAGAAACTTTTTGGCGGCAAGCACCCCGAGCAAAAGGATTGGGAAGCCGTGGGCGCCAAGAAAACATTGGAAAGTTTCGGCGTGAAGCATCCGCGCGAGATTCCCAAACAGTACATCGACTGGATGAACAACTGTCTGCCTTTCATTGAGTTGGAGGAATACATTCTCGTTCATGCAGGCATGAATTTCAGCATCGACAACCCGTTTGAGGACACCAAGAGCATGATGTGGACGCGCAAATTCAAGGTGGATTTCAGCAAGTCGCACGGCAAGAAAATCATCCACGGCCACATTCCCGTCGACTACAGTTTCATGAATTTGGTCATCGAGCAAAACCAAAACTACGACTTCATCGCCTTGGACAACGGCGTTTATGTGACCGACAAACCCGGTATGGGCAACCTGACGGCTTTCAATCCCGACACGAAACAGATTTTGGCGTTGTCGAATATGGATTTGTGAAATTACCTAAAATAGGCAACCTAAAATAGGTAATCACCGCGTGCCCACCACCACAGCGTTCTTGAACTGCTTCACCTTGCCGCTGAAGTTGAAGACCTCGGTCACGACGACATACACGCCGACGGGAATTTTGTTGCCATTGCCGTCGAGGCCATTCCAAAGGACGCTGCCCTCCTGCCCTACCAGTTCGCCCTTGGCCAAATGACGGATTAATTGTCCAGCTACATTGAAAATGTAAATGTTCATCGTGTAGCCCGCCTCGTCGAAGCGGTAATTGATGAAACAGGCATCCTCGAATCCGTCGCCGTCGGGTGAGAAGATTTCGGGGCTGATGGAGATTTCATCTTGCGAAGGCTCAGTGCTTTGCATCATGGAATTGGGCTGGCCGGGCGTACCGAAATGCACCCTTTCTGAAGCGGAATGCCAATTGTCGACAGCCATTGAGGGTTGGTCGAAACTGACGCGCTCCAAGGCCACGCCTTTCGTCACCTTGAGCAGCGGATGGTGCATCTTTTCCGAGAAATACATGGCATCAACCGTGGTGCCGCTTTTGCTCAAGAGGATGGCCGTACCGCCCGCGTTGGCGTAACTTGGAAACGAGGCCATCTGCACATAATTGTCTGTCGGACAGTCGTATTGACAGCCAACGATTTCGCTGTTAGTGGAAAGCAAAACGTATGTTTGGGGCAGAAAAAGTCGGCTGTCGGCGGTGATTTCCTTCAAAGTTGTGTCGGCGGGATTGGGGAAACTCTCCCGAATGACACCGAGCATCAAAGTGCTGAGGTCGAAGGTTTTGTCCGTGTTGTTGTAGAGTTCCACATAGTCAACGCCCGGCGCGATGGGGTCGAAAAGGATTTCATTAATCAGGATTTCGCCCTCGGCAATCTCGTTGGGGATGCCGAATTGGATGCGTGTGTCGGCCTCGATGGGGTTGCCAATGCAGTTGGCCACACCATTAATAATTAATGTGTAGACCACACCCTGCCCAAAACCTTGGTCGAAATGGAGTTCAACGTAAGTGCCATCAAGGGGATTTATGTCGGTCTGTTGGGGATGTTCGCCAGTTTCCTCAACAAGGAAATGCAGGGTTTCCAACAGATCGGCGGGATTCATCTGTTGGTCGAACCAAAGTTGCAGAATGTTGTCGGAAAACATGCTCACACGCTCCACCTTGGGCTTTGCGTCGTTCTCGCCGTTCACCGAATTGATACGTCCCGGCGTGCCGCCCGAAGCATCCATCGAAGCCGTCCAATTCGATGCGCCCGCACAAGGATTCAGCGGGTCGATTTGCTCCACCGACCAGCCGCCGTCGTCTTTGTCAAAGTCGTGATACCAAGTGCTACTAAAATTCACCCTCGAAATCAGCAGGCCCGCCTTGCTGTAGAGGTACATTGCCGAAGCACTATTGCCCACCGAAAAACTGCTGAAACCGATGCAGTCGCCGTAAGTTCTCAGTTCCGGCACGGCATCATTGTGGCAAAGAATCACATAACTATGCGGCGCGAGGACGAAACTCCCGAAAGTAAGGTCGTTTGCACCGATTTGTATCTGCCAGTCTTTCAGGTCGATACCAAACTCCGTGGTGTTGTAAAGCTCCACATATTCCCATTCGGGCAGACCCACTACAGGATTGGGATCGGCCATGATTTCATTAATGACGATGTCGTATTCCGAGGCTTCGTAAATCGAAAAAGTCTTTGAAGTCGGTTCCATTACATTGTTCCACAAATCCTTTATTCCGCTGACTGTCAAGGTGTAATTAATGCCGTTGCCGATTTCGCGCTCCAATTCCAACACAACCGAGGCAATATTTTCGCCAAAACCGACCGAAACGGGATGGCCCAAGCCATTATCCACCAAATAATTGGACGGATTAAGTGCCGTTGCGTCGTTAAGTGCCTCATTGAAAGAAAGTTGCAAATGCGTCAAGTCGAGGACTTCGCAATTCAGGAGAACGGGCGGATCATGGTCGATGACTCGCGGGCCGATGTAAACATTATCGAAATAGAACTTCGTGGCGTTGCTCGAAGTGAACTTGGACCAAAAGCCGAAGAAACCACCACGTCCGTAGGTATCATCAAAACCTTGTGCTTCAGTGAGATAAATTCCAGAATTGTCGTAACAAGTCTGAATCATCCAATTCCCCTCGCGGTCGCAAATCACCTTGACGGAAACAGCAAAAGCAGCCGCAATGTTGCCTTCATTGCCCCGACAAATGCTCTGCTGACCATCGACATCCTTGCGGAAAAGTTCGATGGCATCGCTGCTGCCACCCTCGCCGAAACGGAGGAAATAACCTTGCGTAACTTGCGACAAATCAGCGTTGTCGGCACTAAGCCAAACATCGGTGTAATTGTTTCCCGAAGGCGCCAAAGCCTCCCGAATCCAAAACTGCCACTCCATAGTTTCATATTCATTGAAAGGCAAGGAAAGATAGGCCGAACCCTCGCCATCGGCATTGAGTTGGAGTTGCAAGTTGCTGTTTATGATATACTTGTCCGTCGTTCCCGACCAAGAAGGGTTTTGGGTGAAGTCGCCGTCGGAGAAGTCGTCGGTGACTTGCGCGAAGAGTGAAAAAGGGAGCAGAAGCAGCAATAGTAAGAGGCTCTTTTTCATGGTGTTATTGTTTTTTGAAGGGCTTTTTTATCAGCATGGAGTTGTAATAGCGCGGGTCGCCAGTGACTTCCTCGCCAATCCAATCGGGCTTGTCGAAAGGCTCGTTTTCGTCGCTCAGTTCGATTTCGGCCATGACGAGGCCTTCATTGTCGCCGTGAAACTCGTCCACCTCCCAGATGTGCTTGCCATCGGTGTTTTTGACCAAATAGCGTGTCTTGTCGATACGTCCCGGCTCGGCCAATTCCAACAGAGCAAGTGCCTCATCCACAGTTATTTCCTTCTCCCATTCGAAGCGCGACATTCCCGACTTGCTCACAGGGCCTTTGATGGTGAGGTAGCCGCTGTTGCCCCTGATGCGCACGCGCACCGAAGGCCCGTGACTCAGATAGCCCTGAATGATATGCGTGGCTTGGAACGCCTCCGCCTTGAAGTCGCTGCGGACGATGAACTTTCTTTCGATTTCTTGTGACATCATGCAAATATTGTTGGTGCAAAAATAGAGAAACTGGAGAACAAAACCAAAAAACCGCCCTAATTTGTGGTTGTTCGGCAAAATAATCCTGTTTTTTCAATTGTTTGTCATTATTTTTGAGGGAAAGATCAGTAATGTCGCTTTTTATCTATTTTTGCGCTTTGATTGCAAAAGTATTGAAAAATGAAAATCGCAGTGGTGGGAGCCACCGGACTGGTCGGCTCTAAGATGCTTCAAGTGCTTGACGAACAGCAGGTTCGGATAGACGAATTGATTGTGGCCGCCTCGGAACGCTCCGTGGGAAAGGAAATCGTTTTCCAAGACAAGACCTATAAGGTGGTCAGCGTGGACGAGGCCATCAAACAACGCCCCGACATCGCCATCTTCTCGGCGGGCGGTGCGGCTTCCAAGCAGTATGCACCAAGGTTTGCCGAACAGGGCTCTTTCGTCATTGACAACAGTTCGGCATGGCGCATGGAAAAGGATGTGCCGCTGGTTGTCCCCGAAATCAATGCCGACACGATTACCAACGACACCAAAATCATCGCCAATCCCAACTGCTCCACCATCCAAATGGTGATGGCTCTTGCACCGATTCACAAGGCCTTCGGCATCAAACGTTTGGTGATTTCAACCTACCAAAGCGTGAGCGGCAGCGGTTTGAAAGGCATTAATCAATTGAACAATGAAGAAACAAAAAACTCTCAACTCTCAACTCTCAACTCTCAACTCTCAAACGCTTATCCCCATCAAATCTACCGCAATGTCCTCCCTCACGCCGGCGATTTCTGCGAAAACGATTACACCACTGAGGAAGAAAAATTGGTGAACGAAACCCGCAAAATATTGAGGGACAACAACATCGCCATTACCGCCACAGCGTGCCGCGTACCCGTCACGGGCGGGCATAGCGAGGCCGTCAATGTGGAAACCTTGAAACCTTTTGACATTGATAAAGTTCGTAAGATGTTGGCCGCCATGCCCGGTGTAGTGGTGCAGGACGACCCCGCCAACAATCTTTATCCCATGGCCATCACCTCTTTTGACAAGGACGAGGTCTTTGTAGGTCGCATCCGCCGCGATTTCAGCGTGGCCAACGGCCTGAACCTCTGGATTGTCAGCGACAACATCCGCAAAGGGGCCGCCACCAATGCCGTACAGATTGCGCAATATATTATTCGTCAGTATTTTAAGCAATGAAAGTATTTCACAATATCATAGAAGCCCGTAACATCCCCAACGCTGTGGTCACCATCGGCACTTTCGATGGCGTGCATCTTGGGCATCAGGCCATTTTCAAAAAGATGAAAGCATTGGCGCAAAGCGTTGGAGGACAAACGGTTGTGGTCACTTTTCAGCCTCATCCGCGACAGGTGCTCAACATCGACAGTTCCAACTTGCGTTTCCTTTGCACGCCCGAGGAAAAACTCAAGAAATTTGAGGAGTTCGGCATCGACAATGTGCTGATTATCAACTTCACCAAGGAGTTTTCGCGTACGCCCTCCGAGGTGTTCATCAAAGACTATATCATCGACCACATCAAGCCCGCCTATATCGTGGTGGGCTACGACCACCATTTCGGTAAAAACCGCATGGGCGACTTCAGTCTGCTCAACGACTTGAAGCGAAAGTATAACTTCAAGGTGGAACGCATTGCCGCTCAGGATGTTGAGAACATTGCCATCAGTTCCACGAAGATTCGCAATGCCTTGGCCGTGGGCAACGTGAAAAGCGCCAACCGATTGTTGGGCTACACTTATTCCGTTACCGCTGAGGTCGTGGTGGGCAACAAAATCGGGCGCACCTTGGGTTTCCCCACCGCCAACCTCGAACTGCCTCGTGAATACATGCTCATCAATCGTGGCGGTGTGTTTGCCTGCCTCGTCGATTATAACGGATTGACCTACAAGGCAATGGCCAACATCGGTCATCGGCCCACCATCGGCGACCGTGGCGAAGACCAACCCATCATTGAAGTGAACATCTTCGACTTTGACGGCGACCTTTACGGCAAGCAAATCCAAGTAAGATTCATCGACCGCATCCGCGACGAGGTGAAATTTGACAGTTTGGACGAACTGAAAGCCCAACTCGAACAAGACCGCGAAAAAGCAAAACAAATCTTGGCATGAAGATTCTGCTATTAGTCATCGGCAAGACGGATGAAGACTACCTCCTCACCGGCATCAAAAAATATGTCGGGCGATTGGGGCATTATGCCTCGTTTGAGATGAAGGAAATCCCCGACCCGCGCAACCGAAAGACCCTCAGCGAGGAACAGCAGAAAACAGCCGAAAGTTTCCTGATTCTGAGTCAGTTGCAGCCCTCCGACCAAGTCAATCTTTTGGACGAAAACGGCAAGCAGTTCACCTCAATAAACTTCGCCGAAAGCCTTGAAAAACAGATGGCCTCGGGTGCAAAACGTTTGGTTTTCGTCATCGGCGGGCCTTACGGCTTCGCGCAAGAGGTGTACGACCGCGCCAACGCGAAAATGTCGCTCTCTCCCATGACCTTCAGCCACCAAATGGTGCGACTTATCTTTGTCGAACAGCTTTACCGCGCCTTCACCATTTTGAAAGGCGAACCCTACCATCATCAATAATAAAACTGTAATAAAATCGTTATGTCACAAAACTATCAAAACCCTCAAAACCAAATTTGTATGACAGGCGGCTCGCAACCGCTTGCCGCCGGGAAGCAGCCGATTGGCGTGCTTTCCAACATCAACCTGAAGTTTTGTTCGTTTTGAGTGTTTTGTGAGAAAAAAGAAAACCATGAAAGCAATAAAAAACATTCTAATCATTTGTGCAGCAATATGTTGCTTCGCCTCCTGCAAGAAAGAAGTCGACATGACCCTTGTGCAGAAAACCGTGCTTGAAAACGCTGACATTCGGCAAATTGAGATCGGAGATGCGTGGCAAGTGACTTTGATTGCCGACAGCAACACCTTTGTCGAATTGGCTTATTCCGCCTATTTGGAGCCTTCCTTGAAAGCCAAAATGGACGGCACAAAACTCGAAATCGGGTTCACAAGGAATGTTTATCCCGCCATTAATTCTGTCTATCGCGCCACTGTGCATGTGAAACAACTCGAAAAAGTGGATGCCGAGGATGCTGCCAAAGTCCAATGCAACGGTAGTTTTTCGGGTCAGCGCATCGAAATCAATTTGTCAGAAGCCGCCCAATGTACTGGTCTTGCCTTTTCGGGCGAAAATTGCGAAATCAACCTAATAGATGCTTCCTTACTGGCTGGTTTTCAATTCATTGGAAGTACAGCCAAAGCCGATTTGGCAGACGCTTCGCAGTTCAATGGGCAAATTCAAGTCGGCGATAGACTTGAAGTTGAATTGAAAGATGCTTCGCGTTTCGTGAACAGCGGGGGAACAACCGAACAAGCCATCATTAAGTTGCAGAATTCCAGTCTGTTGAATATCGCCGAAACCGAAATCAGGAAAATGAATGTAGACCTTTCAAGCGGCTCCGAAGCCACGGTCCAGGTAGTTGAACTAATGGAAGGCACGCTAAACGAGGCTTCCACCTTATATTATAAGGGCCATCCGCAAATCAACATCGATTGTTCTGAAGATTCGCAACTCATCCCATTCTGATCTTTGGCCTGATATTTGTTATTTTTCGCCCCCGTTGCGCCGAAGCAACATGAATTATTACTATTTTTGTAACCAAATTTTGAGAAAAAATGAAAAAAGTAGCATTGTTATTCGTCGCCATCCTGTTCGCGACTGTCACCTTTGCCCAGACCAACATGCCCATCGATCCGAAGACTGAGAAGATTTGTTTCCGCAGGGTCATCAACACGGTAGGCTCTGAAGATGAAGTGTTTAACCGCATCTATAGCGGGTTTATGAACTCCTATTACAAGAGCCCTTCGACCATTTTGCAACAGAACGATGGACGCACCATGAAGGGCAAGCACCAAATGCAACTCGACAACGGCGACCCCGTGAAGTCGAAATGGCCTTGGATCACCTACCGTTTCATCATCGAGGTGCGCGAAGGTCGCGTGCGCTACACCCTCACCGACTTCATGCAGAAAACCCAAAGCAACCATCCCTGCGAGGAATGGATGAACAAGGAAGACCCGAATTATCAGCCCGTTTGGGACAATTATTTGGAACAAATGGCCGCCTTTGCGGAAGATTGGGGTCAAAAGTTTGAGGAGAGTCTTGAACCCGAAAAAGTCATTGAAGAAGAAGAATGGTAAACTGAAATGGCAACTCGCGAACGCATAAAAAAAGGCTTCTCGAAACTTCTCAAGGAGGAGAAGTTGAAGCTGATAGCCAACTACTTCGAGAACCCTGGAGAGGTCGTCAGCTTGCTGAAAAGCTACTGGCACTCCGACTCGAAGCAGCAGCAGCTTTTTGACGAGTTCAGCGAGAACACCATCACCAATTTCTTCATCCCTTACGGCATTTCGCCCAACGTGACCATCAATGGGAAGGACTACATCGTGCCGATGGTCATCGAGGAAAGTTCAGTAGTGGCTGCGGCCTCGGCTGCGGCCAAGTTTTGGGGCGAAAGAGGCGGTTTCCACGCCGAAGTGATTGATGTGCGCAAGGTCGGGCAAGTGCATTTTGGCTGGTGCGGCGACAAGGAAAAACTCTTTGCTTTGTTCCCCGAAATCGAGAAACGCCTGTTGGCCGACACCGACACCATGACAGAGAAAATGCGCAAGCGCGGCGGCGGCATCCTTGGTATGCGCCTCATCGACTACAGCTCACAAATCCCTGATTATTACCAAATTCGAGTAGAGTTTGGTACGGGTGACGCGATGGGTGCCAACTTTATCAACTCCGTTTTGGAGCAATTTGGCCACAGCTTGCAAGACTTCTTCGCCGAGCGCAACGACCTTTCCGAGGACCTTCGCAAGGTGGAAATCATTATGACCATCCTCTCGAACAACACGCCCGATTGTCGCGTGAAGGTTTGGGTGGAATGTCCTGTTAATCAATTGGATGGCATCGATGAACACCTTTCGGGCGAAGAATACGCCAAGAAATTCAAGAAGGCCGTTGACATTGCTCACATCGACACCGACCGCGCCACCACACACAACAAAGGCATCTATAACGGCATTGATGCAGTGGTCATCGCCACGGGCAACGACTTCCGCGCCGTGGAAGCCGCCGGACACACCTTTGCCTCGCGCAACGGACACTACGAAAGCCTATCGTCGGTCACGATTGAAAACGGAATCTTCCACTTCGAGTTGGAGGTGCCGATGGCTTTGGGCACCATTGGCGGCCTGACGAGTTTGCACCCTTTGGCAAAAAAAACCCTTGAATTGTTGGGCAATCCCACCGCCAAGGAACTGATGATGATTGCCGCCACGATGGGTTTGGCCAACAATTTCTCCGCCGTGCGCTCCCTAACCACCAAAGGCATCCAAGCAGGCCACATGAAGATGCACCTGAACAACATCCTTAACCAACTGAATGCCAACGATGAGGACAAGAAAAAGGCGCGGGAATATTTTAAGGACAAGACGGTGTCGTATGCAGCGGTGGAGCAGTTTTTGGAAGGGCTACGAAAATAAAAACGCTTAATTCCTGTTTTTTCCGAACAAATCCGAATGGGTTCCCGTCCGTTGGAGGGAAATGATTCGGATTTCTGTGTCTTTGATGTAAATCAGTAGCCAGTCGGGGTTGATGTGACATTCCCAACAGCCTTCATATTGGCCATGAATTTGATGGTTTCTGCATTTTTCTGGTAGTGGTTTGCCTGCTTCCAACAAGTCGGTGATGGCAAAAAGGTCATCCAGAGAAAGCCCCCTTTTCTTGGCCAATTTCAGGTCTTTCTTGAATTGGCCCGTAGAAGTAAGTCTATAATTTGCCATCTTACAAAGCCTTAGCCCATTCCTTAAATTCTTCTGCTGTGCCCGACCATGCAATATCCTTTCCGTTCATAGCATCCTCAATGGCTTTCATCGTCTCGTCGTTGAGGTATTCTCCTGTTTCAGGGTCGTACATGCGCGGTTTTTCTTTCTTCTTTTTTTCGATGCTCCAGCCCATTTTCTTTGCCATTTTCTTGAAGAATGAAACCTCGTCCTTGGGGATATTCAAGGTGAACGTGTCAAATTGTGCCGATGTTGGAATTGCTACATTCATTTTAATCTTGTTTTCGGCGCAAAATTAGCACAATTTCCACAAAACGCCATATTTTCAGGCAAAAAAACTAATTTTGCAATCTAATCTTGCCTTACATGAACAAGCAATATCATTCCCACGGAAAATTCCTCCTGACAGGCGAATACCTCGTCCTGAAAGGTGCTTTGGCCTTGGCTTTGCCATTGAAATTAGGACAAAGCCTTGAATTAGAGCAACTTGAAACCAATAACGAACAAATCCAATGGAAGGCATGGCGGCCTGAAGGGAGATGGTTTTCAGTGACCTTGAACCGTGAAAATTTGGTGAATTTCTCCACCGATGACCCGGACAAAGCCATGCGGCTATGCCAAATCCTACAGGCCGTCAAGCAACTGAATCCCAAAGCATTTGAAGGAAACGACCTAAAATTCACCACTCGCCTCGATTTCGACCCGAACTGGGGTTTAGGCAGCAGTTCCACCTTGATAGCCAACCTCGCACGTTGGGCCAACGTGAATCCATACGAATTGCTGAAACTGACTTTCGGCGGCTCGGGCTATGACATTGCTTGCGCCACGGCAGAGCAACCGATTTATTATCAGTTGGCTGATCTGGATTGCTTCGTTCCTCGCAATGACGCAAAGCGGCAGTATGAGCCGACCCCAATGGTTGAAATTGTCGATTTTAATCCGCCTTTCGCCGAGCATCTCTTTTTCATCTATCAAGGACAAAAGCAAAGCTCGTCAAAGGAAATCAAGGCGTTCTTGGAAAAGGCTAATCCCACTGATTTACAAAAAGATATTGAAGCCGTTTCGGAAATCAGTCGTGCCGTGACGAAATGTGAAAGTTTGGATGAGTTCGCCATGCTTATGCAATGCCACGAGCGCATCATCGCCCGCTGCATCGGGCAGGAACCCGTTCAAAAGCGTTTCCCCGACTTCGAGGGTGTTTTGAAATCATTGGGGGCTTGGGGCGGCGATTTTATCTTGGCTGCTACGGGATGGGACGAAAATCAGGTGAGAGAATATTTCAAAGGGAAGGGCTTGGAGGTGGTTTTCGGGTACAAGGAAATCGTACTCAACTAAAAATCTGTCGCAGGAAAGTCTCGATTTTCGATTAGATTTGACCGAAAAAGTTTGTAATGCAATTTTTTTAATTCGTTGTATATCAATTTAATGTAAAATTTCTTCTCTGCAAAAGTTTGTAATGCCCGTTGGACTTGAAAAACTGGCGAAATTTTCTATACTTTTGCGGCATGAATTTCAAGACGAATAACTAACACCTAAAATTAAAGCATTATGAACAACAAAAAATCCAATTTCAAAAGACGGCTGGTGGTTATGGCGGCAATGCTCGTTGGGGTGACATTCATTTCGGTGTCGTGCTCCGTTGATCGTCTTTGCCATTTGGAAGTCGTGATGAAAAACACCTTGCCAATGGAACTGACCATCAAGACAAAAGATTGCAGTTTTGCGACCACGCAAGATTCATCCTATCACCCATCGCAGACGATTACAATTCCGCCACAAGGAGAGGTTTCGGTGGTTTGGGATTATCGTTATCAGATTAATTATCCCCAATACTTTGACGACAACCAATGCGATTCGATGTGGATTGTTTTCAACGATTCGGTTCAAGTCGTGTTTTCAAAAGAAGACAGAAGCAGGTTCAATCCCATCTTGATGGAAAACTACGAAGTGCTTGCCGCCGAAAACAGTTGGGACGGCTGCCTTCGATATACTTTTACCGAAGAGGACTACCATAACGCGGTGCAACAACAAGAATGATATTATGATGACAATAAAACCAATTAGAACAATGAAAACAACAAGAATTTTGACCCTGCTTGCGCTCCTGTTGGTAGCGGGAGGCACAATGAAAGCCCAACTTCGCATCGATTGGCAGCAATGTTATGGAGGACTGGGATTTGATGAACCAGCAGGATTTGCCTCAACAAACAATGGTTTCATTATAGAGGGATGGTCTGAATTGGGGAGTGGAATGGTTTCATGCGGTACGCAAGGCATTAAAGGGACATGGACAATTAGGATTGACGAAAATCTGAATATCATCAACCAAGATTGTAACCAAGATTGTCGGTATCATGGCATTTTTAATGCGAAGGACAATGATAATGAATTCTACTATTTTGGAAAGAAAGGTTTCCCATCAACGGGAAATGCAGGATTGGCGATTATGCGAGGGGATGGCGAACTGAATGTCATTTGGGAACGCCTTTTAGGCTGTGAAGACCACTTTTTTCCTTATTCATTGAGTGGGGTTGCCACCAATGACGGAGGCGTTGTTTGCACTGCAATGCATGGAGAATGGGCTTGTGGCGATGTTAGCCAGTATTATGGCGGTTCGGATATTTGGGTCGTAAAATTGGACAAAAACGGTAATTTGGAGTGGGAAACAACCATAGGAACCGATGGAAGCGAAGGCGAGGGTGATGTTTTTATCGCTGAAGATGGCGGCATATATCTTGTTTGTGATTCGTATAATCAATTTGTAAGCGGTAGCATAGAAAGTTGTGTTCATTCTGGCGGATATGCTGATGGAATATTAGTCAAGATGAGTGCCGATGGCGAAGTGGAATGGAACCGATGCTATGGAGGAAACAAGAATGATTTATCTTCGAATGTAATAGAACTACCCGACGGTTATTTGTTGGGAGGGCATTCTTCATCATCGGATGGCGACCTTCAAGGTGCAGGGTATCATCCTGGACATTGGTATGGGCAACCTCATATGCCTTTGACTTCTGATATTTGGCTGCTGCGTACGGATTTGGATGGCAATGTGCTATGGAGCAAGTGCTATGGCGGCACGAAAGACGAACAGATTGTCAAAGTCTTCCTGAATGAGGATGGAGGTTTTACCGTTTTTGGAACCACCATGTCATTAGACGGTGATTCGCAAAGTG
This sequence comes from uncultured Bacteroidia bacterium, assembly GCA_902780055.1. Lineage (GTDB taxonomy): Bacteria > Bacteroidota > Bacteroidia > Bacteroidales > F082 > Limimorpha. The sequence goes on along the minus strand of CACZDU010000007.1, from coordinate 5,449 downwards.
CAAACAACCTTAAGCCCGCTTGGAATCTTGAAATTGGAAACAAATTGTGGGTTTTCCGCACTGACAGCAACGGCAACCTGCTTTGGGAAAGAGCCATAGGCACACAAACGGAAGCCCATGAATATCTTGCAGATGTTATCAAGCACAATGACAGAGAATACACAATGCTCGCAGAATCAGGCTGCTCAAATGGTGAAATAGAAATGCCTTGCGGTGATTACAATTGCTCAAACGATACTGCTTATTTGTTGCACTCCCATAATAACTATTGGGTGCTTCATGTTACGGACACGGTGGATTACACGACTTGGCAAGTGCCGGAATGGCCAATGCCACTTGATGAAGCAATATTGGTTTATCCTAATCCAACAAACGGAACAGTAACGATAGGCAGTTTGGGAGTTGCCGAAGTGAAGGTTTACAATGTCCTTGGCCAATTGGTGAATACCGTGCAGGGCACAAACGAAATCAACATCAGCAACTTGAAGCAAGGCGTTTACTTCGTTTCCATCATCACGGAAAACAAGGAGCGTTTCATACGGAAAATCGTAAAAAACTGAAATACTGTATATTACAATTAAAATCAAAATGTCATGAACAAATCAATCAAAACCATCATCGCCCTGACGGCGCTTTTCGTCATCGGATTCCTCGCTTTGGAGGGATGCAACAAGAAAGAGGCACAGCAGCCCAAGGTTTCCGGCTTCTTCGTTTCGGGATGCAACGACATCGTTCTCCATCGCGACAATGAACAGAATGACACGATTTACGTTACTGCCGTTGACGACACGAAGTTGAAAATCAGCACCACAAACACACCATTTTATTGCGACGTTGACACCATCCGACCTGAAATCCAAACGCAGGAACAAAACATCTCCATCGAACTGCTCTATGATGATTCGTGGGCCGATTGCTTGTGCGGACGCCATTTGGACATCATCATCGAAAACCTGAAGGTGGGACAAACCTACTCCGTCAGCATCAAGAAGGACGAGCGCGATTATTTCCAATTCGAGGTCACTTTTGGGCATGACACGAATTTGATGTTCGTCCGCGAACAATGACGGTTGGGTGCCAAATGGCCATAAAACCTTGTGGCATGGGCGGCGGTAAGGAATAATTCCCTATTTTCGCAGCGCAAAACACATCGGAAATGGAAAACAAATGGTTAAACGAAGCCTTCAAGGGCGAGGTGCCGGGCGGCTTTCAAGGCAAAGTGGGCTGGCAATGCCCATCGAATATCGCCTTGGTGAAATACTGGGGCAAACGAGGCAATCAACTCCCTCAAAATCCGTCGATTAGTTTCACTTTGTCGGAGTGTTGTACTGAAACTTTTGTGCAATACGAGAAAGCCGAACATTTTGGGTTCCAATTCTTTTTTGAGGGCAAGGAAAATCCTGCTTTCGGTGCAAAGATTGAGAAGTTTCTGCTTGATTATCAAGTGTTTTTTCCGTTCATCAACCAGTTGAATCTGAAGGTCGAAAGCCGCAATACTTTCCCGCACTCTTCGGGCATCGCTTCTTCGGCTTCATCAATGAGTGCTTTTGTGATGTGCTTGCTCGACATAGAGTATTGGCTCGCTAGAATTGAACGTCAACGTGCTGGAATTTTCTCTGTTGTTCCACAAAAAGCCTCTTATTTCTCTCGCTTGGCTTCTGGAAGCGCGGCACGTTCAGTGTTTCCGAAAATGGCACTTTGGGGCAAAACGGAGGCTTACGAAGGCAGTTCCGATGAATATGCTGTTCCGTTGGAAAACGACATACATCCTGTTTTCAAGACCTTCCGCGACAGCATCCTGATTGTCAGCAGTGAGAAAAAATCCGTTTCCAGTCGCGCCGGTCACGCCTTGATGGAAGGAAACCCTTACGCCCCAGCGCGTTATGCACAGGCAAACGAAAATATCAAAAACCTGCTTGCGGCTTTGAAGTCGGGCGACTTGGACACCTTTATTAATATCACTGAAAGCGAAGCCCTGCAACTCCACGCCTTGATGATGTGCTCCAATCCATCATTTATCCTGATGAAATCCAACACTTTGCGCATCATCGAGGAAGTCAGGACTTTCCGAAATGAAACCCAAATCCCGCTTTGTTTCACTTTGGATGCCGGCCCTAATGTGCATCTGCTTTATCCTGACAGCGAGGCGGAGAAAGTGGAAAGTTTTATCAAGAGCGAATTGCTAAAGTATTGTAACCAAGGATGTTGGATTGCCGACCATGTTGGCGATGGCCCGAAAAAACTGCTGTGATGAAAGACCGTTACTATAGCAAAGTCATCCTTTTCGGCGAATATTCGATGATTTTCGATCCCACCGCGCTGATGATTCCACTGAAGCGGTTTTCGGCGCAATGGCAGTTTCCGCAAAGTCGGAACCTCGCTTCATCGCTTCCCTCCAACCATAGTTTGAAGCAGTTTTGCAAATATCTTTCTGAAAACCAAGAATTATCGAATCTCTTTGACTTTCAATCTTTTAATAAAGACTTGAACGAAGGTTTGTTCCTCGCTTCCAATGTGCCTTCGGGCTATGGTTTGGGCAGTTCGGGAACGTTGGTCGCGGCGGTTTACGACCGTTACGCCATGCAAAAAACGGATGACTACCTGCAACTGAAGACCCTTTTCGGCCTGATGGAAAGTCATTTCCACGGAAGCAGCAGCGGCATCGACCCGTTGCAATGCTACCTTGGTCAGCCATTCAAAATCACACCCAAAGGAGTACAAATCCTTTCCGACGACTTTTTGAAAAAAAACATCCACATCTGCCTGATTGACACGAAGATAAAGAGCAACACCAAGCCGTTGGTCGAGCATTTCAAGGCGCAACGCGAAAATCCTGATTTCTTGAATCGTTTCCAAGCGGAGTATTTGCCCTGCGTCAAAACCTGCATTGAAGCGATGATTTCAGGCGATAAAGAATTGTTTTTCAAATCGTTGAAACAACTTGCCCAAGGCCAATTGCAGTTCCTCCGACCGATGATAACTGGCAACACTTTGGACTTGTTCACTACCGATTTTGACTTTAATTTCGGCGTAAAAATCTCTGGTTCAGGCGGCGGCGGCTTTGTGTTGGGTTTCACGGACGATGTGGAGAAAGCCACAGATTTGCTCAAGGATTTTGAGGTGATTTGGATTTGATTTTGGTTTATATTCAGCCGAATCAAGGTATTTTTATGCAATTGCGGCCAAATAAATATCTATATATTCAGCCGCATCGAAAAGTTTTTATATCTTTGCGGCCAAATATAGGATAAAAAATGGACAGAATCATTGGGCGTAAGCAAGAAATAGAAGAACTTAACAATCTCTATAACAGTGGGAAAGCGGAGTTTGTCGCCATTTATGGCCGCCGTCGTGTGGGCAAGACCTATCTCGTGAAAGAACTCTTTCAAAACAAAATGGCCTTTTATCACAGTGGGCTGTCGCCTTTCGACAAGGAACGCAAGATTGACATGCAAGACCAACTTGAGGCGTTTTATTCCAGTTTGACGCAACACGGCATGGCCGAAAGCAGTTGCCCGCAGTCGTGGATGGAGGCTTTCAGGATGTTGGGACGACTGCTTGACGAACTCGATGACGGCGGACGGCAAGTCATCTTTATCGACGAGTTGCCTTGGATGGATTCGCCTCGCTCCAAATTCTTGGTGGCTTTCGAGCATTTCTGGAACACTTGGGGTGCGTGGCGCGACCATGTGATGCTCATTGTTTGTGGCAGCGCAACTTCGTGGATGCTCGACAACCTCATTAATAACAAAGGTGGCCTCTACGACCGCCTGACTTGGCAAATCAAGTTGTCGCCGTTCACGTTGGCCGAGTGCAAGACATTTTTCAAGCGAAAAGGTATCGCCATGTCGGACTATGACATAGTGGAGGCATACATGATTTTCGGCGGCATACCTTACTATCTCAACTATTTCCAAAAAGGAAAAAGCCTTGCACAAAACGTTGATTTATTGCTGTTTGAAAGAAACGCGAAACTCGACATGGAGTTTCAACGGCTGTTTGGCTCGCTCTTTGTCAATCCGGAGGCGTATATGGCGGCGGTTAGGTTGCTCGCGAAAAAACACATTGGCTTCACGCGCATTGAGTTGGCCAAAAGTCTCGGCGTCAATCCGGGTGGAACGTTCAGCAAAATGCTCGAAACGCTCGCGGCCAGCGACTTCATCGAAAGTTATCACCCTTTCGGCCAAAGCAAAAAGGAAATTCGCTACAAACTCACTGACCCATTCTGCCGCTTTTATCTTAATTTCATTGATAACCAAAACATTACAGACCGCGCCTTTTGGCAACACAACCAAAACATGCCATCGCTCAACGCTTGGCGAGGCATTACTTTCGAGCAAGTCTGCTTCGAACATGTCGGCCAAATCAAGCGGGCGCTGGGAGTTGAAAACGTGGCCTCGAAAGAATCGGCTTGGATTGTGCGCGGCGACAACGACCACGGCGGGACGCAAATCGACATGCTCATCGTGCGCGACGACCGCGTAGTCAACCTGTGCGAAATGAAGTTCCTCTCGAAAGAATACGAGCCGACTGCCGACGACGAGATGAAACTCCGAGCGAGAATCGCCACTTTGCAAGAGCAATTGTCGTTCAAGCAAATCGTACACCTGACTTTGGTGACAACGGTAAACCTGAAACACAACGCCCACAGCGGCGTGATTCAGCAGGTGGTAACTTTAGGCGCATTATTCGCTTGACCGATGCCACAAACCCGAAAATTCCTTATTTTTGCCGCTTCAAAAAACGCCATGTCAGCCCTGAAAAACATAGAACTTTGGATAGAACGCACCCTGACCACGGTCATCGACTTTTTCTATCCGCCTTTTCGCAAGATGATGAGCCTTGAGCTGTTCCGTTACGCGGCTTGCGGCGGAATGAATCTTGTATTGGAGTGGGTGCTGTACTATGTTTTCTATCATTTCGTTTTCAAAGGCCAAGTCTTTGACCTCAGTTTCATCGCATTCACGCCCCACATCGCGGCCTTCGTGTTCAAGTTCCCCATTACTTTCCTGACGGGTTTCTGGATGGCGCGCCACATCAGTTTTTCGGGTTCCACATTACGCGGTAGAACGCAGATTGTCAGGTATTTCCTCGTTACTGTCGGCAACATCCTCATCAACTATTTTGGCCTGAAACTTTTCGTCGAGATATTCCAATGGTGGCCGACCATTTCATACGTCATCATCTCCATCCTCTGCGTGACATTCAGCTACTTGACGAACAAGTTTTATTCGTTTAGGAAAGAGAAATGAGGTTTCATGCTGAATCTACCAAACGCATTCTAAGTGTCGCTTCACACTTCTTATGGTCTTGCGTTTCTTATTGAAGTTTACCGATATTCGTTCTAATCTCCTGTTTTCCGCAATGGGACACCCGATTTTTAGATTTTGTGGCGGTAAGTGACTATGTCATACAGTTCCTGCTGCTCCTCATCCATGCGCAGAAGTGT
>CACZDU010000006.1:0-98920 GCA_902780055.1 uncultured Bacteroidia bacterium | reverse complement strand
CGCATCTTCAGTTCCATCACATAGACCGCGTCGCGCATGAAGACCACCACATCCGTGCGTCCACGCGCCACCTTCACTTGGGTGGAAGTCCGGTAATTGAAAATGGAGAAGACCACGTATGTCAGCACCTCGTAATAGGCCTCGTATTTGGTGATGTCGTCCAATTCCTTTGCCCCGAAATCGAGGTAGGGAATCGAGGCGAAATAGGCTTGCAGGCATTTCAAGGCTTCTTCCAAATTGTGATGCAAAAGATGGGCGTAGAAATCGCCAGCAAAACCGCGCACAGGTAGATTGAGCCCCATCATGCTACTCAAAAAGTTCTCCATGAATCCGACCTTCACCTCTGCATTGGGGAAGTCGAGGGTGTAGCGAGTGGTGTTGAAGTCATAACCCTTGATGGTGAGGTAGCCCGCCTGATAAAGCAAGGATAAAGCAAGGGCAAGGCCGAAGTCATTGCCTCGGTGGGCACATCGAACTGAGAGGACGGCACCTGAAGTTGTTCCAATTCAAGCAAGTTGGTGTTGAAGCGTTTCATAGACTCGAAGAGGAAGGTGGGCGTGCCGCTACCGAACCAGTAATAATCGAGGTCTTTTATTTTGAAGGCATTCACCAAACTGTATGGATTGAAAATGTCCTGGGAGTCTTTCCCGAAATGATACCCGTCATATTGTTGCTTGAGCATGTCAATCATTTCCTCCTTGGAGCAATGGTAACGGTCGGCAAGCGTTTGGATGTCAGGGTCGAAGACGGTGAGCATCTCGTCCTTGGTGATGCCACAAAGTGCGGTGTATTCCGTGTCCATTGAGATATTGGTCAAGTTGTTCAGGGTGGAGAAGATGCTCAGTTGGCTGAACTTGGTGATGCCCGTGATGAAGACGAACTGCTCGTCGGCATCGCAGGCTTTTACCACTTGATAGAACTCCTGCATGATGCGTCGCACCTCGGTCAGTTGTTCCGGCTTGTGGAAATAATCGAGCAAAGGGGCGTCATACTCGTCGAGAATGACGACGGTTTTCAAACCGGTTTTTTTGTGGGCACGGCGAATAAGGCCTGTAAAGCGTTTGCCGGGCGAGTCTTCATTTTTCCCTGAACCGTATAGTTCCTCAAAGGAATCCAATTGTCTATGCAGTTCGGTGATGATGCCCTGTGTATCCATCTGATTCTTGCATAGACTGATGTCGAAATGCAACACGGGATACTGCTTCCAGTCCTTTTCCAACTCGGCGATGGCCAGACCCTCAAACAAGTCCTTGCGACCTTGGAAATAGTATTTCAAGGTGCTGCAAAGCAGGCTCTTGCCGAACCTTCGCGGTCGGAATTGCGATTCTTTCGTCAGTTTATAGATTAGGTCTGTCTTGTCGATGTAAATGCGTCCATCCTGACGGATGCGTTCAAAATCGGCGATGCCGGCGGTATAGAGTCTCATGGGTAGCATGGTGATTCAATTGTTTTCGCCTGCAAAATTAGCAATTTTCTAATTGTATAACAAGTGCTGGGCGTTTTTTGGCAAGTGGGATTACGGGCGAACACCGCTTTGTCTATGAGATAGACAAAAACAAAAAAGCCACCCTCGCGAGTGGCTTTTTTGTTTTGTGGGGAAAATTCCCCTCGAGTTGCTTTATGATCAAAAATCACCAAGGATAGTAACTTGAGGCATAATTTTGATAGTCTCTGCTGCAATCGGTATGCCTGCTTCGCCCGTGAAAGTGAGTTGAGTGTTATTAGCGCTCATAATTGTGACATCGAATCGATTTTGCAAGGCTCCCTCAGGAAGGACGATGTAGAACTCAGTCAAACGATTGGCCACCACACTGCAACCTGTGCAATCTAGTTCAACCACATTTGGCTCAGTAGAACCTGTCATCGTGTAACCTCCATCAAGGTCATACGCCATAGTACCTGACAACACTTCGCCCTCAGCACCCTCAACGATAATCTTGCTCAATGCAACCTCTCCGTCCAGACCATAAACATTTTGATCTAATTTGAAGCGGAGATACAACACACCAGCATGGCTGTGGAACACGATGTTGCCTGATGCATCGTTGAAACCAAACATCGGGTAAAGGTCATTGTCAAATGTATCCCATACAAAACTCTGATTTTTGGGAATTGTCATGTTCACGACATCCGATTCCGAATCCTTTTGTGCATTCGGATAGAATGCGATGTAAGCACTATCAGTATCAAGTGCTGCCAAGAAATTACCCGAACCTTCGAAAGTTGCAACCTGACGGTCGGCCGATACACTAGCCTTGAAGGTTTGGTTTTCACCACTCGTCCTGTTGAACATATTGATTTGGTTATTAGCGTCCCAATACAAAGCCTTTCCTCCCGTAAAATCTATGGCTTCAATATGGGTTCTAGAGTCGGATTTAGGTTGGCTAATGGTGGCCTTGAAGGTCACATTACCATTGGTTTCGTTTTTCTTGCACGAGGTGAAGGCAAGAGCTACAAGGGCACAGAGCCCCAACATTCTAACTACTTTTTTCATTTTTCTCTGATTTTTTAAAGTTAAACATTATGGCATTACAACACCCATGCGCCTTCATTTGTACCGAAGTTCATTACGGATCCCGTAAAATCGGTTGCCGAGGAACACAAGACGCCTTGCGTCTCCATTTCAATGAGTTCCACTTTGGGAGCCTCATACATTTGTTTGTTTTGTTTCATTTTGTTGTTGTTTTAATTATTAATAATTAAGTGAATTGATGTGTGTTTTTCTTTTCTTGTTGGTTTTCTGCATTTTACCCAACCCAAGGTCGGATTTCATGCACTTTTACGCTGCAAAGATAAGATTAATTTCGTTCATGGCGCAAAAAAAAGTGCATTTTTTTCATTTTTTTTCGTTTCCTTGTTTCTCCGCCAAGGCTTTGTCCAAATCCATGAGGAAACTGCGGGTTTTGTCGAGGGTTTCGAGGAGGATGATGCGCTCTTCGTAGTCGCTGAAGCGTTCCTTGAGGGCTTGCTTGGCGCCGGCGAGAGTGTAGCCTTTCACCTTGAGCAACTGGTAGATGACATGCACATAGCGCACGTCGCGCTCGGTGAAGAGGCGGTTGCCCTTCTTGCTTTTGCGCGGGCGCAGCACGTCGAACTCCTTCTCCCAATAGCGAATCATCGAAGTGCTTACGCCAAACATGGCCGCCACCTCGCCTATAGAGTAGTAGTATTTTCCTGTGGTCTTGTTTTCGGGCATACCTATTAATATTAATGCGTGTTCAGTCCATGGTTTGTGTGGGCAAGGTGGAAAGTTCGAGGATGCGGTTGTACTCGTCGGGCGTGAGGTCGTTGAAGAGGAAGTTGATTGGGTTGACGGGCTGGCCGTTTTTCAGCACCTCGTAGTGCAGGTGTACTCCCGTCGTTTTGCCCGTTTTGCCGACAAACCCCACCAATTGGCCCCGTTTCACTTTCTGGCCCTTGCGGACGGCGTATTTTTGAAGGTGGGCATAGCGCGTCTTGTAGCCAAAGCCGTGGTCGATGGTAACCATGTTGCCGTAGCCCCATTCGTTGCGCTCCACATCACTCACCACACCGTCGCCGGAAGCGTAAACCTCGGTGCCCAGAGGAGCAGTGAAGTCCATGCCGTTGTGGAATTTCGTCACCTTGTAAATCGGGTCGGGACGGTGGCCGAAGTTGGACGACACATATTTCAACTCGGTCATTTTCAGCGGAATGATGGCTGGAATGTGGGCCAGCATGTCCGACTTGTTATGCGCCATTACGAACAGTTCGTCGTAAGAAACCGATTGGTTGTACAACTGACTGGCAATGACATCCAATTTGCGGGCGGCTTTCACTACTTGGGCAGAGTTGCGATAGCCATATAGGGCTTCATAACGCCCGGCATCAGAGAACCCCGACCTGCGCATCGAAGTTGGTATGGGGTCGGCCTCGAGCAACACGCGATAGAGGTTGTTGTCGCGCTGCTCCATGTCGGTCATCAGGATTTCGATGTTGTCTAAGCGGTCGTTCAAGATTTCGTACTGCAACTTCATGTATTCCAATTCTCGTGCCTGCATCATTTCCTTCGGCGACCTGAAGAAGGTGAACAGCAGAATGGCGAACACGAAGGCGATGCCCAAAACGGCAAGGAAAATCAATAGCGCACGAAAGAAACGCCTTGATCTTGAAGTTTCCAACACCTCAAAACTTTGGGTCAACTGATTGAATATGTAATGCTTCTGTTTTGCCATTAATCGACTTGATTTTGCGTTAAATAACGCTCGAGTCAAATTTCCATTGCGCAAAATTACAGCTTTTTGCGTAACTTTGCACGATTTTTTGAAGCATTTTTTAAAGCAGAATCATCTAATATATTGAATATGAACGCCTACGAAATCAGAAACAGCTTTTTGGACTTTTTCCGCTCCAAAGGCCATGAAATAGTGCCCTCGGCACCCATCGTCGTGAAAAACGACCCGACCTTGATGTTCACCAACGCCGGCATGAACCAGTTCAAGGACATCTTCCTCGGCAACCAACCCCAAAAGTGGAACCGCGCCGCCGACACGCAGAAATGCCTCCGCGTTTCGGGCAAACACAATGATTTGGAGGAAGTTGGCCACGACACCTACCACCACACCATGTTCGAGATGCTCGGCAACTGGAGCTTCGGCGACTACTTCAAGAAAGAAGCCATCGCCTACGCTTGGGAATACCTCACCGAAGTGGTGAAAATCGACAAGGACAGGCTTTATGTGACCGTTTTTGGCGGTGACGAAAAAGACGGCCAACCCGCTGATATGGAAGCATTTGGCTATTGGAAAGAGCACGTCAGCGAAGACCGTATCATCTACGGCAACAAGAAGGACAACTTCTGGGAAATGGGCGAAACCGGCCCATGCGGTCCTTGCTCCGAAATCCACATCGACCTGCGCGACGACGCTGCCCGCAAGCAAATCGCAGGCCGCGACTTGGTGAACAAAGACGACCCGCAAGTGATTGAAATCTGGAACCTTGTGTTCATGCAATACAACCGCATGGCCGACGGCCACTTGGTGGAGCTGCCCGCCAAGCACGTCGATACGGGCATGGGCTTCGAGCGCCTCGTGCGCGTGCTGCAAGGCAAGACCTCCAACTACGACACCGACGTATTCCAGCCGCTGATTCAGGAGATTGCGAAAATGTCGGGCATCGCCTACGGCAAGGCTGAAAAGACTGACGTGGCCATGCGCGTCATCGCCGACCACTGCCGCGCCGTGAGTTTCGCCATCGCCGACGGACAACTGCCGTCGAACAACGGGGCAGGTTATGTCATCCGCCGCGTGTTGCGTCGCGCCGTGCGCTATGGCTTCACCTTCCTTGGCTTCGAGGAGCCGTTTGTGTGCAAATTGTTGCCTGTTTTGGTGCAACAAATGGAGCATAACTTCCCCGAAATCAAGGCGCAACAAGAGTTGGTCGGCAAGGTCATCCGCGAGGAGGAAGCCGCGTTCCTGCGCACCTTGGCGCAAGGCATCAAACGTTTCGAGGGCTATGTGGAACAACATAAGAATCAGGACATTGAAGGCAACTTCGCCTTCGAGCTGTTCGACACCTTCGGCTTCCCCATCGACCTTACCCAACTCATGGCCGCCGAGAAGGGCATCAACGTGGATATGGACGGCTTCAAGGCCAACCTCGAAGAGCAGAAAAACCGCTCGCGCAAGGCCGCCGAAAAAGCCAACGGCGACTGGGTGGTGGTGAAAGAAAGCGAACAACCCACCGAGTTTGTCGGCTACACCGAACTCACCTGCGAGAGCCACATCTTGCGCTTCCGCGAAGTGGTCGCCAAGAAGCAGAAACATTTTGAAATCGTGTTGGACAAGACCCCGTTCTACGCCGAAATGGGCGGCGAAGTGGGCGACACCGGCACCCTGACTTCCGAAAACGAGACCATCCCTATTATTAATACGGTGAAGGAGAACAACCTCGTCATCCACATCACCGAGCAACTGCCACAAAACCCCGAGGCGACTTTTACCGCTGCCATCGACGCGACACGCCGTCAGCGCATCGCCAACAACCACAGCGCAACGCATTTGATGCACGCCGCATTGAGGCAGGTATTGGGCAACCATGTCGAGCAAAAAGGCTCTTTGGTCGATGACCAACGCCTGCGCTTCGACTTCAGCCACTTCGCCAAGATGACCGACGAGGAAATCCGACAAGTGGAAAAGATCGTGAACCAGAAAATCCGCGAGAACATCCCCAATGTGACCTACGCCGAACTCCCGATTGAGGAGGCCAAGGCCATGGGCGCGACGGCTTTGTTTGGCGAGAAATACGGCGACACGGTGCGCGTGGTGGTGTTCGACAAGGACTACTCGATGGAGCTTTGCGGCGGCTGCCATACCTCCGCCACGGGCAACATCGGGATGTTCAAAATCGTTTCGGAAGGCGCGATTGCAGCGGGCATCCGCCGTATCGAGGCCATCACGGGCGAGGCTGTGGAGCAATACCTTGACGAGCAACTCGACCTCATTGGCAAGCTCAAGGAAATCGTCAAGAGTCCCGACTTGGTGAAAGGAGTGACTTCGCTCAGCGAACAGAATTCAGCCCTGAAGAAGGAAGTGGAACATTTAATGCAAGAGCAAGCCCGCACGATGGCAGAGAAGCTGCTTGCCAACGCCATCGAGCACGGCGACTGCAAGCTCATCACCGACACTTTGTGCTGCCCTGGCGACCAGCTGCGCAACATCGCCACGATGCTCAAACAAATGAACGAGAACGCGATTGCCATCCTCGGCTCCATCACGGAAGGCAAGCCCGCGCTCTGCCTCCTCTTGCCCGAAGCCTTCGCCAACGAGAAAGACCTCGACGCCACCAAGCTCATCCGCGAAGTGGCCAAGGAAATCCAAGGCGGCGGCGGCGGCCAGAAGACGCTCTGCGTGGCCGGCGGGCGCAATGCCGATGGGTTGCAGAAGGCGATGGAGATGCTGAGGGAGAGGATATAAAACCCGACATTGCATATCGGGGTGTGTTAGGGTCGTCCTTTCAGGACTCTACCCTCTCTACTGTTTTATAACATTAAGTATGGTGTACCAACAATCAACTCATACCCTTCATCACCTCCAACAAACTGCCATACGAATCCACGCAACCATATCTCACCCGACTGGTTGAGACATTGTTAAATAGCTTCTTCGCGCAATCTATTTTAGCTTTTTCCACGCTTTTCAGTTGCATGGAATCCATCGAGCCTTTGGTTTCGGCAATGAAGAACACGTGTTTTATGCCCATGTTGTCGTTGAAGGCGATGGCCCAATCGGGAGCGTAGTTACCTACGGGTGTTGGGATGTGGAAAGACCTCGGCAGTTTGGCATAGACGCACACTTCTTCCGCTTTGTCCAAATCTTCAGCAAACTCTCGCTCACCTTGACTATCAGGAAACACGTAGTCAAGAATATGTTTTTGTGCAGGATAAGCCTTGTCAACAGTTTGGCGGCTCTTTTCTTTGGTGAAGATGTCGGAATCATATTGGTTTTCCGTGCGATTGTAACTGATGTGCTCCACAATCATCGTGGCTTTCTGCTCGCGGATGATATGGCTTACCTTGCGGATAAACTCTTCAGGGTTGTTCTTGAACATGTATAGCTTCGACCGCTGAATCCCTTTCAAAATGCGGGTTACCGTGCGGCGGGTCAACGTGGCTGCTTTGGCGATGTCGCCCACCAAATCGTAAGGCACATTGCTGGTTGACACATCACGCATCTCCTTTGTCCGCGTGCTTTGCTCACCGGTGAAGTCCAATTCATCATCGCCTTGTGTACCTGTGGTCACCACATACTTCAACTGCGTGACATTCAACTCGCTGTCGATGGCAACTATGGCTTTCTGAATCAGTTCTTCGCTGTCGTAATGCACCGTATAGACATAGCGGTGGTTGATTTCGTTCCACAAGGCCTTGAATTCCTTCTTTTCGGCATTGTCGTTCAAACGCTCGTTCACCACTTCTGCCTTTCCATTGGCATCTTCCACCATGTCTTCCAAAGCGGCGGGATCAAAGATACCCTGTATCAGTTTATGCACTTGCTCTTCGATGGGTTGCAACTTCTTGCTTATCGGGGCCAAAGTACCCTTATCCATGTCGGTATGATAGTCTTGCAGGATATTGCCCTTCTCATCGATATAGTCGTTTTCATACAGATAGGTGACGATGCTGGCAGCCTCTTGCTCAGAAATGGTGTGCTTTTCTTCGCCCACTTTAACAGTAACCCCTTTGAAATAATCGACCGTCGCTTGTGTCGGGCGTTCACGAAGAGTGTCCTTGGTCTCTTTCTGCAAGGCATCAACGAAAGAGCTGTAATTCTCGTTGGCGATGACGGTCAGTTTGTTGGTGTCGTGTACGGCATCGCCCAAGCGTTCCTTGTCCATGCGGTTGCCGTCGTTATCAACGCAGATTCGCAAACCACGACCGACTTCCTGACGTTTGGCAGTGCTGGAGTTGGCGTGACGCAAGGTGCAGATTTGGAACACGTTGGGATTGTCCCAACCTTCACGCAAGGCAGAGTGGGAGAAAATGAAGCGTGTCGGTTCGTCGAAACTCAACAGGCGTTCTTTGTTCTTCAAAATCAAGTCGTATGCAGAAATGTCGTCCGATGTGTCCTTGCCTCGTTTCACTTCACTATCAATCGAATGGCCTTTCTTGTCGATGGAAAAATAGCCGTTGTGTACTTGCGCGGCGGTAAAACGGCGCAGGTATCTCTGATAATCGTCCTCAAACAGAGTCAAGTTCTCGTTCAGATAGCGATTGTATTCGTCCTCAAACATTTTCCACAGCGGACCTTGCACCTCGTTTCCGTCCGCATCATAGCTCTTGTAGTTGGCCACCTCGTCGATGAAGAACAGCGAAAGGGTCTTGATGCCTTGATTGAACAATGCCCGTTCTTTTTCAAAGTGGGATTTGACGGTTTCCCGAATCTGAATCTGTTGAATGGCTTTTTCGCTGACATCGCCCATCACCTCGCCCTGACGCAGTTGTTTGCCGTTTTGGAAATAGACAGTATTCGTCAAGGGATTGATTTCGGTAATCACAAAGTCTTTGTAGGCAGGAAGTTGCGAAATGGCAAACAGCGAATCGCCTTGCTCGAACTTGCAGAGTTGTCGTCGGGTGGCAGCAGCACCTTTCACCTCGATTTCCAACTTGACCACGGGGGCATGGTTCTTCGAAAGGATGATGCTGTCGAAATAGATGTAACTCTGCGTACCCAACAGGTTCTGCACAGTGATTCCCTTCACCTGGATTTTCTTCACCAATCGTTGCTTGTAGGCATCGTAGGCATCGAGGGCATAAATGCAATTGTGCGAGGTCTTGTGGGTGGCGGAATAGTTGAGCACAAACAGCGGCTTAAAGTTACGCAAGGCCCTTTGCGTGGCTTCGCCCTCCATCTTCTGCGGCTCGTCCATGATGATGATAGGACGGTTGGCGGCAATCACATCGATGGGACGGCGACTTTGGAAATCGTCGCGTTTGGAGTAGATGATACGTGCCTCCTTGTTGGCCGCACCCTCCTTGAACGAGGTGTTGAACGCCTGCACGTTGATAATCATCACATTGATGCTGGCATCGCTGCTGAACGAGTCGATTTGGGTGAGGTTGGCGCTGTTGTAAATGAAATAGCGGGCTTTCTTGCCGTAGAGTTCCATGAAATGCTCCTCCAGCATGGTGAAGCTCTTATAGACGCCCTCTCGGATGGCGATGCTGGGCACCACCACGATGAACTTCGACCAGCCGAAGCGTTTGTGCATCTCGAACATGGTCTTGATATAGACGTAGGTCTTGCCCGTGCCCGTCTCCATCTCCACATCCAACGAGCAGGCACCGAGGCCGTTGGTGGCCGCCAAGGACTTGCTCAGCGGGATGTCGTTCTGCACCTGCTGATGGTGGATGTTCTCCAACAGCTGAGTGGTGTTGAGTTCCACATCGGCATTGCGGTAGCCCACATACTCCTCTTCAAACTCGGCTTTCAACTGCTGTTTCTGCTTGCCTAAGTCGCGGCGATACTGCGCGTTGGTCTTCGAGGGTTGCTCCGCGAACACGTTTACCGTGCTTTCCACCGCATCGGTCTGGTATTGCTGTATTTTGAATTTGAATTTCATAACAACTACTTTATAACTGACGTGGCCAATACAAGCCACGATTTGTCTGTATCGCGACGTTGGATATAGCCTTTCTCCACCATGCCATCCATCAATTTCCGTATGGCCGACACATTGATACCAATTTTTTCAGCGATACTTGGGTAGGTGGCGTAGGGGTCGTTGTTTAGTATTCCAAGAATCTTTGCCGCATTGGGTGTCTTAAACGATAGCATCTCGCCATCGTACCACCACACAGTTTCGTCTTTGTTTTCAACAAATGCGATATTATATGCTAGTTCGTCCTCCACCAATTTTGTGAAATATTTTACGAAATGCTTTATCTTGGTAAGGCTTGCATGAGCTCCCTCGGAAGGCACCGACCCTACCACTATATCTGTCTTATGCAATGCCTCCAGATAGTCCTGTTTTTTTCTGCTCCTCACCACAATCATAGGCCATCCATGACGCGCCAGAATGTAGTTAACCATCAGTCGGGCGATTCTTCCGTTGCCATCCTCAAACGGGTGAATACGGATATAGCGATAATGAAACAATGCGGCCAGCTCCACCACCGAATATTTCCTGGACTGCTCGGCATCGTTATACCAATTGACAAGGTCTGACATCAGTGCAGGAGTCTCTTCTGGCGAGGCATACTCGAAGCGGTCTCCATATCGGGTGATTACGCTATTGGGACGCGTCTTATACTGACCAGCATGTATCACATAACTGGTCTGCTGTCCGCCTGGCAGATTGCGATATACGGTGTAGTCCTCGCGTAAAAGCGTCTTATGGAGCGTACGGATGAAATGCTGGGTCATTGGCATATTACCCTCCTTTACTGCTTGGCTCATCATTTCCAGCCCTACCTGACTGGCCTTCATCTCCGTGAAATCCTGAAGATGACCCTCACCGCTTACTGCGCCAAACATCAACAAAAGCTCCGTCTGTCCGTAGGTTAGCGTATTGCCTTCAATATGATTGCTGTTGTAGTTATACTCAACAGTAAAACGCCGACTCAAGCTACTTTGCTGTGTTTCGCTTAAAGGCTGAAGCGACTCCCAGCGTTCAAACAATTCGGTCAGTTTTTCTTTTGCCATATTTCAAACTATCTAAAAAATTCAAAAAACACCTTGCAAGGTGGCAGCCTGCCACCTTAAAGCGGCAAAATTAGAATTTTTTCCTTGAATTGAACGCATCTCTTTATTTTCTTTGTTGCTTTTCATGATTTTTCAAAAAATGTTGGCAGAAAGGTTGCATCATTACAACCTTTCTGCCAACATTTTTACAATATCTTCCTTACCGTCTCCTTACTATACTCCTCCCAAATCTGCTCGAAGTTGTCCGCTACGTTGTCCGTGGCGAGGCTGCTGTCGCGCATGACGAAGTAGTATGGTTTTTGGCGGGCGATTTCGGTGATGGTGGTCTCATTCACGTCCTTGTCGAAGCAGGCCATGAGGTAGCCCTCGGCGACGCTCCAGACGGTCTTGCCCGCGATTTCGCGTTTCTCTATCTTGGCCGATAGCTCGATGCCCAGCTCTATCATGGCCTGGAAGAGCAGATCCTCATCGGTGCGGTCGTGCTTGATGTTGTCCTCGAAGAGCAGGTTCTCGTTGAACTGCTCGGGCGAGTAATACACATCCTGCATGTTGGAGCTGTCGAGCTTCAGAACGCGGAAGCCGATGTCCAATGGTTTTTTCTCATCGCTGAACAAGTCGGTTTGCTTGGTTTTCTGCTCTTCAACGATTTTCTTCCCTGCGCGACGGATGCGCTCCTTGCCGATTTCACAAATGTTCTTGTAACCAGCACGGTACGCCTCTGTATCTTCTGTTGTTTCTTCAGGCAATTGCACCATAATGAATTTTCTACTACCACTATCGACGATATTTTGTAGTATAACAGCATGTGCAGTGGTGGCTGACCCTGAAAAGAAGTCCAATATGATTGAATCTTTATCAGAACCAATGCAAATACATTTTTGTATAACTCCAATTGGTTTAGGAAAATCAAAAACCTTTATGGAATCGAACAAGGCTCTTACATCTCTTGTTGCTTTTTTATTCCCCTCAACATCTGTCCATAAATTTCCTGGAGCTTTCAATCGCCCCTCCAAATAGAACTTTTGATAGACATTCCATTTCTTCACTCCGTCCTGAATGGTTTCTTTCCAATATATCAAATGATTAGCAACAAGCTCTTTGTACTTAGATTCCCCACAAATCCACCTGCTATCATATCCAGTTGGGCCTTTGGGATATACAGACGAACCATCTGGAGCAATTATTGGATAGTACATTGTTGGTCGGTCTTCCTTTCTATCTTCACCCCCTGTCCTTCTTAAAGGTCTAATCAAATATCTCCCATATTCATCTTCTTGATCATAAATTTGGGCATCTGTATCTGACATTTCAAGCCCATTAATTGTTGCACAGAGTATATTTCGTGCATAAATCAAAATATAATCAAGTTCATTTACTAAACCATCAAATCCACCTCCTGTTGGAGTTCCTGTTCCACGAGTCACACAAGTAAGGAAATTTCTTTCGCCAAAAACTTCATCACAAAGAATTTTCATGTTTCTCTGTTCATTATCATCAATCGAAATAAAAATCACCCCATCCTCACTCAACAAGTCCTTGGCTACTTTCAGTCGTGGATAAATCATATTGAGCCAGTCGGTGTGGAAGCGGCCGTTGCTTTCGGTGTTGGCTACGAGGCGGTTGCCCTCCTCGTCCTCCTGCCCGCTGTTGTGGACATAGTCGCCCGCGGTCTGGGCGAAGTCGTCGTTATACACGAAGTCGTTGCCCGTGTTGTAGGGCGGGTCAATATAGATCATCTTCACCTTGCCGAGGTAGTTCTCGCGCAGCAGTTTCAGCACTTCGAGGTTGTCGCCCTCAATGTAGAGGTTTTGGGTGTTGTCGAAGTCCACGCTCTCCTCGCGGCAGGGGCGCAGCGTGTCGGTGGTAGGCGCGTTGGCAAGGCGGATGGCGTTGCGCTTGTCGGGCCAGGTGAACTGGTAGCGTTCCTCGGGGCCTTCCACGATGTCCTTCGAGAGTTCCTGCCGGAGCTGGTCGAAGTCAATCGCCGCTTCGGGCTTCCCGTTCTCGTCGAGGCGTTCGGTGAGGCAGTTGGGAAAGAGTTCGGCTATCTTCTTTATGTTTTCGTCCACGATGTTGTGGGTTTGTAGGTTGAGTTTGTCCATATTTATAGTGTGTTTATTCTATTTCAACTCCTAAAAGTTTCTCAAATTCTTTCAACTCCTTTTTCCTTGCTTCGCGAATTTTGGCGATATCCAGTTTGTCAATGTATTTTTGAATGTTGTTTTTGCCTTTGTAACGGTTGTAAACAACATGTTTCTTAATGAACAAATCGCTTACCTTTTCCTGTCCCGACTTGCCTTTGGGTTTGGTGTTTAACGGCAGACCAAGCGCTTTCAACAAGCCGTCCAGGTCGTCCAGCATCCAATCCTCAATGCTTGTTCGGGCCTCGATTCTACAGAACCCTTCCATCGCATATTTCTCGTACAAATGTTCCTTTATCAGTTGCCAGTTAGGGCGCTTTTGGAGTCGCAATTCGAATATGTCAGAGTCATACTCACAACACACGGTCCTGAATTTGACGATTGCATCCACCGAATGGTTTTGAATCTGCTTAAGTTTTGAATGCATCTTCACTTCGGTTGGAAACCCATTGGTATTAACCACTTTTAGATCACCGTTACAGCACCAACCGTTGGCCTTGTAATAGTCCAATAATCGTAGCATCATGAGTTCGTCGGCATCCCCTTCGGCGAAGATAACCGTCACATTTCTTTCCTTATATTTTTTGGCTCTCCGGTTCATACTCACATCATGCTTTCTTTGGGGTAAAGTAAACATCAATCAGTGAAGGATCACTCTCGGTGTCTTGCAGAAGTTCAAACAAGTACTCGCCAATGGCCATTTCTCCAGCACCAGCAATCTGAAGCACCGCGTTCACTTTCGATGGACGGATGGTACGGAAATCAACCTCTCCTTTGCTGGACGGAAGACCAACATAAAGCTGAGGAGCAGACAAATGTCTTACCAAAATAGGCGAATGACTGGTGAACAACAGTTTGGTGTCGCCCAAAAACATTGCAATCACATCCAATAATGTCCTTAACAGGCTAGGATGGATGGAGTTCTCTAATTCTTCGACAAGCAATAGCTGAACGCCCTCACGCGATGCGCGTATGATGGTCGTTAATAAGTAAAGCAACTTCATGCTTCCTGTTGATAGATATTGGAAGCGGGTTTGCTGGTTGTTGAATTTCTCCTTTACAACCAATTCATATTGATCTGGGAATTCATAAGGAGCATCGTCATCAACCTTTAAATTGTTTGCGGAAATCACAATGGGTTCAATCGATTCGATCGTTGGAATCAACACAGTGATCGCTGAAAGCAGTATTGCATACGCATCGGGGTCTTTCTGTTTTAGGTTATATAGATACGCAGCAATTTGTCCGCCCGACAAATACTTATGTTTTTCGTCTTTGACTACCATCTTTATAGCAAAATACTCCACGGGGTCAGAAAGGTAGTCGGCATCAACTATTCGGATGTTTCTAATGTCTTGAATGTGTCGATGATAAAACAAATCGTCGTAATTTGACAATTTATTCAGAACCAACTCTTTGTCATCAATGGCTATCTCTTTGTCACAACGTCCGGTTTGACTTGGCATGTATTTCGCCGCATTGGGGGCATTCCTGTTTACCAAGGTTGTAAACTTCGGTTTTTCGCCAATCTTTGATTTGATTTTTAGAAACTCGTTAATGATGGAGCCACCTGTATCTACAATTCCATCTTCCGTTTTGCGATAGCGTTTCCAAATAAAGCTGTATCCATATTGGAATTCGGTGCTCTCGTCAAAAGAACCTTCTATTTCAAATTCGAAAGGCTTTCCGGCGATAAACTTGTTTACTGAAATACAAGATTCCAATCCCATCATTTTTTGCCGAACTTCTGGTAATTGCTGAATGAACCCAATGCCAAATTCAATTGCACTCAAAACATTGCTTTTTCCATAATTATTCGTGGCCAATAATGCAGTAATCTGTTGCAAATCCAAAACGACGGAGCCAATGTTGGCTATACCTTTAATTGTGATTTTTTTTAATGCAACCATTTTTACAAGATTTTAATAAAAAACAGCGCAAAAATAGACAAAATAATTGATATATGCAATAAAAAATTGCGTTTATCTCAAAAATTCTTGTTTTTCAATTCTTGAATCTGCTTAAACAACTCATACTTCTTCCTCGGCTGCTTCTCCACCCTCAATTTCTTTTCGAGGCTTTCGATGGCCTTTATCTTCTTCAACTTCTCGCCGTCAATGGCAATCTGTTCTTCCATGGTCACGCCTTCCATCACCTCGAATTTGCCGATGGTCGTTACCAAATTCTCCCACACCTTGTCCAAGTCAAGTCCCATTATGGGCAATGCGGCATCTTCCAATAGTTCCCAATCCATGGCAAAGAGCTTTTCGTGGACAACAGCAAAACGCACCATGTCGCTGTAAACCAAAGCGAAAAACATGTTTTGTTTAATCAACTTGGTCAAAAGCAGGATGTTTTTCTCGTCATAGTGCTGGCGTTTCAAGGTGACGAGCAACACATAGAATTCCTTTACCCGTTCGCCTTCCTTCAAGCCAGGTACAGTAGAGGGCGAGACCACATTCACGATGTCGATGCGGCTGATGTCGGCATCAAAGGCATCACGCTGCGCCGATTTCAGGCCGAACTTCTCATAGATGGCCTTTTTCGGCAGCGACTTCTTGATTTCCGTTGTGGCAGGCAGGGCAAACATTATCTCACGATTAAAAAGTCAATCAGTTCAAAGTCATCCAAGCCTTTGATTTCCTTGGTGAAGAGTTCCGTTTGAACCCCTTCGAGGAAGCAATCCAAATCGCTCTTCTCCTTCACGTTGATGATGGACTGGATGGCCTTACCCAGCAATTCAGAGTAATGTTTCATATTCTTGCCGTCCTTGGTCTCCTTGTTGAAAGCGGCACAAAGTGATTTATCGTGCTTCGCTTTGCCTTTGCATAGCAGCCTGAAATCGTCAAGCAATGTCATGGGTGAAAGATGGTTCACCACTACACCACCGCCATCGTCCACATACACCAAATAGAACGGATGCAGTTGGTTCTTATGATCGATGTTAACGCCTTGTGAACGGTTCTTCAGCACAAAAATCACCCCAGGTGGCATGCCATTGCTACCTTTCACCACAGCGTGCATCCCGTATGGTGTGTGCTCGATGTCGTGGCCCTCGTGCATGTAATCCAACAAGTCGAGACGGAACTCATTCAGCCCCAAGTCCATGATGCTGATACCCGTATTCATATCTTCGAGGTCAACCACTTCCTCCTGCAAGCGTTTGAGCTGTTGGCGGCGATATTCCAAATCGCCTTTTTCCTCCACCGACAAAGGATTGTCGTCGCCCGTGCTGGTCAGCACCGAAATCTTCATTCTCGACTCCACGCTGCCTTTCAGGTCGATGTAATCGTCAAGCTCCATGTCGGGCCAATAGTTCACCAGTTGAATCACCTCGTTTTTGCTACCGATACGGTCGATACGTCCAAACCGCTGGATGATACGGACCGGATTCCAATGGATGTCGTAATTGATCAGGTAATCACAGTCTTGCAGGTTTTGGCCTTCCGAGATGCAATCTGTGGCAATCAGCACATCAATCTCATCCTTCAAACCAGGGAACAAAACATCCTTTTCCTTCGACACAGGCGAGAACAAGGTCAACACCGTGTTGAAGTCCATCTTTTGCTTCAGCTTGACGGTGCTTTTCGCCTCAATCGTACCCGAAACCATCGCAGAATGCAATCCCGTTCTCTCCAAAATCAACGGGGCCAGATTCTTGTAAAGATAATCAGCAGTGTCAGCGAAAGCTGTGAAAATGAGCACTTTCTTGTTTGAGCCATTGATGGGATGGGCAAACTTCTCCCTCAAATCACAAACAAGTTGCTGCAATTTGCTGTCATGTTCAGGGCTGATATCTTTCAGCATCAGAAGCAACAAATCGAAACGTTCTTTATCTGCGACCAAGTATCGTCTCCAAGAAATGGTGTCAATATCCCGCAGGTCGATTTTGTTTTTCTTGTTGCCAATGATGGTGTCGCCTTCATCCTCAATGTCAAGGTCGTCGAAATCAAATTCCTCGACATATTCCTCCTCCGTCCGTGAATCAATCTTTTCAACCATATTGGCGATGAGCTGCTGTATTCGGCTAATGGTCAAGCGGAACGAGTTAACCGAACTCTCAAGACGTTTCAGCATATTGATACCCATCAGGCGACGAATACCCAACTCACGGTCTTCGATGGAAAGGCGGTGTGCTCCTGTTTCGACATCCAACTCGTCCTCAGTGTCAATGCCGTACTTGTCTTTCTTGCTCGGCAGGATGAATGCCGAAGGGGTATAAATGGAAAGATTGAGCTGTTGGACGATTTCGATGATGTCCCTAAACGTAATAGCCTTGTCAATATCCGTTAAAGGAGGCGTTTTGGAAATGGGTTTCAGCCGTGTAGGAAACTTACCAATGTCAGCCGTATCATAAAACTGTTCAATATGTTTACGGCTTCGGGCGATGGTCACCGAATCGAGCACTTCAAAGAAATCAAAACTCAACGACTTCAGCAACCGCTCTGTGGTTCGGGCTTCAATCGGCAACTCTGCCCATTCGTTGTACGCTCTTTGTGCCTGACGGAAAATCTCATCGATAGGCTTCTCCGTTTTCAGCAAAGCGTTAATATTGGAAGCATCGCCTTCGTAGGCCAGCTGCAACTGGTTCTTCAAGTCATTGAAACGATTGTTGACTGGCGTAGCCGAAAGCATGAGCACTTTAGTTTTAACGCCCGCTTTAATCACCTTGTTCATCAAACGCAGGTAGCGGTTTTCCTTAGGGTCTTCATCATCATCTGAGGTCGTCACCTTGCCGCCATTCCTGAAATTATGGCTTTCATCAATGACTACCAAGTCATAATTGCCCCAATTGATATGGTTCAACTCCATCCCGTTCGACACGCCTGAAGTCCGTGACAAATCCGTGTGATAAAGTACATCATAACGCAACCTGTCACCTGCGATGGGGTTGTTCACATAATTGCTTCTGTAGGTCATCCAGTTGTCGCTCAGTTTCTTGGGACAAAGCACCAGCACCGACTTGTTGCGGTTCTCGTAATACTTGATGACCGCCAACGCCGAGAACGTTTTACCCAAACCTACACTATCCGCCAAAATGCAACCATTGTATTTTTCAAGTTTGTTAATGATGGCCAAGGCCGCATCTTTCTGGAAGTTATACAATTTGTTCCAAATGAGGCTGTTCTTAAACCCTGTGGCTTCGTTAGGCAAATCATCCTCCGACAGGTCATCCAAAAACTCGTGAAAAATGTTGTAAAGCGTGACAAAGTACAAAAACTCAGGTGCGTTCTCCTTATAAGCGTTTGAAATGTTGTCAATTACATCTTCCGTCACTACTTGAAGTTTTGAACTGTCGTTCCAGATTTGGTCAAACAAAGACAAAAACTCTTTCGAGGAAGGAAAATCGTTCTTTACAATCATCGTATAGGCGCTATCGCCTTTCTCACAGCCTAAATCCACGGTAGTAAAACCATTCAGCGGCATGTAATTGGTCTGGTCAACATTGGCAAAACCTGTCATGCTCTCGTTGGTCTTGTTCGACTTGAAGCAAGCCTTTTGCCTAATCCATTCCGCACATTCCTTTGCAATAGCCTTCTGCGTCAGCTCATTCCTCAATTTAATCTCAAACTCGGATCCATACAGACTTCTCTCACGACACAATCGAGGGATATAGAACTCACGCTTTTGCTTACTCACTTTGTCCGTGGTAAAAGTGGGCGACGTGAAGATGAAGCGAAGCTCCTTGATGTCCTTCAACTGCTCTTTCAACTCCTGAAAAGCATAAATCGAAAAACAAGAGGCCGCAATGGAAATCTTGCTTTCGGGCTTGATTTCCACCATCAAGTCATCTTTGAGGGTTTTGGATATGTTATTGATGATTTCCATATAAGTGGTCACAAAAATAGAATTACAAATAACCCACTTTGGCACGACATGGCAACTGAGACCATCATATTCCCCTCAAAAACCCAATCAATTTCTGCGTAGCCCTTCCTCGGTGACTGATGGCGTTTTTCACTTCGAGACCCAATTCGGCAAAGGTTTGGTCGTAGCCGTCGGGCTGGAAGATGGGGTCGTAGCCGAAGCCTTCGGTGCCGCGCTGCTGCTCGGTGATTTGTCCGTCGCAACGGCCTTCGAAAAAGTAGGATTTCCCGTTGAGGTTCAGCGCAATGCAGGTGCGGAAAGCCGCCTTGCGGTTGGCTTGGCCTTTCATGGCGGCCAGCATTTTATCGACATTGTCCTGATAGCTGCAATGCTCGCCGGCATAACGCGCCGAATACACGCCTGGCGCGCCGTTCAAGGCTTCCACTTCGAGACCGGTGTCGTCGGCGAAACAATCGATGTGGTAGCGGCTCGTAATAAAGTCCGCCTTGATTTTGGCGTTGCCTTCGATGGTGTCGGCATCCTCGATGATTTCCTCGTGGCAGCCTATGTCTTCAAGGCTCAA
Organism: uncultured Bacteroidia bacterium; assembly: GCA_902780055.1. Taxonomy (GTDB): domain Bacteria; phylum Bacteroidota; class Bacteroidia; order Bacteroidales; family F082; genus Limimorpha. The sequence goes on along the minus strand of CACZDU010000006.1, from coordinate 79,229 downwards.
GACCTCGTAGAGGCCTGCCATGATTTCGCGCATTTCGCGCAGTTTGTTCTTGTTGTTGGTGGCGAAGACGATTTGTTTCATTTTTGTTTTTCAAATTTCACGATTGAGTTTATTAACTACGGATTTCACGGATTTTACAGATTCTTTCCAAAATTCTATAGATGCAGGCATCCTATTTTACAGATTGGCTGACGCCTGAAGGAATATGAACAAATGGAACGCTTGCGTTCTTTAATCTTTGTCAAAATCCGTTTCATCCGCGTAATCCGTAGTTTCTTTTATAAACTCCAGTCAATAGGTTCTATTCCGTTCTGTATCAGATAATTGTTCGTTTGCGAGAAATGATGGCAGCCAAAGAATCCTCTGCTTGCCGACAGCGGCGATGGGTGTACCGACTTCAGAATCAAGTGCTTGAAGGGGTCAATCAGGGCTTGTTTGGCGATGGCGTAGTTGCCCCAAAGGATGAAGACGAGATGCTCACGTTGTTCCGAGAGGGCGCGGATGGCCGCATCGGTAAACTGTTCCCAGCCGTGGCGCGAATGCGAGGCCGCTTGTCCAGCCCTTACCGTCAATGAAGCGTTCAAGAGCAACACCCCTTCCTTTGCCCATTTCTCCAAATTGCCCGACCGCGCCATTGGCACCCCCAAGTCGTCATGCAACTCCTTGAAAATATTCTGCAAACTGGGTGGGAATGGCACACCATCAGGTACAGAAAACGAAAGGCCATGCGCCTGTCCTGGGCCGTGATATGGGTCTTGACCTAAAATCACCACCTTCACCTTGTCAAATGGCGTGAGGTTGAAGGCGTTGAAAATCAGCGGCCCGGGGGGATAGACGGCGTATTGCCGCTTCTCGCTCACCAAAAAGGATTTCAGGTCGGCGAAATAGGGTGCCTCGAATTGAGGTCGCAGCACTTGATACCAGCTTTCATCAATATTGGGTTTCTTTACTTCCATATCCACAAAATTTCTGCAAAGATGGTAATAATTCGCGAAAAAATCCGTTACTTTGCAAGTCAAATTACATAGCTATGAAGAAAAAACTTGCCATCACTCTGCTAATCGCCTTTGTTTCAGGCATCATCCTGACCTCCTGCGGGTCGAGCAAGAGTTGCCCCGCCTACGGCGAATCGCAAAAGTACATCAAGGAAACGCGCTATTAATACAGGTGTTGGGAGGCATGGCCATGATTGCCCTCAAACGACCCTTGCTGCGCATCCTCATGCTCACGCTTTTGGGAGCGTGCCATTTATTATTGTCCGCACAAAACATTGAAATCCAAAGTGATGACGACAAACCCATTGAAGAAAGGTTGGTCTACACCCGTCAGAACACCATCAAAGCGGCCATCCATTCACAGGGTTTCGGGTTAGGATTCAATATCGGGAAAATCAAAACCATCAACCGGACAACGAACTGGGTTGCCGAAGCTGTTTCGCTACATTCGCCCAAGGAAATCAAGACCATAACCATCTCGCAATACAACACGCGCCCCTTCGTTTACGGCAAACAGAACTATGCGTATGTGCTGCGTTTCGGCTATGGCGAAAGTCGACGCATTTTCGGCAAGCCTTATTGGGGGGGCATCGAAACGCGCTGGACCTACGAATTTGGCGCATCGTTGGCTTTGCTCAAGCCGTATTATTACTATGTGGTCACCTACCAACCCACTTCTTCGGGCGGATACATCGAGAGAATCGACGAGCAGACCTTCCAGTCAGACATCGACATCCTCGGCAGGGCACCGTTCATCACAGGCCTTTCCGAAACCAAGTTTTCTCCCGGCGCACACGCCTCGCTGGGACTCAGTTTCGAGGTCGGCAAGTCGCGAACACGGGTGCAGTCCATCAATCTTGACGTGAAAGCAGAGTATTTTCCCTTGGGAGTTGCCATCATGGCTGCGGAACGAAACAAATGGTTCTATCTCACTTTCATGCTGTCGTACAACTGGGGGTCGAGGTTCAATAAATATTGATTTTGAGTCGCTTATATCAGATGGCACGAGTCAAGCGAAATTTTTCCGAAAAAAATCCCTTTTTTTTCTTGCAGCATTTAAAAAAAACGTATTTTTGCAGCCGATTTTGATGCCCAATGGTGTAATGGCAGCACAACTGACTCTGGATCAGTTAGTCTAGGTTCGAATCCTGGTTGGGCAACAAGTAAAAAGCCGAGCGTTTCCGTTCGGCTTTCTTGTTTTCTGTTGGTTTTCAGTCACTTCCCCAAATGCATCCGGATCCGCGAGGCCAAAATATCCACCACCACGGGGCTTGACCCGCGTGGCAAGATGATGTCGGCAGTGCGTTTGGTTGGCTCGATGAACTGTTGGTGCATGGGTTTCACAAAGGTTTGGTAGTGGCGCAGCACATCCTCCCAAGTGCGCCCACGCTCGGCGATGTCGCGGCGGATGATGCGCATCAATCGCTCGTCACCGTCGGTATCGACAAACACCTTGATATCCATGCGTTTGCGTAGTTCTTCTTGGGTCAAAACCATGATGCCTTCCACGATGATGACCTCGGTGGGATGCACATAAATCACTTCCTGCGATCGGGCGCAAGTGACATAAGTGTAAATCGGCATGGGGATGGTTTCGCCCTTCTTGAGGCGGTCGAGATGGTCGATGAGCAGGTCCCACTCGATGGCATCGGGGTGGTCGAAGTTGATTTGCTTCTTCTCCTCGGGCGACTTGTCGCCGTTGTCGAAGTAATACGCATCTTGCGAAATGACTGATACTGAATTGTCTGGCAATTGTCTAACCAGTTCCTTTACGACGGTGGTTTTTCCGGAACCCGAGCCGCCAGCAATACCGATGACTAACATAATCTGAAGGTTATTGGGTTTATCGAATTAAGATGGCACAAAGGTAGTCAAAAGTTGGAAGTGGGAAGCCGAAAAGTGGAAAGTTTTTCCTAATTTTGCGGCAAAATTCAAGTCAAGACAATGAAAGCCCTTAGAAATCTTGTTGGCGGTTTGCTGATTGCTGGCGCGATGACCTTTGCCAGTTGTGGCCCCATTCCTGTCAAGTTGCCCGAAATCCCGCTCTCCGAAGTGAAACCCTATTTCGCTGAAGCCGCTGAAGTTCAGCCCATTGATACTGCATTTTACGAAGTGAAAGACGCTTCGGGTCATGTATTGGGCACGGTATTGTACTCCTCGCCGTTTTCCGATGCGGTGAAGGGTTTCAACGGTCCCACACCTTTATTAATTGCCCTCGATGCCAATGGTCGCGTCAAGGATGTGGTTTTGCTGGAACATCAGGAAACGCCCCGGTTCGCGCAACGTGTGGAGAGTGGCGGCCTTTTCGAGGCATGGGACGGACTGACCGTGGACGAAGCCCTGAGCAAGGAAGTGGATGCCGTGAGCGGTGCCACCTATACTTCTGAGGGCGTGAAACATAGCCTATCTGTGCGTCTTGAGACTTACCAACGGCAACTTGCAAAAGACCGTAGTGCCGAAAAGCAGAACTTTTGGCAAAAGCTGCTCGGCAAATAAGCGATTTTAATCCTCTAAATCGTCATTTTCGGACAAGGTGTTTTTTTTGGTCATCGTTGTTGCACCTTCAAGAACAATGACGATTTCTCCTTTTATTTCCTTTTTCGAGAAATGCTCCATCACCTTGGCCAAAGTGCCTCGGGCGTTTTCCTCATGGATTTTCGTCAATTCCCTTGATACACAAACTTTTCGGTCTGTGCCGCAAACCTCAGCCAATTGTTCCAAGGTCTTCAGCAGGCGGAATGGCGACTCGTAAAGGATGGTCGTGTAAGGATAATCAGCCACCTCTCTCAACTTGGTTTGGCGGCCTTTCTTATGGGGCAAAAAACCCTCGAAAATGAATTTCTCGGCAGGCAAACCCGAATTGACCAAAGCTGGGACGAAAGCTGTAGGACCGGGCAGACATTCCACCTCGATATTGCGCTTAACGCACTCGCGCACAAGCAGAAAACCCGGGTCGGAGATGGCAGGTGTTCCAGCATCAGTGACCAAAGCTAAGGTTTCGCCAGCCTCGATACGGTCGGCGATGCGTTCCACCACAAGATGCTCGTTGCGGATGTGGAAAGCCGTCATGGGCTTGCTGATTTCGAGATGTTTAAGCAAATTGCCCGAAGTGCGTGTGTCCTCAGCGAGGATGCCATCCACCTCCTTCAAGACGCGGATGGCACGCAGGGTGATGTCCTCCAAATTGCCGATTGGCGTAGGCACAAGGTAGAGTTTCGACATGGCCGTCAGGATTCAAACTTGCGCGAAACCAAGTCCTTGAGTTTCTGATAGGCCTCGTTGCTGCTGTTCCACAGCAGTTCAATCTTCAACTCGTTCAGGTAAATCATGGCACCGTTCAGGGTTTTCAGGTCGTTGAGGTTCTCGATGGACTTGTTGTACTTTTCCATGCTTCCGCCAAACAATTCGTTGACAAACAGGAATTTGTCGTTGATTCCTATGACTGACTTCAGGTCGCGGACGTGGTTTTGCTGCAACTTGTCGGCCAGCGAATGACCCTCTTGCATCATCTTCTCGCCCAAGGTTTCTGGTGTCGACAACTCAAACTCGGTATCGTCTTGACTGAAGAAGTCAATCATAGTTTCAGAGGTCTGTCGTTCCTTTTCAAGTTCTTGATCCACAAAGGTTTCAACTTCCATTTTCGGCATTTCCAAGGGATTGTCCTTTATCAAGTCGTCCCCATGAACAAGGTCGCGCTCAGGAATCTCCTCCTCGGGAATCTCTTCCATGAAATGAATCACCTTTCCGTCTTTTTCCACGGTTTCAAACCGCACTTCACCTTTGCCTTCAGCAGGTTCAACCATCTCAGCAACAGGCTCTTCCACTTCCACCTGTTCTTCAACTTTCTCTTCTTGTTCGGGAACATTCTCGAAATGGAAGAAGAAGCCGTACTCGTCGCCCAATGGCAGTTCTGATGGCTTTTCGTCTGGCGTTACTTCCTTGTTTTCAACCGTTTGCGTAAAATCTTCAATAGGTGTTTCCTCAGCGTATTCCTCGGTAACTTCCTCAATCGTTTCCTGGATAGTTTCCGTTGAACCTTCCTCAACCGTTTCCATGGTAGGTGTTTCCACGACAGGTTCAAATGCAATTTCCTCAATCGTTTCCTCAGCCGGTTCCTCTGTAGTTTCCTCGATCGTTTCTTCAAAAGGCTCCATTGGAACTTCTGCAACTGTTTCCTCAACTTCTCCAATAGTTTCTTCAGCGGGGGCTTCTGTCACCTCAATTGGGGTTTCCTCCTGCGGCATCCCGAAAAGTTCTTCGGTAGTGATTTCCTCTTGCGCTTCTGTCGGCGATTCCTCAGCGGGAGCAGCCTCTGGAGTGGCTTCATCCTCCTGCATCATACCGCCAAAAATCCCCGAAAGGGCATCGGCATCGAAAGGAAGGTCGTCATTGTCGGGTTCCTCGCCCAAATTGATGGCGCAAAGTTGGTCATAAAGGGTGTGTGTGCGATTCATCAACACATCCAAATCGAGCAGTTCGAGAGGTTTTTCGTTCCTCAGAAGATAGTTGACTTGTTGGTATAACAAACTGATTTCGTGCTTGATGGAAATCAATTTTTCTTTTTGGTTCTCAAATTTGTCGTTCATATAGGATTTATCTTTATTTTTGCTCGCAATGAGGGGGCTAAATTACAAATAATCTAAAAACGCTTGACATGTTTCTCGAAAAAGATTCGCACAACAAGTCGCAAGGCTGGATTGAGGTCATTTGCGGTTCCATGTTTTCGGGCAAGACCGAAGAACTGATTCGTCGGCTGAAACGCGCCAAAATCGCTAAACTGAAGGTGGAAATCTTCAAGCCGGGCGTTGATACGCGCTACAGCGAGGAGGACGTGGTGTCGCACAACGCGACAGCCTTGCACTCCATCCCCGTGGAGAGCGCGAGCGAGATTCTGTTCTATGCCAACGACGTGGATGTTGTGGGCATAGATGAGGCGCAATTCCTTGACGATGAGTTGCCTAACGTGTGCCAGCAACTGGCCAACCAAGGTGTGCGCGTCATCATTGCGGGCTTGGACATGGACTTTATGGGCAATCCTTTCGGCCCCATGCCCAAACTCATGGCCATTGCCGAGGACGTTACCAAGGTACATGCCATCTGCGTGCGTTGCGGTGGCCAAGCTCAATATTCACACCGCACCATCGCTGGCGACAAACTGGTTGTGCTCGGAGAAACAGAGAGTTACGAGCCGCTATGCAGGGCATGTTATTTGAAGGCAAGGAAGGAGCGAGAGGAAAAAATGGAGGTAGAATGAAAGATGTGTTGCTTTAATAATGAAAAAGTCACAAAAAATGGTAATTTTGCAAGCGAAAACAATTGAATCGCCATGCTACCCATGAGACTCTACACCGCCGGCATCGCCGATTTTGAAAGCGTCAGACAAGACGGGCGCATCTATGTGGACAAGACCGATCTTGTCTACAAACTGACAAAAGAATCGAAATTCGTCTTCCTCAGCCGCCCGCGCAGGTTCGGCAAGAGCCTGCTTTGCAGCACCTTGAAGTATTACTTCGAGGGACGGAAGGACTTGTTCGAGGGTTTGGCCATCGCCGAGTTGGAAAAGGACTGGAAACAATATCCCGTGTTGCATTTCGACATGAGCGCGTGCAAGAACAAATACGAAATCGGACAAATCATTGAGGAACTGCACAGCCAACTGAACTATCACGAAAGGAAATACAAGAGGCAGAAATCAGAAGGCTCGCCCGGCACAAGGTTCAAGGAACTCATCCAAGGCCTACATGAAGACATGGGTCTGAAGACCGTGGTCATTTTGGACGAATACGATGCACCCTTGTTGGATTATCTGCACAAACCCGAAGAGTTGGAGCAGGTGCGCCGCATCATGCAGGAGTTCTACCAGATGGTGAAAGTGTGCGACAAGGACGAGCAGTTCGTGTTCATCACGGGCATCACCAAGTTCTCACAACTCAGCATCTTCTCCACCCTGAACAACCTCCGCAATATCTCCATGATGCCACAATACTCGGCACTCTGCGGCATCACCACTGAAGAGCTGTTGAATATCTTCGACCAAGACATACAAATGCTTGCCGACGAATACCATCGCGCAAAAGAGGAAATGATAGGCATACTGAAACTGCAATACGACGGCTATCATTTCGGGAAGAGTTCGCCCGACATATACAACCCCTTCAGCTTGATGTACGCTTTTATGAACCGTGACGTGGACAACTATTGGTTCGGCAGCGGAACACCCACCTTCCTTTTCGAGACGATGAAACGTTTCGACACGAACTTGCTGGAACTGGAGCAACTTCAGGTTCCCTCCACCCAGTTCGACGTGCCCACCGAGGGCATGACCTCGGCTCTGCCCTTGCTCTATCAGGCGGGCTACCTCACCATCAAGGGCTACGACTTCTTGAGCAACAAATACACCCTCGACTTCCCCAATGCCGAGGTGAAGGTTGGTTTCATGGAAAACTTCATGGCACGCATGATGAACCTCGGCAACACCGATTCACGGGGATTTGCTGGCGATTTTTATGCCTGCCTATACCGTCACGACATCGAAGGTGCCTTGAAAGCCATGCAATCGTTCTTCGCTTCGATTCCCTATTTGGAATTTGGCGCGAAGGAATTGGACGACATCGCCAGGTACGAGGCCTACTACGAGGTGCTGACATACGTGGTCTTCTCCATGATTAATTGCCGCACGTTCACGCAGGTGAAGGTGGCGCGGGGCCGCACCGACCTCGTAGTGTTCATGCGCGACGCAGTCTATGTGATAGAGCTGAAGATGCGCGGCACGGCGCAAGAGGCTCTCGACCAGATCAACTCGAAGGACTACTCCATCCCCTACGAGGCCGAGGGCAAGCCTGTTATTAAAATAGGTATCGCTTTCTCGCAAGAGACCAAGACCCTTTCCGACTGGAAGATTGAACGATGATTCCCCTTATTATATTATAGGTGTGTTTTCATTGGGGATTTTTTCAGATTTTCCATCCTCTTTCTCAGGCAGCACCTCCTTGGCATAATCCCTCACCAAGTCGAAGCCGCGATAGACATAAGGCACCGTTTCCTCAATGTATGGATAAAGTTTAGACTGCTCGCGCACTTCGTGCTTCAATATGCCGATGAGTTGGAAATTGTTGAGTACCAAGAGCAAAATGCTGCACAACAGCACACCTTTGGCCACGCCAAAGACAAAACCGCACAATTTGTTGAAAAAAGACAGATTCATGGCCTTGATGATGTTGGTCATTGCCCTACCGATAAGGTTGACGACTATCACCAAGAGGATGAATGTCAGTACAAAAGCAATGGTATTCAGATATTTCGGATTGATTTCCATCACCTCTTGCAGGTGCGCCGCCGTGAAGTCGGAGAAGTGCATGGCACCGTAAATGCCCACACCAAAAGCCAACAGCGTGACCACCTCGATAATCAGGCCCTTGCGGTAGCCTTTGAAACCGAAGAGGAAGAGGACGATGGCTATGATGATGTCTAAGTAGTTCATGAAATTTCAACTATTAAGTCGGCCCTTCGACAGGCTCAGGGTCCTTAGGCCGTTGAGCCTGTCGAAACGCCGTATTTCATTTCGAATAATACAAAATCATCCGTTCAATGGCGCGTTGGCAAACGGGGCAAAACTCATGGCCGTTGAAGGTCTTCATCAGACAATCCATGTAAGGACTATACATCCCTTCTGGCTCGTAGCCGCCACCCTCAAACACGCCGATGGTCTGTTCGTACTTGGGTTCTCGCGGTGTGGGCACAGGCGTTCCCTCTCTAATCATGTCGCCCCACTTATTGCTAAAATCGACCAATGAGGTAATGTTGGGTTCCCACGGTTCCAAGGCAATATTATACATGTGTTCAGAGGCACCGGCATAGTAGTATTCATCAGCAAGGCCAGCGAAACCATGACCAAACTCGTGGATGATGACATCGGAGGACTTGTTGTTGCTGCTCGCGCTGGAGCAATAGAAGTTGTAAATGCCGCCACCGCCGTATTTCTCGGTGTTGACGAGGATATAAATCTGGTCGTAAGGCACTTGTCCGGCAAGGTCGCGGATGTCGCGGTTGTCTGTACTCATGCAATAGCGTTCCGAGTCGAAGGTCCAGAAACTGAAGCGCATGGCCGTGTTTTTGTAAATCTTGTCGCCCGGCATGGTACATCCCGATTCCTCGGAAGGCACCATCACACCACGCACGTTGAAACTCTCACGATAGCGGTCGTAAGGCTCGTAATTGAACAAACTTTTCACGAAGAAGTCGCAATCCTTAATGAACTTGCCCATCTCGGCCTGCGTGTAGCCTTCAGGAAGTATCACAATGTCAACGGCTTTAGTGATGTCCCTGTTGCCAATCCATGCCGCGTAGACGGGCAGGTTGAGGTTGTCATAGTTGCGGATGAAATAGTCATCAGGGTTGACGGTGAGGCGCATCCCCTCAACAAGTTCGCCCTCCCAAGTCTTGCGGAACAAGGCAATGTCTATCTTCACCTTCGGGAATGGCACGATGACCGATTCCTCAAAGGTTTTGGTGACTTGCTTGGCCTCGTCAGTGGTCTGCCATTCGCCGTAGAGGTTTTGGTAGCCCTTGGAAAACAATAACTTGTCTGTTCCCGCCTCAAACACCTTGACGATATAATTGCCAAACTCCAACGTGTCAATGAGGTTGGTTTTTGAGCCACTCCAATACGGCTCATGGATTAACTCTTTGAGGGAGAATGAAGTAACGGTGCTGTTACCCGTCAGGCAATAGTCGACGCGGAGGGAGGATTCGGTGAAATACTGGTCGAATTGCGCCCAAGCCATGCAAGGCAGCAGGGTGAGCCAAAGTAAAAAGGTCTTTTTCATAACGCGAAATTTTCCACAAAAGTAGACAAAATTTCAATACTTTTGCAACAAATTAGCAACGATGCCCACACCTTTGTTAATAGTACGCAACCTGAAAGTGTCCTTTTCCCGCGACGGGAAATGGGCCGAAGCCATCCACGGGATTGATTTGGACTTGCTGGCTGGCAAGACATTAGGATTGGTCGGCGAGTCGGGTTCGGGCAAGTCGGTGAGTTCGTTGGCCGTGATGCGTCTGCTAAACGAAAAGCTGAGCCGCATCGAGGCCGACAGTATACAAATCGAAGGCGAGGAAATAAAAGACTTTAGCGAAAGCCAAATGGCCGAGGTGCGCGGCAAGCGTATTTCTATGATTTTCCAAGAGCCAATGACTTCGCTCAATCCTGTGTATAAGTGTGGTTTTCAGGTCAGTGAGATGATTTTGCAGCACGAAAAGGTGAGCAAAATCGAAGCCAAAAAACGTGTCATCAGCCTATTCAAACAGGTGATGCTGCCCCGACCCGAAGCCATTTACGACAGCTACCCGCACGAACTTTCGGGCGGACAAAAACAGCGCGTGATGATTGCGATGGCCATTGCCTGCAATCCCAAACTCCTTATCGCCGACGAGCCGACGACCGCCTTGGATGTGACCGTGCAACTCGAAATCCTCAAACTGCTCCGCAAGTTGCAGGCCGAAACGGGCATGGGCATGATTTTCATCACCCACGACCTGGGCGTGGTGGCCGAAATCGCGGACGATGTGGCCGTGATGCACGACGGCGAAATCCTTGAGCGTGGCACGGTGCAAGAAATCCTCCATCATCCGAAACACCCCTACACGCAAGGTCTTTTGGCCTGCCGCCCCCCGATGGACATAAGGCTGAAACGCCTGCCCATCGTAAAGGAGTTTTTGGACGGACAATGGCAAGGCGGCAAACAACAGATTCTGAACGACTTGCAAATCACCGCTGAGGAAAGGCAAAACCACCTCAAGCAACTTTACAGCCAGCCGCCGCTCCTGAAAGTGGAAGGGCTGAAAACTTGGTATCCTTTGCGCAGGGGCGTTTTCAGCCGCGTTTACGACCATGTGAAGGCCGTCGACGAGGTGAATTTGGAGGTTTACGAAGGCGAAACACTTGGTTTGGTGGGTGAGTCGGGCTGCGGCAAGACCACTTTGGGCCGTTCCATTTTGCGCTTGGCAGAACCTACGGGCGGCAAAGTCTGGTTCGACGGCATTGATGTTACCTCTCTGAAAGGCAAGGATTTGCGCGATTTCCGCAAACAGGCGCAAATTGTGTTTCAAGACCCTTACTCTTCCCTCAATCCTCGAATTACGATTGGCGAAGCCATCGCCGAACCCTTGCAAGTACATGACATTGAAAGAGATAAGAAAAAATGTCGCACTTTGGTTTGTGACTTATTAGAACAAGTTGGCCTTCAAGCCGCGCATTACGACCGCTATCCGCACGAGTTCTCAGGAGGCCAACGCCAGCGCATTTGTATCGCCCGCGCCTTGGCCGTCAATCCCCGTTTGGTGATTTGTGACGAATCCGTTTCGGCCTTGGATGTTTCGGTGCAGGCGCAAGTCTTGAATTTGCTCAACCGCTTGAAAGAAGAACGCTACCTCACCTACATTTTCATTTCCCACGACCTCAGCGTGGTGCGCTTTATGAGCGACCGCGTCGTGGTGATGTACAATGGAAAACCCGTAGAGATAAACGAAGCGGATGCCCTGTTCGAGCACCCGCAAAATGCTTATACACAAAAACTTATTGATGCTTTGCCAGGGAGAAACAGGTAGTTTTATTCCTCAAACAAATTCCTCGCTTTCAGATAGGTTCTCCATTTCTCCAACACCTGAGTCATGTCGTCGGGGAGTTCGGAGGTGAACATCATTTGCTCGCCCGTGGTGGGATGCACGAATCCCAATTCCTTGGCGTGCAGCGCATGGCGCGGCATGATTTTGAAGCAGTTGTCGATGAATTGCTTGTATTTGGTGAAGGTGGTGCCTTTCAGGATGACATCGCCGCCATACAGGGCATCGTTGAAAAGCGGGTGTCCGATGAATTGCGAATGGGCGCGGATTTGGTGGGTACGACCTGTTTCCAATCGGTATTCGTTAAGTGTCACGTAACCAAAGCGTTCCAATACTTTCCAATGCGTGATGGCTTCCTTGCCCTGCTCGCCGAAGGGATAAACGGTCATGCGACGGCGGTTGCTCAGGCTGCGCCCGATGTTGCCTACAATGGTGCCTTCGTCTTCGTCAAAATCGCCCCAAACCAAGGCATAATAGCGGCGGTGGATGGTGTGGTCGAAGAATTGCTTGGCGAGTGTGGCTTGCGCGGTTTCGTTCTTGGTGACGACCATCAGGCCGGTGGTGTCCTTGTCGATGCGGTGTACGAGATAGCCGATGCGGTTTTCGATGTTTTGTTGCGTCTGCTCGAAATGATAGGCCAATCCGTGCAGCAAAGTGCCGGTGAAATTGCCGTGGGCCGGGTGTACCACCAAGCCCGCCTGTTTGTTGATGACAATGAGGTCGTCGTCTTCATAAACGATGTTCAACGGGATAGGCTCCGGCTTGATGTCAGTTTCGCGGGGCGGATAACTGAACACGATGGAAATCACATCGTTAGGCTTCACTTTGTAATTCGACTTCACAGGTTTGTCGTTCACCAAAATATTGCCCGCCTTGGCCGCGTTTTGTATGCGATTGCGCGAAATGCTATGGATGCGTGAAGTCAGAAACGTGTCGATGCGCACCATGTCCTGACCGCCATCGACGGTAATGCGCATGTGCTCAAACAGTTCGCCGTTTTCATTGGTGGTTTCTGAAGTTTCGATGAAATCGTCGTTTTCCTCGATGAGTTCATCGTCCAATTCGGTGAGTTCGTCGTTTTCCTCAACGAGTTCTTCGTTCATTTCAATTTCAATAAGGTCGTCGTTCATTTCTCGATGATGAATTTTTGGTTGATGACTTGGCCTTCCTCGGTGATGATGTTCAGTAAATACATGCCGTTGTTGAGGTTGCTGACCGATATTTCATGCTGATAATCACCTTGATACACCTTTCTTCCCGTGAGGTCGAAAATGCTCACTTGTCCGTTCCCGAAATCGCCTTCCAAATGCAACGTGTTGCTGGCCGGGTTGGGATAGACCACAAAGGCCACTGCGCCTGTCGAAGGGCCGTTCTCTTCCACACCAATGTAATACGAAGCGCCTACCACGGGGCGAATCATCAGCGAACCATGCTTGCTGCTTGGTTGCCACGAGCCGTTGGTGTTGATGAAGTTGTATTGGATGTTGTCGGTGGAGGTGTCCAAACCGATGTTGATGAGGGCGTCGTTGCGTTGCTCGATGCCGATGTAGAACGCGCCGGAGTGTATCACGTTTCGATCGAATTTGTAGTAGTAGAACCGATAAGGCTGCTCATGCCATTGCGGATGCTGGTTTTGCAAACGGTAGATTTCCTCGCCGGGCTTGCCGTTTTCGTCCCTCCAAATCACGATGTCGAAATACTTATCGTTGGCATTGTTAAGTGTTTGGTTGAAAAGCAGTTGCACGCCTTGGATGGTGTCATATTCGGCCAAATCGAAGCGCACGGCGAACTTGCCACCGGCAGGCCTCACACCGAAGCCCAACTCGGGAATACCATCGTCGTAAGCGTAATAATTGTACATTCCCACGCGGTAAATCATCGAGTCGGCCAAAGGCGGAGTGGCTGTTGAATCGTAAACGTAATGGCTGATTTGGTAGGAAACCGAGTCTTGCCACATGTTGAGCGCAAACAATTCGCCCACATACGGGCAGGCCGGCGATTCGCCATATTCGGGGCAAAGCAGGTAGCCGTTGGCTTTGTATGGAAGAATGGTGACTGGCTCCAAAACACGCTGATAATGCTGGCCGCCACCGATTTGCTGCACCTTATAATAATAGTGTAGCTCATGGTCGATGCCGTCGAGGTTGGCGATGTCGATTTCAAGGTTTTCGCGGATGGCGGAATTGGGATTGGCGCGGTATTGGCGGTAGGGGATGGCCTGATAGCGGTTGAAGAACGAAGGCCGTTGACCCGAGAAGGTCAGCATGGGATAGTCGGTGTCGTCAATGCTGCGGTTGATGTTCAGGTAGACGAAATCGATGTTCCAGTTGTCCTCGTTGCTGCGGTTGCTGGGCAGCGACGAGTTGACGATGCTTGCGTAGTTGTAGAAGCGGAAATAAAAGTTGTCCTGAAAGAATTTCGTGTCGCGAATGGGTATCATCACCTGCTTGAAAAACTGGCCGTTGTTTTGCACCATGAAACTGTCCAACCGTTGGCCGGGCACGCTCCAGATGTGGTACCAAGTGGTGTCGGCAACTGTGATGAAAACCGAATCGCAGGGTACGGCAATTTCGCCTTCAGTGAGGGGTGTCAGCGTGTCAGTGACGATGGTGAACATTCCTGATTGGCAACCTACCGAAGCCCAAACCGTGTCGCCCGGAAACAGCGTGTCGACCTGCATTTCGGCAAAGATGTCGGCAATGCTATAGTTTTGGTAATCAAGGAATACGAACTCCTGATGTTCGGTGGTGGTGCCAAATTGCAACACCAACGAATCTTGTGTTTCGGGCGGATTTCCGTTGCCTTGGGGCTGATAATAGAAACTCAGATAGACCGAATCGGCAGGGGAGAGGGCACGCGGCTCTGGCTCCATGACGGAGTCCAATCGAATCCTAACGGAAGTCAGGTATTCCGCCACAAAAGCATTGCTGATGGCATAATCGTAAACGCGGCCATTGGCATCCAAAACATCAAAAGTGGCACCGTTGCGGTTGGGCGGACTGAGCGGGAAACCGTCATTCACCAGCACATTATTGTCGGTCCATTTCGTCGAGTCGGGATAGAGTCCGCAATGGCTGAAATCGTCGAAAAAGGGGAGGAAACGCGCCTCGGCAACGCCTCTTCTTGCGGGGGCTTGCTCTGTCGTGGTCCTGAAGTTGGTCAATATCTCTTGCGCCGTGGCTTGGTTGGCGAAAAAACCGAAAGCCATAGCCAAGGCGAAAGCCTTAAAATTCGTCTTCATATTCATAGTCGGTGGTTTCAATCGTTTCTGTAATTGTGTCAATAACAATTAATTGTGGTACATTCTTCAATGAGTCTTCGTGCAGTAGTTCCTTCATGTTCTTTTCAAAATCCAAGGTCTTGCTTGAATGGTACCAAACATCAACAAAGGTGCCGATTTTGACCGAGCCTGAACTTGGGCCAGGACTCATCAGCCTGATGCGCATATATTGGAGGCTGTCGCTGTCCTCGTACACTTCTTCGCCAAGGTTGAGTCCGGCCAAATTGAGCAGCCGTTTGGTGTCTTCTGCGGGTTTCCCAATGAGGTTGGGCACCTTAATTGGGCTCTTGTCGTTGCCGATGCCGACGCGGAGCATGATTTTGCTTCCTTTCACCAATTCGGTGCCTTCCATGATGGGCTGCCCTTTGTAATATTGGTCGACGATGTTGTTCTTATAGGAATATTCCACATAATCAAGATAATCAACGCTTAAGCCACTCGATTCGAGCCTGCCGATGGCCTCGCGTAGGGAGATGCCTTTCAGGTTGGGCATGACGGTTTTTTCGGGTGTTTCGGCCACGATGATGGCGTAAACATTGCGGCCTTTCTTGATTTTCGAGCCGGGCAAAGGGTCTTGCTGATAGATGCTGCCGGGTTGCTGTCCCTTGGGATAAACACTGTCGATGAGGATGAAATGGAAGTCTTTCGCATAGTCATGCTTCACTTGGCGGAAGTCCTGACCCACAAAATCAGGCATGGAAAACACCTCATTGTGTCGGGTGTATTTATCTAATATCCTGAATGTTAGCCATAGCAAGACAACGCATAACAGCAGTATGATGAGCAGGTTGACGTAAAATTTCTTTTCCTTGAAAAAGTGAAGGCGTCCCATAATTTACTAATTTAGCCGTGTTTTTACAACTCGATTTCGGGTGTTTTATTGTTATGAAGTTTAAACCGACAAAATTACAAAAAATATGAAAAACGTGGCAATTATTTGTGGCGGAGATTCGGGTGAGTTTGAAATTTCCGTCAAAAGCGCTCAGGTGGTGAAGCAAAACCTGAACCCTGAACTGTATAATTCTAAGATTATTGTGGTGTCGAAAAAGGGATGGTACGGACTATTGAAAGATGGTACGCGGATTGATGTCGACAAGAATGATTTTTCCATTTCAGTTGGCGGACATAGGACGAAATTCGATGTGGCTTTCAATGCGGTACACGGCGACCCGGGCGAAAACGGGCCACTGTCGGGTTATTTGGATTTGTTGGGTATACCTTGCACCTCTTCCCCTTTGACCACTTGCGCCCTCACGTTCCACAAGGATTTTTGCAAGCGCGTGGTGGCTTCCTACGGCGTGAAGGTGGCACCTTCCATCTTGATTAACGAAGGAGAGAAATACAATGCCGACGAAATCGTCAATCAGTTGGGACTGCCGCTGTTCGTCAAGCCAACTTGCAATGGCTCCAGCGTGGGCGTGACCAAGGTGAAGACGGCAGAAGAACTTGTTCCTGCAATATTTACTGCAAGGGCGGCTGGCCGTCAGGTGATGTGCGAAAAGTTCGTCAATGGACGCGAATTTGGCTGTGGCGCAATGAATTTCAAGGGCAAGATGATGGTGTTCCCGTTGACCGAGATTTGCAGCAAGAACGAGTTTTTCGACTATGAGGCCAAATACACCGCCGGCAAATGCGACGAAATCACCCCCGCCCAAGTGGATGAAGCCATCGCAAGCGAAATCAAAGGAACGACGGCGATGCTGTATGAAAAGTTAGAGTGCAAAGGCTTTGTCCGCATGGACTATATCGTCAGCGACGAGGGCGTGTTCTTCATCGAGGCGAACATCGTCCCGGGCATGTCGGAAGCCAGCATCATCCCCGCGCAGGCACGATGCTTCGGCCTGACCTTGGGGCAGTTGTTTGAAATGGCGATTGAGAATGTATTG
Organism: uncultured Bacteroidia bacterium; assembly: GCA_902780055.1. Lineage (GTDB taxonomy): Bacteria > Bacteroidota > Bacteroidia > Bacteroidales > F082 > Limimorpha. The sequence continues at coordinate 62,448 of CACZDU010000006.1, read as the reverse complement.
TGATTTTTTTGCAAACAGAATCCGCTGAATTTTGAGAATCGCGATGCGACGCTTTTTTATGGCACGCAGAATCCGCAGAATTATATGAATCGCGATGCGACGCAAATTTTGCGTCTAATAGATTCTTCGATTTCAGCGGATTCTGCGTGAAATAACTTTAGCGTGAAAATAATTATACCGTGAGAATATCCTTAGACTTCAATTCCGTGAGGTCGTCAATCTTCTTGATGTACTTGTCGGTAAGTTTCTGGATTTCTTCCTGTAAGAGTTTCGACTCGTCCTCGGAAATCACGTCTTTTTCGAGTTTCTTGGCATCGTCGTTGGCGTTGCGGCGGATGCCACGGATGCCGACCTTGGCTTCCTCGGCGGCGTTCTTGGTGCGCTTCACCAGTTCGCGGCGGCGTTCCTCGGTCAAGGCGGGTACGCTGATGCGGAGGATTTCGCCGTTGTTGATGGGGTTGAAACCCAAGTTGGCATTCATGATAGCCTTGGCGATGTTGTTCAGTGCGCTCTTGTCGAAGGGTTGCACCACAATCATGCGTGCGTCGGTGCAGCCTATGTTGGCGGTCTGCTCGATGGGCACCGTCGTGCCGTAGTATTCAACCATAACGCCATTCAGCATGGCTGGACTGGCTTTTCCTGCCCTAATGCCCTGAAATTCATGCTCCAAGTGTTTGATGGTGTTGTCCATGCTTTCAGTGGTCTCGTCTAATACAAATTGAGAATCTTCAGTCATAGTTTTTAGATTTTGGGTGCAAAAATAAAAATTTTATCTTTTCCGTTCAAAAATCTTGTTAATTTTCAATTCAACGGCTCATAAAGTCCCGTCAAAATGCGGCTTTTCTTTGTGGTGTAATAACTCAATCGGCTCAAAACCAAGGGACTCATGCCTTGGTTCCAAAGGTAGGTCTTGACGGTTTTGCCTTTTGGCGAAAGGCCGCTGTCGAAGATGATGGCATCGGCGATGACGTTGTCGCCAGACGCGAAATGGCCATCATCAGACAAGGAACTGTGCCAAAGGATGAGGGAATCTGTTTCGGAATCGTGTATCTCAATGACAACCATGCAATTGCTGATGGTGCTGTCGTTGTGGATGTGGGCCATAATGCCCAAAGCCTCAACAACCTCGGGCAGCGAATCGCAGCACAAGGTGAATACCTGTCCCCATTCCTGGCCTTTCGCAAAAGGATAGGGTGTCGTATCCAAAGTATGGAGTAGATATAGGCTTTCAGGCAGAGGATTCTTGCTCAAGGTGAGGTAACGCGATGTAAACCAGTCTTTTTTCTCTATCAAATACGGATAATTGCCCACAGCGGTGGTTTCCCAAGTCGGGTCGATGTAATCCGTCCAGCCGAAGCCGAGCATGGGTGTTTCCCTGTGTTCGCCCAGCCAGTCGTTGAACTCGCCGAGGTTGCTGTAGCGGTTGAAAACGATTCGGTTTTCCACATCGGTTTGGCTTTGGTAGAATTCAGCCGACTCACCGATTTCTGTACGCGTGGCAAACTGGATTTGGTCGCCGAATTCTTCTTTATCTTTCTGAATTTCAGCGGCAATTTGGTCAAAGCCTTGATGATACATCAGGTCGTAGTGGCGGCGTTCCATTATTAATGAGGTGATGCCGGCAAACAGGATGACAGCCACCACCAAAGCGTTTTGCCACGGCGACAAAGTGCGGCTCTTGAACAGCGAAAACGCTACGATGATAAGAAACGGATAACTGAAAATCAGCGTGCTATGCTGGATGATAGGCTCGCGAAGCAGCGAGTAGGCAAAAGCGATGCCAAAGATGATGGCGAACCATGCGATGCCCGCCCAGCGCAAGGGAGTTCTCCGTTTGCTGCGCCTGCCGAGGAGGAGGGGCAGCAAAATGATGATGCCCACGGCAAACATGAACAGCGAAGAGTAGTTCATCGTGTATTGGATGAAATCGGTGAGGAAAGTGGCTTTGGGCGCACTCAGCCACCCACCGATGCTGCCGCTGACAAAGAGTTGTTGCCAGAAAATGGGTAAGGTAGGGGCGAACAAGACTACCGCACCTAAACCACTGAGCCAGTATGCTTTGCGGCGTTCTTTCGGTAGGAAAAACAAGCCTGTGAGGAAAATCAGTCCCGCTTGGGCGATGGAGAAATATTGTATCAGCGAGCAGGCCCAAGCCGAAAGCGCGAAGCCGACATAATCCTTTGTCGTAGTTTTAGTCCCGAAAACCACCTTATGCCAAAACCAAGCCATCAGCAAAACAAAAAACAATCCTGCCGAATAAGGCCGCGCCAACTGGCTATAGAACACAGTGAATTGGCTGACGGCAAAGAACGCTGCCGAAAACAATCCCACTGTGCGGTTGAACCACTGCCGCCCGATTAAATAAATAAGGTATACGGAGCCGATGCCCATCAGCGCGAAGGGCAACTTGACCCAAAACTCGCTCCAACCGAAAATGCGCACCCATAGCCAAAGGAACAGTTCCACTCCAATCGGATGACTGTCAGGCATGATGCCTTGCTGGATGAAGTCATGGAAGTTGTCGAAGCGGGTGCGCAGCAAGGCACTAAATTCATCGTGCATGAAGGGCACTTGGCCGAGTTTCCACAGCCTCAGCACCGCCGCCACAAAGACGATGACGGCTATCAGAATGTAGTCCAACTGGCGGTTGGGTGTATTGTGCGGTTTTCGCAAATGATGTTTCCTCATAGTCTTGGATTCAAGGGTGCAAAATTAGGGATAATTCCGCAATTTTGACCTCAAACGGCATCTGATTGCCACAAATTTCAGTTTTTTGAGCCGTCGAATTTCATAAAATCCTATTTTTGCACGATGATTCAGATAAAAGAAGTTACCACAAAGAAGGAATTGAAGACATTCGTGCATTTCCCGAATGTGCTGTATAAAGGGAATCCCTATTATGTTCCGCAGATTGAATCAATGGACAGGGACACCCTTACTCCTGAGAAAAACCACGCTTTTGAGGTGTGTGAGGCCAAGTATTGGCTGGCCTACAACGAGAAAGGTGAGGTGGTTGGGCGCGTGGCCGGCATCATCAATCGCCGCTACAACGAAAAGACGGGCGAGAAAGCCTGCCGTTTCGGCTGGATTGACTTCATTGACGACAAGGAGGTTTCAAAAGCCTTGATGCAGACCGTTGAACAATACGCCCGTAAAAATGGCTTGAATCTCATCAATGGTCCGATGGGCTTCCTCGAATTTGATTCGGCTGGCGTGTTGGTGGAAGGTTTCGACAAGATTCCTACCGCTTACGGCAAATACAACGCGCCGTATTACGAGGCACATCTCACCGACTTGGGGTATGCGAAAGACACGGATTATGTGGAATATCTTATTAAGGTGCCGGAAGTCATTCCCGAGCGCTACGCGCGTATGGCCGAGTTGGTGTCCATCAAGAACAACCTTCATCAGGCGCCTTTCCGCAACCGTTCCGAAGTGGAACCTTACCTTGACGGCCTGTTCCAATGCCTCAATGCCGCCTACGCCAACTTGCACGGTTTTTCGGAACTTTCCGAAGGCCAGTGCGAAGACCTCAAGAAGCAGTTTTTGGGCAACATCAATGTCGATTATGTATCCATCATCCTCGATGCCGACGAGCAGGTGGTGGGTTTTGGCGTGGCTTTGCCTTCGCTCTCCAAAGCCATGATGAGGGCCAAAGGCTTCATGTTTCCTTTCGGTTGGATTCACATGTTGAAGGCCTTGAAGCAAAACGACACTATTGATTTGTTGCTCATCGCCATCGACGAGAAATACAAGAACAAAGGCGTGAATGCCATGATTTTCGACAAGTTTGCGAAAGGCATCACGAAAAACGGCATCAGGTTCATCGAGTCGACGCGCGAATTGGAGGACAATACGAGTGTGCAAAACCTTTGGCGCTATCTGGAACACGACCTGACCAAGAGGGCAAGAACATATTTGAAGAAAATTTGACGACGAAATACTATGAAAACCAATTTGTTACGAAAGTCCTGCGCTCGATATAGGGCACCGCAAGAAGCACAAGCAAAGGGCATTTATCCTTACTACAAACCCATCGAATCCGAGCAAAGCACCGTGGTGAAAATCGATGGCAGGGATGTGCTGATGTTTGGCTCCAACAGTTATCTTGGCTTGTCCAACGACCCACGCTTGAAGGAAGCCGCAATCGAAGCCATCAAGAAGTACGGAACCAGTTGTTCGGGTTCGCGTTTCCTCAACGGCACGCTCGACATCCATGTGGCATTGGAGGAGAAGCTGGCCAAGTTGGTGGGCAAGGAACAGGCCGTGTGCTTCAGCACGGGTTTCCAAGTCAATTTGGGTGTGGTTTCGGCACTTTGTGGCCGCAACGACTACCTGCTTTTGGACAGCCTCGACCATGCTTCCATCATTGAGGGCAGCCGCCTTTCGTTTGGCAAGGTGTGGAAATTCAACCACAACGACATGGACAACCTTGAGGCCAAGTTGAAACTTTGCAACCCCGAGGCGGTCAAACTGATTGTCACCGACGGCATCTTCTCGATGGAAGGCGACATCGTCCCGTTGCCGAGAATGGTGGAATTGGCCGAACAATATAATGCCGACATCATGGTTGACGATGCACACGCGCTGGGTGTTCTCGGCCATCAGGGTCGCGGCACCGCTGACCATTTCGGCCTCACCGACAAGGTTGATTTGATTATGGGCACTTTCAGCAAGTCGTTTGGATCGTTGGGCGGTTTCATCGCCTCCGACTTCGACACCATCAACTACCTGAAACACAATGCCCGTTCCCTGATTTTCAGCGCGAGTATGCCGCCCGCGAATGTGGCTTCAGTGAGCAAAGCCATTGACATTATGCTCAGTGAGCCTGAACGCATCCAGCATCTTTGGGATTTGAGCAACTACGCCCGCAAGCAGTTCCAAGACAGAGGCTTCGACACGGGAAATAGCGAAACTCCGATTATTCCTTTGTTTGTGCGTAGTTCGGAGAAGGCTTTCTGGTTGTGCAACAGGCTTTTGGAGGATGGCGTGTTCGTCACCCCGGTCATTGCGCCCGCCGTACCCGAAAACGATGTCCTGATTCGTTTTGCCCTCATGGCCACTCATACCTTCGAGCAGGTTGATATTGCTGTCGAGAAGATCACGAAGGCCTTCAAGGAAGTGGGAGTCATCTGAAAATGATTGTTTTCATTACCGGAATATCATCTGGTTTCGGCCTCGAAACAGCGCGTTTGTTGTCGCAGGAAGGCCATACCGTTTATGGCACGGTTCGTCGCTCGATGGTGTCTTTGCCCAAGGTGCATTATCTCCAATTGGATGTCCGCGACAAGGAAGCCGTTGCAAAAGCAGTGTCACAAGTCGTTGAGAAAGAAGGCCGTATTGATGTTTTGGTCAACAATGCCGGCATGGGCATTGGCGGGCCCTTGGAATTTGCCAACGAGGAGGAAATCCGTTTGCAGATGGACACCAACTTCATGGGTTTGGTGCATTGTGTGGATGCCGTTTTGCCTTATATGCGCAAGCAAGGCAGCGGAAAAATCATCGCTTTGAGTAGCATTGGCGGCCTGATGGGACTGCCTTTCCAAGGCTTCTATTCCGCCAGCAAGTTTGCCATTGAGGGTTATTGCGAGGCTTTGAGATTGGAAACCAAGGCGTTGGGAATCAAAGTGGTGGTTTTTCGCCCTGGCGATTTTGCCACAGGTTTCACGGGCAGCCGCAAGAAAGCCGAAAACCAAGCTGCCCTGCAAGCCTATCCGATTTACAAAACCGCCATCGAAAAGGTGGAACACGATGAAAACGGCGGCTTGAAACCCATCGTTTTGGCCCAAAAAATCAGCAAAATCATTGCAAAAACAAATCCGCGAAACGGCTATGTGGTCGCTTCGTTGGAGCAAAGGCTTTCGGTAACCCTAAAAAAAATCCTGCCGCCCAAGTGGTTCGACAGGATTTTGGGAGGTTATTACAAATTGTAATTATTTCGTCACCAACGTTCCAATGTTTTCACCGCGAAGCACTTTCATCAGATTGCCGCGTGTGTTCATGTCGAAGACGTACATCGGCATGTCGTTTTCTTTGCACATCGTGAAGGCGGTCATGTCCATCACTTTTAGGTTGCGCTGGTAGGCCTCGTCGTAGGTGATGTGCTCGAACTTGGTCGCGGTGGGGTCTTTTTCGGGGTCGGCGGTGTAGATGCCGTCCACGCGGGTGCCTTTCAGGATGATGTCGGCCTTGATTTCAACCGCACGGAGGGCGGAGCCTGTGTCGGTGGTGAAGAAGGGATTGCCCGTGCCGGCGCCCATCACCACGATGTGGCCTTCCTCAAGCAAGCGGATGGCCTTCGCGCTGCTCATCGTGTCGGCGATGCGGTCGATGTAAAGGCCTGCCAAAAGCGTGGCTTTCTGTCCCTTGCTCTGCAAAGTGGATTGCATGGCCATCGAATTGATGACGGTGGCGAGCATGCCCATGTAGTCGCCTTGGATGCGGTCCATGCCTTTCGAGGCACCTTGCAGGCCGCGATAGATGTTGCCGCCGCCGATGACGATGCCGATTTGCACCCCGGCCTTTGCCGCTTCGATGATTTCGTCGGCGTAGTCGTTCAGTCGTTGCGGGTCGATGCCGAATTGTTGGCTACCCATCAGAGCCTCGCCGCTGAGTTTCAGTAATACTCGGTTGTATTTCATATTCTTGTGATTTAAAGATTCAAGATTTTAAATTTAAGATGCTGATAGGCGACAAAGATACGGTTTTTATGGAATAGGAAGGCAAATTTTCTCGTTTCATCGGAAAACGCAGTTTTTCCACCCCTAAATTTATAGGAAAACGCAGTTTTTAGAGGTTGATTTTTATAGGAAAATGCAGTTTTTTAGGGCCGAATTTTATAGGAAAACGCAGTTTTTGTTTTGTAATTCAGTGAAAATGTGTCCACGGAAATGGTTTTAGCTTATTTTATGGACACTTTTTATATCTAAAATATGTCCACGAAAGCACAAAATTGTCATTTCGTGGACACTTTTTTGTTTGTTTTGTGTCCACGAAATGAAGAAATGCGTATCTTTGCGGCATAAATACAATGTGTTATGCAAAACATTATCGGCAGAAAATCGGAAAGAAAGGAACTTGACAGGCTTTACGAATCGGGAAGGCCGGAATTTGTGGCGGTTTATGGCCGTCGGCGCGTGGGGAAGACATTCCTCGTCCGTGAGCATTTCTCGGGGCGTTTCGCGTTCTATCACACTGCCATCTCTCCTGCCGACTTTCAAGGCAAGAAAAAGGACTTGAAAAAGGAGCAATTGCGAGCGTTTTGCTCAAGTATACAGCAATTTGGCGGCGATTGGGACGAGATGCCCAAAGACTGGTTTGAGGCTTTCGCCTGTCTTCGTATGATGCTGGAACAACAAGGCGAAACCACTCGTAAAGTGGTCTTTATCGACGAATTGCCTTGGATGGACTCGGGGCGGTCGGGGTTCGTGTCGGCGCTTGAGCATTTTTGGAACAGTTGGGGGGCGGGCCGCACCGATCTGATGCTCATCGTATGCGGCTCGGCGGCCTCGTGGATGAACGACAAAATCATCAACAACACGGGTGGACTTTATGGCCGGCTCACATACGAAATGCACCTTTCGCCGTTCAATCTGGCTGAATGTGAGCGGTTTTATGAGTCGCGGGGCATCAGTATGGACCGATATGACCAACTGCAAAGCTATATGGTGTTTGGCGGCATCCCGTATTACCTCAATTATCTCAAGCCCGAAAACAGCCTCGCGGAAAACATTGACAATCTGTTTTTTGCCAAAAACGCTCGATTGCAGAAAGAGTTTGAGCGGCTTTACGATTCCTTGTACTCCAATTCCGAGAAATATATTGAAATTGTGCGGCTGTTGGCCACCAAACGCGGCGGTTTCACGCGAAAGGAAATCGCAGAACGGACTTCGATTGCCTATAACGGACGGATTTCCAAAATGTTGCAGTCGTTGGAGAAAAGCGATTTCGTTACTTCTTACACTTACTATGGCGGCAGTGCGCGGAATGTCTATTACAAATTGGCGGACAGGCTTTCGCTGTTTCATTTGGCTTTCCTTGACGGGAAGAAATTGCCTCGCCAAAGCTTTTGGACAAAAAACATCCGCACGCCCGAATTGAACACTTGGCGCGGTTTGGCTTTCGAGGAGGTGTGCTTGCTCCACGAGGCGCAAATCAAGAAGGCGTTGGGCTTTGGTGCTGTTGACGCGGTGGCAGCTCCTTGGCGCAGCAAGGCGGGCACGGCGCAGGTGGACTTGCTGTTCGACCGCAGCGACCGTGTAATCAACCTTTGTGAGATGAAGTTCGTTTCCGATGAGTTTTCCATCGACAAGGACTATGATGCCGAACTTCGCCGCAAAGTGGAACGTTTTATCGAGGACACTTCCTGCAAGAAATCAGTCCATCTGTCATTGGTGACCACATACGGCCTTGTCAGAGGCAAATATTCCAGTCGTTTTCAGTCGGTTATGACGATGGATGACCTTTTCAAAGAGGATTAATGTGTCCACAAAATGACTTTTTATCATTTTCGTGGACATATTTTGAGTATAAAAAGTGTCTACGAAAACCTAAAAATTATGCTTCGTGGACACATTTTTGCAATTACAAACAACTTTTGAAATTTATTAGTGCGCTAACCCTATTTTTTAGATAGGTTAGCGCACCAATTAAGCCTTGAATTACTGCGCTAACTATGTTTTTTAGATAGGTTAGCGCACCAATTAAGCCTTGAACTACTGCGCTAACTATGTTTTTGGATGAGTTGAACCTACGCTGCAAACAAAAAAACTTCATTTTTCCCTTCAGTTTCATACCTTTTTCTTATTTTTGCCGATGGATTTGGCGAGCCAAGTCCGTCATATAGAAGCGTTATGCTTGTCTTGTAAGTCGAGAACCTGAGAAATTCATTGACTACAATAAAGACAGTTGGCATAATAGTTTCCGCGTTATGCGTGGAATGCTATTTACAGCCATATTTGTCTTTATTGGGTAATTCTCAGGACCTTCGACTTAGGAATGTGGCATACAGTTCCACGCTTCTTTTTGTGTCAATCAATTGGGGCATAGAGGATGTTCCAGTGCTTTGGGGAACTGAGAGCCAAAACAATAAAGATGAAAAAGAGAATTCTGTTCTTTTTGCTTTCTGTATTAATCGCGTTGTCTTTTTCAAGTTGTGCAACCCTTATAGGTGGAGAGAAATACAACGCAAAAGTTCAAGTCCCTGGGCATCCTAATGCGACTATTTCTGTGAATGGGCAGTACAAAGGAGAAGGTGAAGCCAACTTCTTGGTTAAAAGAAGGGATGCCAATAAATTGAATATTACCGTTCAAGAGGAGAACTGCGAGCCTGAAACTACATCATTTACAAAGAGATCTTTCCGAGGTTGGGCTTTTGTAGGAACATTGGTCGGCTGGACTGGCTTTGTTCCATACACCTACATCCCGCTTCCTTGGGGAGTTGTCGTTGATGCGAGTACTGGTGCTTGGTGGAAACCCGATGTGTCTGAACAAGGTGTTTCAAAGATTGACTATGACCATTTCCTTTATACGATTAACTACAAGGCCATTCCCAAGAAGGATGTAGTAACCAATCCTAAAGAGACAAGCAAAGAAGGTTCTTATTCCGATGCTCAATCAAAAACGGATAAACTTCGGGAATTAAAACAATTGTTAGACGAAGGGATTTTGACGCAAGAGGAATATGAAAAGGAAAAAGCGAAGATTCTGTCGTCTGAATTACAATAATTGTCGATGACAATAAAAGCAAACCGAGCGGAACCCAACAAGATTCCGCTCGGTTTTCATTAGGTTGAATGTTGCTTATTCCATAGCGTTCTCAAACCGTCCGTGGCATTGCTTGTACTTCTTGCCGCTACCGCAAGGGCAGGGGTCGTTGCGGCCCACTTTCACTTCCTTGCGGATGGGCTGGGTGACTTGCTTCTGCTGCGTGTCGCTGTGTGATTGTGCTAAAAGGTCTTGGCGTTGCTCGCGGATCTTCGACTTGTCGATGCCTTGCGGGCCGCGCGACTCGCGCACGGTGTTCGGGTCTTGCGTCGGGATGTCGGCGCGCATCAGGAAGGAGATGACGTCCTCGTTAATCTTTTCAACCATGGCCTTGAACAGGTTGAACGACTCCAACTTGTAAATCACCAGCGGGTCTTTCTGCTCGTAGGTGGCGTTTTGCACCGATTCCTTCAGGTCGTCGAGTTCGCGGAGGTGTTCCTTCCAAGCGTTGTCGATGAGGCCGAGGGTGATGCTCTTCTCGATGCAGAGGTTCACTTCGCGGGCACCATTTTCGACCGCTTTCTTCAGGTTCACGATGACGTTCATGCCGCGTTTGCCGTCGGTAATCGGGATGGCGATGTTCTCGAAATGCGTCTGGTTCTCATACACGTTCTTGATGACGGGCAAGGTCTTTTCGCCGATGATGCGGGCCTTTTCCTTGTAATGCTCCAAGGCGGCGTTGAAGAGTTTTTCGGCCAATTCCTTGGTCTTCAGGCGGTCGAATTCCTCCTCGCTGAAGGGCGCATCGATACCCATGCTCGAAAGCAGTTCCATCTTGAAGCCCTCGTAATCCTTGGCGTCCTGATATTCCTCGATGAGCTTCTCGCCGAAATCCATCATCATGTTGTTGATGTCGATGGAAAGGCGCTCGCCAAACAGGGCGTGACGGCGTTTCTTGTAGATGACCTCACGTTGCGAGTTCATCACGTCGTCATATTCCAGCAAATGCTTACGCACGCCGAAGTGGTTTTCTTCGACTTTCTTCTGGGCCTTCTCGATTTGCTTCGTAATCATCGGATGCTGAATGACTTCGCCTTCCTGCAAGCCCATACGGTCCATAATGCCCGCGATGCGCTCTGAGCCGAACATACGCATCAGGTTGTCTTCCAAAGAGACGTAGAACTGCGAACTGCCCGGGTCGCCTTGACGGCCTGAACGACCGCGCAACTGACGGTCAACACGGCGCGACTCGTGGCGCTCGGTGCCGATGATGGCCAAACCGCCGGCTTCCTTCACGCCAGGGCCTAACTTGATGTCGGTACCACGACCAGCCATGTTGGTGGCGATGGTCACGGTGCCTGCCTGACCGGCTTCCTTGACGATTTGGGCCTCCTTAAAGTGCAACTTGGCGTTCAACACATTGTGCGGGATGCCCTTGCGGGTCAGCATACGGCTGAGCAACTCGGAGATTTCCACCGAAGTGGTACCCACCAGCACGGGACGACCTGCATTCACCAAACTCTGAATCTCGTCGATGACAGCGTTGTACTTTTCGCGTTTGGTCTTGTAGATCATGTCCTCTTGGTCGATACGGGCAATCGGTCTGTTGGTCGGGATGACGACCACATCGAGTTTGTAGATGTCCCAGAACTCGCCCGCCTCGGTTTCGGCAGTACCGGTCATACCGGCCAGTTTGTGGTACATTCGGAAGTAGTTCTGCAAGGTGATGGTGGCGTAGGTCTGCGTGGCGGCTTCCACCTTCACGTTTTCCTTGGCTTCCACGGCTTGGTGCAGACCGTCGCTCCAACGGCGGCCTTCCATGATACGTCCCGTTTGCTCATCCACAATCTTGACCTTGTTGTCGATGATGACGTAATCGACATCTTTTTCAAACAAGGTGTAGGCCTTCAGCAGTTGCTGAACGGTATGCAGGCGATCCGACTTCTCGGCGAAGTTACGCATCAACTCGGCCTTGCGCAACACCTTTTCGTCGTTGCTGAGGCCAGAGTGCTCCAAGTCGGCAATCTCGGCACCCACATCGGGAATGATGAAGAAAGCAGGGTCGTTGTATGCCTGCGCCAATTGCTCGCTGCCCTTGTCGGTGAGGGTCACAGTATTCAGCTTCTCATCGATGACGAAATACAACTCGTCGTCGATGATGTGCATGTTCTCGTTGCGGTTTTGCATGTAGAAGCCTTCGGTCTTCTGCATCAGGCTCTTCATACCTTCCTCGCTGAGGAACTTGATGAGGGCGTTGTTTTTCGGCAGACCGCGATAGGCGCGGAAGAGTTGGTCGGCGCCGTGCTTCTTTTCGTCCTCGGTGGCGTTGGGGTCGGTGAGGATGCGCTTGGCCTCGGCCAAAATGCCTGTCACATAGCGTTTTTGGGCTTCGTACAATTTCACTACATCAGGTTTCAACTCGTCAAATTCCTGTTGGTCGCCGCGCGGCGTGGGACCGCTGATAATCAACGGGGTACGGGCATCGTCAATCAAAACGGAGTCCACCTCATCGACGATGGCGTAGTGGTGTTTGCGCTGCACCAATTCTTCAGGGTTGCCTGTCATGTTGTCACGCAGGTAGTCGAAACCGAACTCGTTGTTGGTGCCGTAGGTGATGTCGCAGTTATAGGCGCGGCGACGTGCGGCGGAGTTGGGTTCGTGCTTGTCGATGCAATCCACGGTAAGGCCGAGGAACTCGTACATCGCGCCCATCCACTCGGAGTCACGCTTGGCCAAGTAGTCATTCACGGTGACCACATGCACACCCTTGCCCGCCAAGGCGTTAAGATAAACGGGCAAGGTGGCCACGAGGGTCTTGCCTTCACCAGTGGCCATCTCAGCAATCTTGCCTTGGTGCAGCACGATACCGCCGATGATTTGGCAATCGTAATGCACCATGTCCCAAGTCACCATGTTGCCGCCGGCCATCCAGCTGTTCTTGAAATAAGCCTTGTCGCCCACGATGCTGACGTGCTCGTATTTGGCGGCCAATTCGCGGTCGAGGTCGGTGGCGGTCACTTCCACGGTCTCGTGTTCGCAGAAGTATTTGGCGGCGGCCTTCACCACCGAGAACGCCTCGGGAAGAATCTCGTTCAGTGCCTCCTCGATGTGGTCAAGCTCCTGTTTCTCAAGTTTGTCGATTTGGTTGTAGAGTTTCTCCTTCTCGTCGGGGCTCATGTCGAAGTTGGCTTCGGCCTTGGCTTTCAGCTCGGCGATTTCGGCCACCTCGGCGGCGGTCTTGTTCTTGATGTATTCCTTGAATTCTACGGTCTTATGTCTCAGGCTGTCGATGTCGAGTTTCACGATTTGCTCGTAAGCCTTGAGTGTCTTTTGGAGTATGGGCTGCAGGGCCTTGTTGTCGCGCGAGGCCTTGTCGCCGAAGAGTTTCTTTAAGAATCCCATATTCAGTTATTTAATATTCAAGATTTAAGATTTAAAATTCCGATGAATTGCAAATTACGCAAAATTCGTGCAAAGGTAGTGTTTTTCCGTGAATTGAGGGGAATTTGTGTCAAAAAGTCAGGTGATTTTCGTCTAACGGAGAAATATGAAGGGCATAAGATGGCAAACATTTTGCGATTCTTGCAGTTTTTGGCGAAAAACATTTTGCGATTTTTGCAAAAGTATTGTTCACAGGACTATCAGAAAGACGAGATTGTCACTTGCTTGCCGGTGTATTATGCGGGGTTATTATTACGGTTTCATCTGATTAGCAATTGACAATTAACTTTCAGTCCATTAAGCCAATTATCTCCTTACGAACGAAAAAAAGAGACGTGCCGAAGCACATCTCCTTGACAATCATATCATTTTGCAGTTTATTCTTTAGGGGAGACTAAACGTACTGAAAAGCCAAGATAACGACTGGTATTGCCCTGAAGATTTATAGAACCATTACTAAAATAAACATAGTTCGCTTGACCACTATCATAGTAAGTGGTTGACCAATAATGGCCTTCGGTATAATTGTTGTATTGGACGCCGCTGTAACTGTAGAATGAACGATAGCCAGCAACAGGCAGAAACACACACCCCAAGTTTTCCATCACTTCCCAAGCTTCTATAGAATAACTATTTGCATTGAAAGAAACACTTTCATTATTGATTTGTAATGGTGTCGGCATATAAATTGGAACAGAAGAAAAGTTATCGGGGAAAAGAATAATTCCAGAAACTCCATTCACCGTAGCCTTGGCAAAACGGGCATTTGATGTATTACCAATTGTTGAAGCAGAACGAGTGTTGAAAATGTAGTTCCACTCATCGCTTGTCAATGTCCGCCACAAACCTGCTTGATTTCCTCCATTACTAATGGCATTGTGAACTCCCCAATCATACTCTGCACTCATTCCTGTCAGATTCAGGTCGTACATATTGGTTGACGGCCCATAACCATAAGTGTTGCATTCTGTATTTATCGTCGTGTTACTATAAGAAAAAGGTTGATATCTGACATTGAAATTGTCATAAACATTATGATAACCACTTGTTGCCCACCCAAATAAATCAATCCAATTATCATAAGTAGAAGAAACATTCTTGTTGCTTTGTCCGACATAATCCCACTGATTTGTTGCAAAACGCCAAGTATTTGTTGTAGCCTTATATTGCAAGTTGCCTTGCGAGAAATATACTTGGTCGCCATTCGCATTGATGGTAAACAAACCATTGATGGCTCCTTCAGGATGTCCGCTTGGGATTCCTCCTTCTGTAGTGACATTCACCTCAATGCCGGCAGTCAGGTAACCGTTCTCAGTAATGGCAGGCACAGCACCGTGTGTACCAGTATATGCCTCGTCTTCGGAATATGCACTACCATCCTCCCCTGCATCCATCGCCTCTTGCGGCAATAGGATTGCCCATTTTTCGCCACTGCCCGCTGGCAATTTGATAATGCCATTGCCTTCTTGTGAAGGAGTCACAGTGTTTTCCGTGAAATCTACCGTCACCTTGTTTCTCATTCCAGTAATGCAGGTGACCGATTCAGAAGCGGTGGTCACGTTGAACTTCACCAAAGCGCATTTGTTCAACAGCATAGCCGTGTATGTTGTTGAACCGGAATCGTAGTTTTCGTTGGACGGTGCATATTCAATCACTGGCAGATGTTCTGTCTGGTCGCTGATGACCACAGAACACGATGTTGTAGAACGTGCGGAGAGCGTTTCGGCAGGAGTTACATTGCCCAAGAAATAGAAGTGAAGTGGCTGGCCAACGGCAGGGTCGGTAATGCCGCCGCTGAAATTGGTGCCATTGTAGGTCAACGTACCGATAAAATGTCCTGCGCTGGCCACATAAATCACATCACCATTTTGATAGGTGACTTCGCCCGTAACCGTATTCACATCCATCCTTGTGCCTTGATTGCCTTTGAGGTCAAGAGTGATGGTAACCGCTTCGTGGGCAGGTTGCGATTCTTTTTTGCATTGCGTCAGTACGACCAAAAACGCCAATGCCGTTACGATAATGCCAATCTTTTTCATTTTCATTTTTCCTTTCTGTTTTGTTTTGTTGTTTTCTTTGATTTTAATGCTGAATAGCCGATGCCCGCCGTTAATAGGACAAACAATCCGCTTCCCAATGGGACACCAAATGTTTGGCCAGTAATGTTGCCGTTGGTGACACCAAAACCTTGACCCGTGAAATTGCCGTTGGTTGCTCCGAAGCCTTGACCCATCAAGTCTCCACCGATGGAACTTACGTTTCGGCCTAACATTCCTCCCGAGTTTTTGATGTCATTTCCACCAAACAGGCCTCCCGGCTTGCCTTGCGGTTCCTGAGCAAAAAGACGGAAAGAACTCAGAAGCAATACCGCCACCGAAGCAATCAGCACACTGGTTTTCATTTTGAACTTTCTCATTATTAAACCATTATGTTTGCGCCAACAGACACCCAATGATGGCGCGACCCTTATAAGTTGTTCAGGGCACAAAAAGAAAGCGGGGTATCTAAGCCTCTGCCAGTCCGTCTCATTAGGTCGTAGGAAACCCCTTATTAATAAACCGAACAGATTGATACCCACGCCATTGGAAATATAGTTTTCCCGAAAAAGTGTGCACGAGGACACAAGGTCCTCTGCACACCAACGGGAAGCATTATACTTTCCGCGTGGCATCCACCTCTGACAAGTCTTTGATTAATAAGTTGAATTTCCTACGTTCAATGAAACCAAAAACAAGCGTTAGCAAACGCCATCTTTCTATGTCGTCCTTACCCTTAAGATTAGGACGCTGCAAAAATAGCGTATAATTCTCAATTGAAAGAGCTTTGATGAAAATTTTCTCAACGAGAAGCACGATGAATGGAGAGTTAGTCTAACCGCAGACAACTGTTTTAGAGGTGTAAATCCGAGTTGGTGGTCTGTTTTTTGAAATCAAAAGAACTCACATAACTAAAGCCTTCAAATCAAATACACTATTAAGATTGTTTACCATACGATAATATTTTACGTCGGTGTTTTTTAGAATGTTTTTTACGGTATTAATCGTGTTATTACTGCATCTAATTCCAAAATATATACTGTCTATGCGGCAAAATTCACCCATTGGAATTGAATTGAAATGTGTATTTGGATTTGGCATTTCTGGCAAATAAGCGATTAGCCTTATCTCATTCTCATATTTCCATAGTGATTGCTTTGTACAAAAGGCCAAATCTGTGTTGATTTGTTTGATGTCGATATTAATCCTTTCGTTCTTTTTTGTGTAACGAATTGGCTTAAAAACCAAAGATAGCGGTGTCTTGGTAGTGAAACCTTCTTCAAATCTATATTTTATGCAAAATCCTTTATGTTCATTTGCGTAATGTGACCACATCAAAACACTTTTAAAAGCCTTTGTTGTTGAGGTGTCTTTAACGAAAGATTTTACTCTAAAATAGTCGAAAGAACATCTGTAAGGCTCAATATGACTTTTTTCCTTGCAATTCTTATCAAATTGTTTAGTCCAAGGTAAAACAAGTGTATCAAAAGGATCGTTGAACTCTGATGGATGCACCAAAGTGATTTCTTTGTTTGCCAAATTAGACAAAGAATATTCGTTAAATGGTCTAAATGAATATAAGACGGGTTCATAATGAGATTTTACCCTATTGGCCAAATGATAACATTTGTACGCTTTTAAAGAGTCTTCCAGTTGCCCAGCCTCTGCAAACAATTCTCCAGCATAGAAATAAATCCTTGTTCCTGTGACATTGACATTGTAATTATCCATTCGTCCGTTTATTACAAGAGTATGAGCGTTTTCATAAGGCATTAAACAGTACATATGCTTGTCCACTTGCCCATATAAAGTAATGCTTGTGACTATTTCATCAACCGCTTTAGTAAGATTGTTTTTACTTCGATAATATTTGGATTTAAAAAAATGAAGTCGATAATCTGCACAATTGAGTGGTGATACTTTTTCAAGGAAATCATCGTGCCATACTTTTCCGTCGTATTCCTCAAGAATTGATACAAACGCTTGAAAATCACTTGTGTTATTCATATGAAAAGTTTTGTTATTAAATAATTAAATCCATTGGTCATTCATTTTAATCTCCGGGATCACCAACTCCCCCTCATCCTGCAATCCATCCCTCTGATAAAACATGCAATAATAAATCGGCAGATAGGTAATTCCGTTTTTCACCGCGAGTTCCCGCTCATTATTTAATACAACGGCCTTGGGGATGTGGTAGTCAGGCGTGTTTATGAAATTGTTCAAGGCACTGTGCACGGTGTAGTCCTTGCCCGACTTTACCTCCAACGGCAAAACCGAAAGATGCTCATAATCGTCAATCAGGAAATCCACTTCGCCCTTTTGCTTGTTGTCGTAATAATGCAACGGAAAACCATGTGCGTGAAGTTCTTGCGCAACCACGCTCTCATACACCGAACCAAGGTTGATACTCCGCTCGTCGCGCAGCACTGCATTGATATTGAGGTCGTACAAAAGGTTGGTCAGCAGCCCCACGTCGTTCATGTAGAGTTTGAGCAGGTTCTTGCTCTCCGATTCCAGCAGAGGAAACTTCGGGTTGCTGACGGCTTGCACACCAAGGGCAATGCCCGAGTTGGTCAGATATTCGAACTCGTCGGCATAGTCGTTGAACTGCTTGTGCTTGGCGGTCTCTTCGATGCGCTTCACGATGATGCGCTTCTTCTTGTTCTCCATGTAGGAAGGAATCATGTCGTAAATCTTCCGAATGAGCAGTTTCTTCTCCACGTCGTATTGCGAGGCATCGATTCTGTATAAGTTGTGAATGTCGCGATGCACCTTCCTCACCTGCGCCATATTCCTGTTTTCCAAGAACTTGTTGATGGCTTCGGGCAGCCCGCCGACCAACAAATAGAGTTTGAACTGCTGCAACATGTAGTTGTGCAAGGATTCATTCAGCGATTCTCCCGCGAGAAACTTTTCCTTTATCCCGTCAATGGTTTCATGTCCGCAACCCATGGCAAGCAAAAACTCTTCAAAATCAAGTGGATGCATTTCTTCTATTGAAATACTTCCGATGGGAACGGAGGCGGTCTGCGTCAAGGCCACGCCCAACTGCGAACCGCTGGCCACGTAGGTATATCGCCCCTCTTGGTTCAGAAACTTCAACATGGTCATCAGGTGTGGATAACTTTGTATCTCGTCCAAAAAGACCAAGGTGTCTTTCTTGCTGCCGAGGCGGTTGCCGGCAATGGTGCCCAACTGCATGTAAAAGTCTTCCGTATTCATGGCAGTGGCAAAGATGCCTCGGCTTTCCCTGTCTTCCTTGAGGTTGATTTCGACATAGTTCTTGAACATCTTTTTCCCCACATAACGGATGAGGTACGACTTGCCGATTTGCCTCGCTCCGTTCACCAAAAGGATCTTGTTCGGCTCTTCCCGAAAGAACTTTTCGATGCGCTTTTCGAACTTCCTGTAAAGCATAATTCTCAAATTTTCCGCAAAAATATATAAATCAGTTCATTCCTGCAAGAAAAGGGGACTTTTTCCGAAAAAAAATCATTAAAAAAGGGGACTTTTTTCGAAAATTTCGGCCTAAAAAGGGGAATTATTCCATAATTTTAAGGGGTAAAAAGGGGACTTTTTCCGATTTTTACTTCCCATAAAGCCGCCTCACCCTTTCGCCCAAAAACCTTTCCGGCGATGGTGCAGGTGCCTCGCCGATTTTGTTGTCCCGTTTGATGAGGATGTACTCAGGGAAGGTTCGCACGTTGTAGGCTTCCAAAAGGAGGATGTTGTCGCCGAGGTCTAAGAGCGGCCAATCTTGTCGTTTTTCAGCAAACTGCTTTTTGAAGAAATCCAATTTCTCATGCGTGGCGATGGTGAGGATTTGCACCGTGTCTTGCCATTGATGGTGAAGGCTGCGCAGTTCCGAAAACTGATGCTCGCTGACGGGCGACATGCCATCAACGAATTGGAGCAACACTAAATTACCCTTGAAATCCGAAAGGCTCACATCGTTTCCGTTGCCGTCTTTTAAGGTAAATTCGGGGGCGGGAGTGCCTGGGGCGAGGCGGTTGAGCCGCTCAAAGAAATCGCTGATGATGGTCTTGTGCTCGGCGTGTTTGGTTTGGCTCTTTATATAATTAAGGTGGTCTTTGGCGAGGCGGATCGTGTTGCGGTCGCCTTGACAGAGTTTCTGTAGGTTGTAAATAGTGAGGAGTTCGGCTAATTGCGGGTTGTTGGCCATGAGCGGGTCGCTGTCCAAGTATTTCTTGAAGGGGGCGGGGCCTTCCATGAAGGCATCGTTCAGCAGGTGGCTGTCGTAGGAAGCACTGTTGAAGTAGCCGTCAAACAGTTCCTTGAACAGGTCGATGTAGGCACTTTGGGTGTATAGCACGGGCTGACCGTCGTAATAATCCTTGATGACCTTTTTGCCACCGTCGCTGCTGATTCCCAACTTGATAGCGGCAATTTTGTAGCGATTGTGGTTCTTCACATAGTCGGATTTGATGTCGGGCACCTCGCGACTGATGGCGTTCTGGATGGAGTCGATGTAGCGCACTTGGCGGCCACGGTAAATCTGGTTGAAATGCTCCATCATATAGCTGTTGATAATCTCCTCGGAATAGATGATTTGGCGGTAGATGCCTTGGTCCGTGGCACGTTTCACGCGAAGGGTCGGAAGTTCTTTCTCAAAAAAGGACACGTTGTCTTGTTGCTCGGGAACGATGATTTCAATGTCGTAAGTGGCTTTGGGTGAAAGGATTAGATCGACATACTCCAAGCCGACATAAATACGTGCGGGAAGAATTTGATTTACGTTCCCTTCAAGGATGAAGTGGCCTTTCTCGTCGGTTTGGCTTTGGTCTAAAAGAACGCTGGTTTCGTTGATGAGGTCTTCGTAAACGAAAAGCCTGATCAAACTGTTGTTTTTGTTGCTCCGTCCGGTAATCGTCACATTTTGGGCGGTTGTCGAGAGAAAAAGCAGAGCCAAAAAAAGCGTAATAATCTTTCGTTTCATGTCATGAAAACGCGGAAAGGCCTGTATTATTGCCTTTTGGGTAGCTTAACTTCTTCTGGCATGAACTTCGACACATCGCCACCGTTCTTGTAGATGTCGCGCACGACGCTCGACGAAACGCCCACCAACTCGCTTTCAGTGAGCAAGAAGATGGTTTCCAACTCGGGATGCAAGCGCTTGTTGGCGTGCCCGATCATATTTTCGTACTCAAAATCGCTGCCGCAACGCAGGCCACGGATGATGGTGCGTGCGCCCACTTTCTTGCAGAAGTCGGCAGTGAGGCCTTGGTAGCTCTCCACTTTCACTTGCGGATAGTCTTTGAAAACGGCCTCGCACCACGCGATGCGGTCTTGCAAATCAAAAGTGGAACGCTTTTCCATGTTGATGCCGACGGCAACATAAATCTCGTCGAAGATGGGCAAGGCCCTCAAAACGATGCTGCGGTGCCCCAAGGTGATGGGGTCGAAGGAACCGGGGAAAACGGCTATTCTTTTCATTGTGTTGTATTTACAATATTAAATCGTGCCCTTCAACAGGCTCAGGAACCCTTAAACACATATCTCATTAAGGACGTTGAGCTTGTCGAAACGCCGCCACAAAAGTATTACTTTGTAACGACTTGGTGCAAATCTTTTCCAAGAATTTCGCTTATTGAGCGGAATGTTCCTTTCAAAAACGCCTCAATATCTTCATTTCCAATGAGTTTTATCTCCGTAATGCCTTCCTCGGTTTGCGGTTTGGGCTGGATGGCTTCTCCGCTTTCCATCAAGTACCAATAGGTGCGTTTCAGTCGCCATTCTTCGCCAACTTGATAGCAATGCCAAGAGGACGGCAATGCTTTGACAATCTGTAAATTGCCTATTCCCGTTTCCTCTGTCACTTCGCGCAAGGCAGCGTTTTCGGGCGATTCACCTTTTTCAATATGTCCTTTGGGCAGGTCGGGAATCCCGTTGCGCACAATGCTGACGATTTTCCCATCCTTGACCACGATTCCACCCGCCGCAGGTGCCATTCGGAAGGTCGTTTTCAAGGCTTCCACTACGGCATTTTCGCCCACTTCGTGGACAAAAGTGTCGGTTTGCTCCTTGTCGGCAAGCCATTCTTGCAAAAAATCGCAGAGGATGTCGATTTCGTATCTGTCAGATTCTGGGAACATTGCATCGAATTTCAATGCGTTGCCATCAATTTTTGGAAAAACCAATGCTTTGTTTTCTTGAAAAATCTTGTACATTTGCAGTCGATTTTGATTGTTTTCAAGCGACAAAGATACACAAATTCGTTTCGACAAAGTTCAATTACTATGAAATACGATGACTCAGCATTGACTTTGGCCTTGCACCTGCTGCAAATCAAGGCCGTGAAACTCAGCCCGAAAGCCCCGTTCACTTGGGCTTCTGGACTGAAAAGCCCCATTTATTGCGACAATCGCGTGACGCTTTCCTATCCCGCCGTACGGACCTACATTCGCCAGCAGTTTGTGGAGAAAATCGTGCAATACTACGGCAAGCCCGATGTGATTGCAGGCGTGGCTACGGGTGGCATCGCCCAAGGCGCGTTGGTGGCGCAGGAATTGGGGTTGCCTTTCGTTTATGTGCGCTCCGAGAAAAAATCGCACGGGATGCAGAACCAGATTGAGGGTGTCATCAATGCGGGGCAGTCGGTGGTGGTTGTCGAGGACTTGGTTTCCACGGGCAAGTCGAGCCTCTTGGCCGTTGATGCGTTGCGCGAAGCAGGTGCCGAAGTGAAGGGTATGGTGGCCATTTTCACCTACCAGATGGAGCTTGCCAAACAAAACTTTGAGGTGAAAAACTGCCAGTTGGTCACTTTGTCGAACTATGAAACCTTGATTCACAAGGCTGTCGAGGAAGCCTACATCACCGAAGAGGATGTGGAATCCTTGAAGGAATGGCGCAAAGATCAGCAGGCTTGGAGCGACCGCTGGAATTGACCTGATTCGAAGGCGTTTTGACCGAAAAAGTCCAAGAAAAAGTCCAAGTTGGACATTTCTTGGACTTTTTTTGGATTTTTAGTTGGAAATAACGAATCTAATTTCCTTAATATCAAAACAATACGGCTTGTTTTCCGTGTCCAAAAGTTGCAGTCTTCCAAATGAATCAATCCCTGTCATAAACAGCCGCAAAATCTTCCCTTCGATTTCATAATCCGCCCAAGTGCGGTAGCGGAAAAGCCGTTTCAAGTAATCTTTCTCAATGGAGGTAGGGGAGGACTTCAATTGCTGCACCTTTATTAATATACACTCCGCGATTTGCTCCAACAAAGGATGCAAATCATAATGCTTTCCCGTGACCATTTTCAGCGAAATCGGGTGCGTGGGCCAGTCTTGGAATTTCATTTGATTGACATTCAGCCCAATACCAAAAATGGAAACATCCATCATGTTGGCCTTGATGGTGCTGTTGATGAGGATTCCGGCGAGTTTTCTGTTTTCAAAATAGATGTCGTTGGGCCATTTGATGGACAACTTTTCAGAGGGCAAAAGGGTGTCCAAAACTTCAATGATGCCCAAGGGCACGGCTTCGGAGAGCAAAAACTGCCGCTCGGCGGGCAGGAAGCTCATGTCCAAAGCCAAAGAGAAAGTGAGGTTCTTTCCAACCTCACTTTCCCATCCGTTGCTCCCCATGCCTTTGCCTGCGGTTTGCTCATCTGCACTGACTACCCAATTACGGATGTCATGTTCAGATTGTTGGCGTTGCAGGTAGGCGTTGGTGGAGTCAATCCGCTCTAAATGAATGTATTTGAGCATTATTTCACCACGATTCTTTGTGTCTCCTCACCGACTTGGACGGCATAGACACCTGCGCCGAAATGCTTCATGTCGATTTGGAGCCAACCGTCGCATTGGCCTTCAAAGACGCGCTGTCCGGCCATGTTATAAATGGTGACATTTTGCACACCCTCGCCAACGATGTTCACCAAACCTGTGGTCGGGTTGGGATAGATGCTTGTGCCCGTGCCAAAGTTTTCAACCACATCCGCAGTCACTTCATACCTGAACTCGTTGCTCTCGCTGAAGCCGAATTCCCTGCCCGAAAAGAGGGTGGCACTGCCAGCTTTCAAGCCGTAGACACCCGTGCCCGAAAGGCCGTTGCCGCCCGCGTCATAGATGGTGAAGTCGTAGCAGCCGTCGCCGGTGATTTCGAGAACCGTTTCGTACTTGTGGTTGGCTTCATCGTAGGGACCGCCTTCGATGACGACTTGGCCCGTTGCCATGTTGGTCACTTTCCATGTGGTTTCCTGCGGGTTGTCGTCGGTGCGGACAGTGAGTTTCAGCACTTTGGCCACGTTTTCAGGTGCGCCGGTGATTTCAAACTCGGCAATATCGTTGGCGGGTGCCTCATCGTTGGTGCCGTTGACACTGAGGACTATTACCTCAAGACTGTTGGTGCCCTCCTCGACGGGGAAACTGATTTCGCCCAAATCGACGACTTCGGAGGCGAGGGTGGCGAGGTTGCCGCTCCATTCCACGGATTTCAGTGACTCTCCGTTGACCACGATGCCTAATTCGGCGGAAGTCAAAGTGTTGCTGCCGTAGTTGGCCAATTCGACTTTCGGCTCCATCCAGCCGCTGCAACTGACGCTTTTGGCGTTGCTGATGTTGCGCAGGCAGGCTTCGTTGGCATAGAACGGCTCGATGTTTTCGCTCGACTTGCAGGCTTGATACACTTCCTTCGTGCCAGCGTTTTGCACCCAAGCGATGGCATCCAATTGGTCATTGTTGTAGACATTGGCCAATTCCCAAGTGAAGGTGTAGGTGAAATAATCGCCAACGGCCAAGTCGCCGAGGCTCGTGCCTGAGGCGGTGGGAAGGAGTTTCTTCATCACGCTGTAGAAATCCTTTTCACCGTTGGTGCCCGGGGCGGAGGAGTAGTGGATTTCCTTCTCGATGACCCCCACATAGAGCCTGATGTTGCCGAGGAGTTCAGCCGAAACCCTGCCCATCACATGGACGGTGATCAAGTTGTTAGGCTCGTCAAGTTCGTAAGCAAGGCGCATTTCAATTGGTGATTCGATGGACAGCCATTGGTTGACCATGTTTTGGTTCAGGTTGCCCGGAGTGTTGGCGAATCGGATGCCATCGACAACGGTATGAGGCACCGAATTGACAGAGTAGACCCCTTTGCGGGAATTGTTGTCGGTCGTGTTGTGCAGATACATCGGATCATTGGCACCTGGCCAGTTCATGTGGTACTTGATGGCGGCCACGCGGTCGGCATTGGCATTGATGAGCGCGTCCAAGGCCGGATTTTGCTGGGCGCAAGGGCCGCAACTTGTGTTGGTGAAACACTCGAACAGCAGTATGCGCTCGTTTTGCGCATTGGTTTTCAAGGAAAAGAGCATCAGCAAGGATGCGACAAGCAATGTAACTTTTTTCATAGGTTGATGTGTTTGATTTTGAATTTTCCAGCACAAAAGTAGTCATTTTTCAAAAAATGGCAATGTTTTTGTTGCACGATTGGAAAAAGTTTTGCAATTTTGCAAGTTGAAATCAACGATAAAGCAATTATTAAACAACACGCTTATGATTAAAAAATCTATCTTTACCTTAATGATGATGACTGTAATGGGTTGGGTTTCAGCACAATCATTGCAGTTTGAATGGAATGGGAACGTCTATTCCGATGGCGAAACCATTGTGTGCGACACGCCAAACGACTGGGGTGAGTATCTTCAGGATATGCAACTCAGGAATCTCACAGGCCAGGACATGAAAGTCTTGGTTGAGAAGGAGGTCATTGACGACCTTGAAGGTGTCATCAACTATTTTTGTTGGGGCTTGTGCTTTAGCCCCGATATTATTGTCAGCCCCGACGCTGTCGAAGTGACTGCCAATAACGTTACCGAAGAAGGCGCACTTTCGTTCCACGCCATGTTTGACGAAACCGTCTTCGGCAAAGTGAAAGTGAAGTATTACGCCTATGAGGAGCGTAATCCTGACCAGAAGGTTTCCATCGTTGTGGTCTTCCACAGGTCGGGTGCGGGAATCGGCGACAATGCTCATTCTATGACCTTTGGCACTGCCTATCCCAACCCCGCTTCGTCGCAGGTGAATTTCGACTATTCGCTTGACGGTTCACTTTGCGCCGTGGTCTACAACCTTTTGGGTCAGGAAGTGATGCGCGAGCAACTGAACGCCAACATCGGCCGGATGACCCTTTCGGTGGCTGACCTTCAGGAAGGCATTTATTTCTGCACGATGATGGTGGACGGTCGCGCTTGGTCGACGCAGAAATTCGTCGTGAAGAAGTGAGTCCAAAGCCAACTACAACTACAAGCCATCCTTCGGGGTGGCTTTTTTTTGTGACATTCTTTCAGTTGCAAGGTTACAACCCCAAGAAAAGCGCATGTTTTTCGCAAAAAAATACGACTTTTGCACGCTGTTTGATAAAGAAGCGAGAAATCAACCATTTTAAACATAATCGACGATGAACAAGAAACTTCAAAGAGACACGCAAAACAAGGTGATCGGCGGCGTGTGCGCCGGATTGGCCAACTATTTCGACATGGACGTCGCCCTCGTCAGGGTGATTTTCGCTTTAGCACTGCTGGGTTTCGGTGCGGGATTCTGGCTTTATGTGATACTTTGGATCGTGTTGCCCGCCGGCAACGGAGTGACCATTGAGACGACGCTCGACGAAAACGGAAATTATGTCATGTCTGAGCCGTCAGCCGAAGAGAAAAAGAACAAAGGCAGCCTCACAGCAGGCCTCATCCTCATCGGCATTGGGGCGTTAGGCCTTATCAATCAGTACATTCCAGAAATCAATTGGCAAACGGCTTGGCCGATACTGCTCATCGTGCTTGGCTTGCTGCTCATCATCCCCTTCAAAAGCAAAAAGCAATGAAAAGCAGAAACTTGTTTTTGGGCATCATCCTCCTCTTTGTCGGGGTGGTGACCCTTTTGGTTACGCTTGATGTGATTGATTTCAGTTGGGGAGTGGCTTGGCGGTTGTGGCCGATGCTGCTCATTCTCACCGGTATCGCCATTTTGCCGCTTCGCGACGGAATAAAAGCCTTGCTTTTGATTGCAGCCTTGACGATTGGCGTGCTTTTGTATCGCCATGAGGCTGAAAACGATTCGCGACTTTGGTTTTTCTCCCAGAATGTGGCTGTAGAGCAAGTGAATCAACCCTGCTCATAAGGCTTTAAGGCTTCTTGAAATGACTTTTTTTGAGTTTGGAGATTTTTTTTGAGATTTTTGTGCTTTGTTTCGTGATAATTTGTTTACTTTGCACCCTCTTAGAGTATAAAACAAATTTTCAGAATTGATTGCACTATGAAGAATCTCAACTTTACTAAACTGGTTTTCACGGGTTTATTCATCTTTTTGGCTGCTATTGCGGCAATGG
The DNA here is from genome assembly GCA_902780055.1 of uncultured Bacteroidia bacterium. GTDB lineage: Bacteria > Bacteroidota > Bacteroidia > Bacteroidales > F082 > Limimorpha. The sequence continues at coordinate 35,938 of CACZDU010000006.1, read as the reverse complement.
CTCAAGACAATAGCATCAAAGGCTTCGTGTATGAGGAAGTCACTGGTGAGCCGATGATGTTCACCAACGTTTACCTGAAGGGAACCACTTTTGGCGGCTCCACCAACGAAAACGGCTATTTCAACATCAACCGGATTCCCGACGGCAAATATACCCTCCTGATTACCAGCGTGGGTTACGACACCATCAGCGAGGTCATTTCGGTGGCGAAAGGCCAAAGCGTAAGCCGCAAGTATTTCCTCAAGGAAACCAGCCAAAAACTGGAAACCGTGACCATCACCGCCGACAAGATTGAGGCTCGCACCGAAACCAAGACTTCGGTCATCACGGTCACGCCTAAGACAATAACCAAGATTCCGAGCGTGGGTGGTCAGGCCGACTTCGCGCAATATCTGCAAGTGGTGCCGGGCGTCATCTTCACTGGCGACCAAGGCGGACAACTCTATATCCGTGGCGGCTCGCCCATCCAAAACAAGGTGCTTTTGGACGGCATGGTGATTTACAATCCTTTCCATTCCATCGGTCTGTTTTCCGTGTTCGACACCGACATCATCCGTAACGCCGATGTCTACACTGGCGGTTTTGGAGCCGAATACAGCGGACGAATCTCTTCCATCATGGACATCTCGACCCGCGACGGCAACAAGAAGCGCATTTCGGGCAAAATCGGCGGTAACACATTCGGTGCCAAGGTGATGCTCGAAGGCCCTCTGATGAAGGCCAAGAACCCAGAGGATGCCACAATTTCCTTCATCCTTTCGGCCAAGAACTCGTATCTGGAACAAACCAGCAAGGCTTTGTATCCTTACGCCTCGGAGAACGGGCTGCCTTTCAACTTCCAAGACATTTACGGTAAAGTATCGCTCAATGCGCCCAACGGCAGCAAGGTCAATCTGTTCGGCTTCTCGTTCAACGACCAAGTGAACAACTACATGTCGCTCTCCGACTTCGGCTGGAATTCCTTCGGCGCGGGTACCAATTTCCTCGTCATTCCGGGCAAAGCTCCCGTGATGATTGAGGGTAACATTGCCTATTCGAGTTACACCTCGCGCATGAAGGAGTCCGACAACCCTGACCGCTACAGCAACATCAACGGCTTCAACATGGGCTTCGATTTCAGCCAGTTCATGGGCAAAAACACCCTGAAATATGGTCTTGAAATGCTCGGCTACACCACCGATTATGTCACCTACAGCGTGTATGGCCACAACAAGATTGGTGCAAAACTGAATTCCACTGAAATAGGCATTTATGCCAAATACAAGGCTGTGTTGGGCAAGTTCTTGGTTGAGCCGAGTTTCCGCTTGCAGTTCTATGCCTCGTTGCCCGACATTTCACCTGAGCCTCGCCTTGCCGTCAAGTACAATGCCACCGACCGTTTCCGCCTGAAGGCTGCAGCGGGAATGTATTCGCAGAACTTTGTGGCCGCCACCAGCGACCGCGATGTGGTGAACCTGTTCTATGGCTTCCTCTCGGGCATTGACAACCTGCCCGACACCTACAACGGCAAGCCCATCACCAGTTATCTCCAAAAAGCCAACCACTTCATTTTGGGCGGTGAGCTCGACCTGACCAACAACATGACCCTCAATTTGGAGGGCTACTGGAAAGATTTTGTGCAGTTGACCAACATCAACCGCAACAAGATTTACGCCGACTCGCAGCAGAATGGCAACATCCCCGACCTGCTGAAGAAAGACTTCACCAAGGAAACAGGCGATGCCTACGGCTTTGACATTTCATTGAAATACGAGGACAAGCATTGGTATTTGTGGGCCGTGTATGCTTTGGGCTTCGTGACGAGAGAATACGAGAAGGCCGTTGAGGACGGTGTGGAGTTGACACAATACGCGCCTCACTTCGACCGCCGCCACAACATCAACGTGATTCTGACCTACACGGCGGGTGCCAAGCGTCAGTGGGAGTTCAGCGGACGCTGGAACTTCGGCAGCGGCTTCCCCTTCACGCAGGTGCAGGGCTTCTATGAGTATTATTCCTTCCAAGATGGCGTCAATTTCGACTACACTAACACCAACGGCGATTTGGGTGTGCTGTATGGCGAACTGAATGGCGGTCGCCTGCCCACCTACCACCGTTTCGACATTGATGTGAAGCGCAAGTTCTATTTCTCGGAAAGCACCCTGCTCGAAGCCAACCTTAGTGTGACCAACATCTACAACCGCAACAACGTGTTCTACGTCAACCTCATAACCAGCGACGTGGCCCGCCAGTTGCCCATTCTTCCCTCGTTGGGTTTGACCTTCTCGTTCTGATGGCGCAGGCCATGCACAATCCGAAAAAGTTTCCCCAAAAAATCACCAAAAAAGAAACTTTTCTCACACACCTATATTAATATTCAGTATCTTTGCGCCCGAAAAACTGCCCTGTCAGTAATCGGCGCAAAGGTGCTTGTTGTATGGTTTTGGGCATAAGAAGTTGAATATTAACAAATAATCAATAAATAATCAAATATCAATCAAAACATTAAAACGATGAAAGTATTTACGAAATTGATGGCAGCCTTCGCGCTGCTCGCGTTCCTCGCCGTCCCGTTGGGGATGAGGGGACAAACGACCGTGTCTTATGGTTGGGAAACATCTGACGATGCTACCAAATGGACCATTAGTGATGCAATTGTTGCAACAGATGGACAAGGTAATACGGGCACTTATGCCGGAAAAATCAACACCAACCACACTTATGTTCAGTTCAATGAAAAAGTGTATGTGACTTCTTTTTCTTTTGCATTTAAGCGTACTTCAAACAACAGTAACTACAATGTTTACATTGAAACATCAACTGATGGAAACACTTGGACTGCGGCTGAAACTTACACAATGGGTAGTTTTTCAAATGGAACTTATTCAACAAAGACCAAAACATTTGATGGGACCACTGAATACTATGTAAGATTCCATTGCTACAATACCACTGCTGTCAGATATGTCGATGATGTGACCATTACCTATTCCAATGGCGGTACTCCTGTTCCCACCACCTACACCGTCACATACGACTGCAATGGCGGTACGAGTGGCTGCCCTGAAAACGTGACTGGCATTGAAGGCGGCACCACCATCAACCTTGCCGACGCTCCCACCAAAGACGGTTTCGACTTTGATGGCTGGAGCAACGGCAACACCACCTACAATGCAGGTGATGAATACACCGTGAACGGTAATGTCACTTTCACTGCCCAATGGGTTGAACAAAGCAGCGGCGACGTGCAATGGGTTCTCACCGACCTGGCTGACCTCACCGACAGCGATGTGTTCGTCATCGTGGGCAACAATGGTGGCAATTATGCAATGGCAAATGACAAGGGTACGAGTAGCGCTCCCACAGCAGTCGCCGTGACTGTGGAAAATGATGCCATCACTGGCACGGTTGCTGCAAACATCCAATGGAACATCAGCGGCAACGCCACCGAAGGCTACACCTTCTATCCGAATGGCACGACTGAGACTTGGCTGTATTGCACCAACACGAATAATGGTGTTCGTGTGGGAACAAATGCTAATAAATCCTTTGTTATTAATTCCGACTATTTGTATAATACTGCCACAAGCAGACACATTGGTATATACAACAGTCAAGATTGGAGATGCTATTCACCTTCTGCATCTGGTGTTCATAGCAATATAGCAGGCCAAACCTTCGCTTTCTACAAGAAAGTGACGGGCGGCGAGGTTCCTCCGAGCATTTCTGCCGCGAATGTCGAAATCGCCTACTATGCCACAACCGGCTCGATTGCATACACCATCAATAACGAGCCTGATCTGGCTGGCACGCTGACGGCTTCCACCGAAAGCGATTGGCTCACCCTCGGCACGGTTGGCGAAACGGTTCCGTTCACCTGCACGGCCAATGAAGTCAATACTGAACGCACTGCAACCGTTACGTTGACATATACCTACGGCGACAACCAAGCCATCACCAAGAATGTGACCGTCACCCAAGCCGGCGACCCCAACGCAGTGAACAACATTTCTGACATCACAGAAGTTGGCGCCAATTACCAAGTCAAAGGTATGGTTGTGGCCACCAATGCCAGAGGTTTCATCATCGGCGACGGTACGGGTTATGTTTATACCTACCTGAACGCTGCCCCAACCCAATCGGTAGGTGACAATCTGTTCATTTCAGGCACGACGGGTTCTTACGGCCACGTCATCCAATTCACCAATGCGGCAACCATCGATACGGTTGCGGAAACCAATTACAATGGAGAGCCTCAACCGATTGTCATCACTGAAGTCCCGGATTATTCTGAAGGTTATCATTTGAGCACCTATTTGCAATTTGAAGGCAACCTCACACAAAGTGGCAGCAATTACGAAGTGGCAATTGGTGAAAGCAAAATCAGGATTTCTTATCCAACCACGGACCAGACATCGGCTTTGGCAGCCTTGGTGAACAAGACGGTGCGTGTGCATGGTTTCTTTGCTGGAATTAGCGGAAATAATGGCAATTCTGTTTTCACTGCCATGATGGAAAGCGTCGAGGATATGACCCCTGTCGTCCCTTCCGTCACGGTCACTCCTTCCGAAATCAATGCCCCGTATACGGAAACCGAAGGTGCGCTTGCCATCACCTACGAAAACATCCCCGAATTAATCAGTTTCGATTACTATTTCTGTGATGCCGAAGGCAATCAACTTGAAGATACCGATTCCATTTATCCCACTTGGATTTATGCCGAAATTAATGAGGAAAACGAGACTTATACCCTGTCTTACATCATTGAAGAAAATGACGGCGAAGCCCGTACGGCTTACCTCAAAGTCTATACGTTTGTGGGCGAAGATGAGGTTTATGCCATCGTCACAATCAACCAAGAAGAATATGTGGCTCCCACATACGCCGAACTGCCTTTCGCTTTCAACTATGGTCGCGATTCCATCCCAGGCATTGATGGTTTGAGTCAAAATGGTCTCGGAACAGACTATAATACAAATAACACCAAACTGAAATTCGACGGCACAGGCGATTGGTTGTTGCTCCAATTCGACGAGCGTCCAGGCACTTTGACCTTCGACATCAAGGGTAACAGCTTTAGCGGTAGTACTTTCACCGTGCAGACTTCTGAAGACGGTACAACTTATACCGACAAGAAAGTGTATACTGAACTCAGCGGCACGATATACGATACCATTGCAGACCTTGATGCCGAGGTCCGTTACATCAAGTGGATTTATACCAATAAATCCTCCGGCAATGTCGGTTTGGGCAATATTACGCTTGCCGAATATGTCGAGCCTGTTATCGTAGCTTCCATTACTGTGACCCCTGACGTGGTCAATGTGAATGCTGAAGAACATGATGGCACTTTGACTCTCGCATACGAGAACCTGACCATTACCGAAATGAGTGATTTCGACATTCAGTATTACAATGCCGAAGGCCAAGAAGCTGAAACACCTGATTGGATTGAAGTTTTGGTAGCCGAACAAGATCCTCAAATTGGTGAAGGCTATGTGGTGTCGTATTATATGCTTGAAAACGAAGGTGAAGCCCGCACGGCTTATTTCAAGGTTTATGCTATGGATGACGAGACCAACTTGGTTCATTCCAACCTCGTCACCATCAACCAAGAGGCATACGTGGCTCCTGTTCCTTCCATCACCATCACTCCTGCCACGGTCAATTTGGATGCAGGAGAGCATTATATGAATTTATTGGACCTCGCATACGAAAACATCGAAGTTGAAGGTACCGATAGTTTCACTGTCCATTACTACAATGCCGAAGGCGAAGAAATTGAACTTGTCCAAGGAGAAGCTTGGCTGGTTGCTGGTGTGGTTCAGCAAGATGATGTTTACCAAGTGCTCTTTGCTGTTGTGGCCAACTATGGCGAGGCTCGTGCTGCATATTTTAAAGTGAGTTGCGGTGAAACCTATTCCAACCTCGTCACCGTCACCCAAGCCGCTCCTGTGCTTGACTACGCTGTGCTGCCGTTTGTATGGGAAGGCGGAGAAAGAAGCGCATTTGAAGCTTTAAATGGCACTTCCACTTATGGCGTAGGTGATTATGCAGCAACTCAAGGTGTTTATAGAATGAAACTTGACAACAATGGCGATTACATTATGGTGAAGACTAACGGCCAGCCTGGTTTGGTCACCATTGGTGTGAAAATGGTTGGCGGTTCCAACACCTCCACCATCACCATCCAAGGTTCTGCCGACGGCGAAACTTTCACCGACATCGAAGAGTTGACCATTAGTGGTACTCAAAACGACACTTTGACTCTTGAAACCACCAATGTTTTTGATGCTAATGACCGTTATGTGAGAATGTTATTCACCAGGGGTTCAAACGTCGGTGTTGGCCCTATCACCATTGCAAAGGGAACAGCTCCATCTATCAACATTGCTCCTGCCAACTTCGACTTGGAAGCTGTTGGAGATTTAAATGGAATGCAGGTGGCCTCCGGTTTTGTCACTTATAACAACATCGAAATTACACAAGCCAGTGATTTTCATATTCAATTCTATAATGCCGAAGGCATAGAACAAGAAAAGCCTGAATGGATTCTTGGTGCTGCTGTATCTCAAATAGCTAATAGTTATCAGGTGGCCTGCATGATTGCGGCAAATAACGGTGTTGCCCGTTCCACTTACTACAAGGTGTATGCATTTGATGCAGATTCCATCCCTGTCTATTCCAACCTCGTCACCATCAACCAAGCCGGTGTTGTGCAGCAATACACGTTGACGGTTGCGCCTTTCGAGAACCTCGAACTCATCACGTTTGTCAATGATTCGATGGTCATGGAAGCTGACGGCCAGATTCAAGTGAATGAAGGCGACCAAATCATGCTGAGCGTTGTCGCTTTGGAAGGTTATGTCATGGAAACCTTGATGGTGAACAGTGTGGACCATGTCAACGACATTGCCGACGACTTCACTTACACCTTCGAAATGCCTGCCGAGAATGTCACCATCAGCGCCTCGGCTGTTGAGGATGTTCCTTTTGCTCCTACCGTTTATACCAGAGCCACCAGCATCACCTCGGGTGCCCATTACATCATCGTTGGTTTCAATGGTTCTGATGCTTACGCTATGGGTACACAGAATAACAATAACCGCGCTGCGGTTATCGTGAGTGAGAACGGCACAGAGGCCACGGTGGTAAACGAAAATGTTTACGATTTTGTCGTCGAAACAGTCGAAGGAACTGATTATTATTCCATCTATGACGCAAGAACTCCTGGTTATCTTTATGCTGCCAGTTCAAGTGGTAACCAGTTGAAGACGGAAACAGAACTTGACAATAATGGAAAATGGGAAATCACTATCGCTGAAGATGGTCAAGCCAATGTGGTTGCGCAGGGCAGTAATTCACGCAAATACATGCGATACAATGTCACCAGTACGGTATTCTCATGTTATGCTGAAAACAGCGGCGTGAAAGACAAAGTTTACTTCTATGTGAAGTCAGATGAAGTTCCCGCCAACGAAGAAATTACCGTCGAAGGCACTGACTTTGGCACAGTTGAGGCTCCCACAAGCGCGGGCTACAATCTCATTGCTTCACCTTTCAACAATGTCGATCCGAAAGATGTTGCTGGCATGCTTTCCGGCAACTATGACCTTTACTACTTCGACCAGAATGGCATGGACGACGGTGAACTGAAAGAATGGCGCAACTATAAAGCCGACAATTTCGTCCTTAAATCGGGCAAAGGTTACCTCTATTCCAGCGAAAATGGTGCTTCCCTCAACTTTATAGGTGCTCCTTATGCTGGAGATGGTGAGGTTACTTTGGATTACACCGAAGGCAACCGCCTTGCCGGATGGAATCTCATAGGCAACCCGTTCAATACAACTGCTTACCTTGAGAATAATCGTCCTTTCTATGTTTTGGATGAAACCGGTTCAGAGCTTATTGAATCCTCAGGCTCAATCGGTGTCATGCAGGGTCTTTTCGTGAAGGCTACCACTACTGGTGAAACCGTCACCTTCACCACCACTGCTCCTCAAACTTCGACCAGCGGCATCCACGCTAACCTTAGCAGTGGTTCGCGACTCATCGACCGCGCCACTATCTGCTTCGGCGAAGGTAGCCGACTGCCCAAGTTCCAACTCAATCCTGACAACACGAAGCTCTACATCACTGAAGACAATCTGGACTACGCTGTGGTGAACAGCAGCAGTAAAGGTGAAATGCCCGTCAACTTCAAGGCCAGCAAGAACGGCACTTACACCCTCAGCGTCAACGCCGAGAACGTGGAGATGAACTACCTCCACCTCATCGACAACATTACAGGTGATGATGTCAACCTCTTGGCCACCCCGAACTACACCTTCGAGGCCAGCACCGCCGACTACGCCAGCCGTTTCCGCATCGTGTTCAGCGCCACCGAAAGCAACTCGACAAGCTCTGAGTCCTTCGCCTACTTCAATGGCAGCACTTGGATGGTGAGCAACACTGGCGAGGCCACCCTTCAAGTGGTTGACATGATGGGTCGCGTACTCCGCAGCGAAAACTTCAGCGGCAACGCCGAAATCAACCTGAACCAAGCGGCAGGTGTGTATGTGTTACGCCTCGTCAACGGCGAGAATGTCAGAACGCAAAAAATTGTAGTAAAATAAAGTAGTAAAATAAACAAGAATATTAATCTATTAACACCCTTAAAAATGAAAAAGACATTAATGACAATCGCAATCATGCTCGGAATGGGCATGGCTACCTTTGCCGAACCTTACGATGGTGGCGGCTTGTTCCAACGTGGCGTCGTTTCTGAAGAATTGTTCTATGGTGCAGGCTATTCCCGCGACAATACGCCTCTGCTGCCTTCGGGTCACAATCTGGATGAAAACCAAAACGCCGACCCCACCACGCCGTTGGGCAGTGGTATCGCTGTGTTGCTCGGCTTGGGTGCAGCCTACGCCGTGGCGAAGAAACGTCGCGATGAGTAATCTTTACATAACGCAATGAAAAAGGCGGTGCCAAAATTCTTGGCATCGTCTTTTTTTTTGTCTATCATTCAGGATTTTTCCTACCTTTGCCCCAAAATTTCAAAACTATGAAAAGACTCACCTTGACCCTTTTGGTTTGCCTCATGTCAACCTTTTCGATCGCCGGAAACCTCCTGAACGAAGGTTTCGAATACGCTAACCATGACCTCGAAAAGCCCGTCGGCTGGAACTGCGACGACAATTCTTGGCTCTGCGGCTACCTTGAAAAAGACCACAAACGAATGTCGCACTCGGGCAATTGGTACGCTTTCAGCAATGCACAAGATTCGTGGATGTACATGCCCTTGTACCTGATTGAGAGCATGAGATACCGCTTCACCTTGTGGGCGATTACCGATGGCAGTTTCCAATTTGAAATCTGGGCTGGCACTGCGCCCAACCCCGACGACATGCACACGCAATTCCTTTCCACTACCGTTGAAAGCGGCGAATATGAACGGATTTCCGCGTATGTGGAAACAATCCCCAACGGTTGTCAGTATGTGGGTATTCGCGCTATCGCCAACAATGGTGACTCTTATCTTACCATCGACGACATTGAGGTTGACATGGTGGAGCAATACACCTTTGAGGCTGAGCCTGTTACGGGCGACACTGCCATGTACCCCGGCAGCGAGGGAAGTTTCCGTTTCCTTGTTCATAATGTCGGCTACGATGAACTCGACATCACGATGCACCCCTCCAACGAATATTTCACTGACTTCAGTTGCATCGCAAACGGCGTGACGGGCATGACCTTCCACGCCGATCCTGACGAGGTGGTGGAAGTCACCATGACGGCCAATTTGCGCCCCGAAATCGAGCCAGGTACCGTCAGTTGGTTGGACATACAAATGACCATCCCCTGCAACTGCAACACGGCAATGGTCACCTTTTGGGTAACGCCTCTTAATCCAACTGGTGTTTCAGAAGGCAACGAACAGAATATCAATGTGTTTCCCAATCCAACTTCCGATTTCGTCACTGTTGGGGCAGAAGGATTGAAAGAAGTAGAGGTTGTTGATTTGATGGGAAAAACAATAAAGAGCGTCCCCTCCATCGGAAACGCCCTTCAAATTGATTTAACTGAACTGAAATCAGGGACTTACTTCATTTCAGCCAAAACCCGCTCCACTTCCTCTTTTGTGAAGCCAATCTTGAAAATGTGAGTCGGTTGAAGGTAATGGATGTCGTGCTCGGCCATGAAACGGCTTTCGCCGCCGCCCGTAATGTTGAGCATGACCACATCGTCAGTTTTCACCACACCTTTGTCAACTGCTTGCTGCAATGAGGCTGTGGCCACGGCTGCGGCATGGTAAATGTCAATGCCCTCGGCTTTCTCAAACAAGGCTTTTGCGGCATTGGCCTCGTCATTGCTGACTGCGAAAATGTCGCCGTTGGTATCTTTCAGGGCATCGTACAATCCTCCAGCAAGGCCGTAAGGCGGCTTGCGGTTGGAAAGCACAGGAGCACAAATCTCGGCGGCATCCTTGCGGGCTCGATCGGCATCGTAGGGCAACAAAGCGCGTGAGTCGGCACGCCAAGCATCATACATTGGGACGAAGGGTATGTTTTGCGACACCATCAGACGTGCTTTGTTTGTGCCGAAGCGGCCATCCTCAATGAAACGCAAGTTGGCTTCCCATGCGGCGATGGCACCCGTGCCGCTGCCCACGGCTTGGAAATAGAAGTCGGGCGTACGGCCGATGAGGGTTGTGGCCGACATCATCGTGGTACTCATGCCGTCGCGGCGGGCGATGTTCTTTGCGCCACCTTCGGCCAGATAACCGTCCATTTCGCAGACCACATTTGAGAGGTTGATGGCATCGAAATAGTCGCTACCACTCTCTGTGGTGATGAGTCTCACGCAAGGATTCAAGGGCTTGTCGAACCACAACGCCTTGATGTTGTCCTGTGGTACGCAAAGCAGCAATTTGATACTGTTTTCGGAGCAGACCTTGGCGAAAGCGCGAGCCGTGTTGCCTGCTGAGGCCACCACAAGCACCTTGTCTTTCAGGTCGTCACCCAATCGGGCGCACACCGAATAGGCCTCCATTTCCTTGAAGGAGCAAGTCGTCATGCGTGCATTGCGCTCGGGCCACCAACCGTTGAAGGTGATGTATAAATTGCTTAATCCTAAATGTTTGGCCATGCCTTCGCTCTTATAAGTGATGGGTTCCGAAGGATGTTTCAGCATGGTTTTGATGGGCAGCCAGTCCGCATAGCGGTAGAGGCCCAAGCAAGCCTCACTCTTGACCTCAAGTTGCTTTTTCTCATACACAGGGCGCACCATGCTCGGGGTGGAGCATTCCTTGTCGTCGAGAGTCCAGCCTTGGTCTTCAAAAACGCGGCCTGTCGCCACGGTTTGGAGTTGGTATTTTGTTGGCATGAAAATCATTTTTTCCTTTTTTTGATTGAACTGCAAAAATAGGAAAAAGTAAAACATGTGACAGTAAATATCTTTACTAATCAAATGAAATTTTGCTTAGGGCAGTTTTATACCCCTTCGGAAACTTTTTTCCCTTTTTCGTCAAAAACGGTTGAACGAAAAACATTATTTGATAAATTTGCGGCCAAATATCCGAAAAAAAATAGAAAACGCATATAGCAATGTCAAAGGAAATCAAAGGACACATCACTCAGATTATCGGCCCCGTGGTTGACGTCTATTTTGCCGACGGCGAGACCAACCTCCCGAAGATTCACGATGCTTTGGAAGTGGTTCGCCCCAACGGGAAGCGTGTGGTGCTTGAATGTCAGCAGCACATCGGCGAGGACTCGGTGCGCACCATCGCAATGGATTCGACCGACGGCCTCATGCGCGGCATGGAAGTCACCCTGTCGGGCAAGCCCATCTCCATCCCCATCGGCAACCAAATCAAAGGCCGACTGCTCAACGTGACGGGCGACGCCATCGACGGCATCGGCCAACTTGACCGCAAAACCGAATACCCCATCCACCGCGAACCGCCCAAGTATGAAGACTTGGCCACCTCGAAAGAGGTGCTTTTCACGGGCATCAAGGTCATCGACTTGCTTGAGCCTTACCTGAAAGGCGGCAAAATCGGCCTGTTCGGTGGCGCAGGCGTGGGCAAGACCGTGCTCATCATGGAACTTATCAACAACATCGCAAAAGGCTACAACGGCTACTCGGTGTTTACTGGCGTGGGCGAGCGCACCCGCGAGGGTAACGACCTGCTCCGCGAAATGATCGAGTCGGGCATCATCAAGTATGGCGACGAGTTCGTCAAAGCAATGGAAGAAGGCGACTGGGATTTGTCGAAAATCGACAAGAAGGCTCTTGCCACCTCGCAGGCCACTTTGGTCTTTGGCCAAATGAACGAGCCGCCCGGGGCGCGTGTGAGTGTCGCCCTTTCAGGGCTGACCGTGGCCGAGTCGTTCCGCGACGACACCAACGACGACCAAAGCGACATCCTGCTCTTCATCGACAACATCTTCCGTTTCACGCAGGCAGGTTCAGAGGTGTCGGCCCTGCTGGGTCGTATGCCTTCGGCTGTGGGTTACCAGCCCACCTTGGCCACGGAAATGGGCCAAATGCAGGAACGCATCACTTCAACGAAGAACGGGTCAATCACTTCAGTGCAAGCCATCTATGTGCCTGCCGACGACTTGACCGACCCCGCTCCGGCCACCACCTTCTCGCACTTGGACGCCACAACGGTTTTGAGCCGTAAGATTGCCGAGTTGGGCATCTATCCCGCCGTGGACCCGCTTGATTCCACCTCGCGCATCCTCGACCCGAACATCATCGGCGAGAAGCACTACAACACCGCCCAGCGCGTCATCCAACTGCTGCAACGCAACAAGGAACTGCAAGACATCATTGCCATCCTCGGCATGGAAGAACTTTCTGAGGAGGACAAGATTGTCGTGCATCGCGCCCGCCGTGTGCAACGTTTCCTGTCGCAGCCGTTCCACGTTGCCGAACAATTCACAGGCTTGAAGGGCGTGATGGTACCGATTGAGGAAACCATCCGTGGCTTCAACATGATCATGGACGGCGAAGTCGACCAATATCCCGAAGCGGCCTTCAACCTCGTGGGCACCATCGACGAGGCCATCGCCAAGGGTGAGGAACTGATGAAAAACGCTGCCAACAATTAATATAAGGTGTGATGAAAGTCGAAATCATTTCACCGAGCGCAACGCTGTTTGCAGGCGAAGCCACCAGTGTCACGGTGCCGAGCCAGATGGGACCATTCACCCTGCTGGAGCATCATGCCGCCATCGTCGCCATCCTTGAGGCTGGCAAAGTGAGCCTCACCGACGGCAAGGGCGAGCATAAGGAGTTCGACATCAAGGGCGGCTTCACCGAGAACCACGACAACCAACTGACCATCTGCGTTGAGTTATGAAAAAGAATGTGCTGACAAAATATTTGGCTGTTTTTCTGCTGCTCTGCATCGTCTTTGACGGCATTCTGCTCTGCTTCTTTGCCGACAAGCCTTGGTGGAACAAGTGGATGATCATGGCTCCCAACCTCTTCATGATTCTCGGTGCCTTCTATTGCCACCTGATGCAAAAGAACGTGGAAGCCCATCCCAACAAGCTCACCTGGCTTTTGGTTTACAAAGGCATCAAGATGGTGCTTACAGTGGCGGCACTCGTCCTTTACATCGTCTTCGTCAAGGAAAGCAGTCGGGCTTTTGTCATCATCACGGCTTCGGCCTACCTTATCGCACTTTTCGCGGAAACCTGCGTTTACAACCACTTTATCAAGAACTTGAACAAAGTTAGCAAGGCATGAAAAATGTTCTGAAACATATTGCGCTGTTCCTTTTCCTCGCTTTGATGGCTTTTGCGCCCGAACAAGGCTTAGCGCAAGAGCCTGAAAAGGAGAAGTCGGAGGAATTTGACGCCAAGTCGTTCATCTTCGGCCACACGGGCGACAGCTATTGCTTCCACATCACGGAAATCCACGGGCATCCCGTTTGCGTGTGGCTGCCCGTCATCGTGAAGTGCAAGGACGGCGGCGGATGGCACTGCTTCTCGTCGAAGCACGTCTGCGAGTTGAAAGAAGGCGAGACCTTCAACCACAACGGCGCCAATTTCTACATCCCGCCCATCAGTGCCGAGAGGTATCCGGGCAAGTTGGTGGAGGTGAAAGCCGACGGCAGCATCTCGCGCCCGTTCGACATTTCGTTCACCAAAAACGCCTTCGGCATCTTCCTCGTGTGCGGCTTCATGTTGGCCTTCTTCCTGCCCGCCGCGAAGAAATACAAGAAAGACCCGATGGGCAAGCCCACCAAGTACCAAGGTTTGGTGGAATGGCTCACCTATATGGTTTTGGACGGCATCATCCGCCCCAACATCCCCGAAAAGAAAGTGAAGAAATTCGCACCTTATTTGTTGACGGTGTTCTTCTTCATCTTCTTCGCCAACCTGTTCGGCCTCATCCCGTTCTTCCCCTTCAGTGCCAACGTGACGGGCAACCTCAGCATCACCTTGGTTCTGGCCTTGATGACCTACTTCTTCGTGAACGTCTTCGGCAACAAGCACTATTGGAAAGACATCCTCTGGCCCGACGTGCCCATCTTCTTGAAGGCATTCCCGCTAATGCCCATCATCGAACTCATTTCCACCATCACCAAGCCTTTCGCCCTGATGGTGCGTTTGTTCGCCAACATTCTTGCCGGCCACATCATCATCATGGTGCTGATGGCCCTGATTTTCATCATCAGCGGCATGTATGGTGCAGGCATGGGTGGCGCAATGAGCGTCGTTTCCATCTTTATGACCATCTTCATGACGGCTTTGGAACTGCTTGTGGCGTATATCCAAGCATACGTTTTCACCATTTTGTCATCGCTGTTTATCGGCATGGCACAACATGAACCGGAACACGAGTAATCAGTTGAGAGTTGAAAGTTGAGAGTTAGGAATCTTGAAATTTGAAATAAACAATTAAACACTTAAACAATAAACACTTAAACAATTTAAAATCATGTTATTATCAACCATTCTTGAAGCAGTATCGTATGTGCCGGGTTTGGCCGCCATCGCCGCTGCTGTTGCAGTGATTGGTGCCGCTTTTGGCATCGGTAAAATCGGACAATCCGCCATGGAAGCCATGGCTCGTCAGCCCGAAGCCGCTGGAAAAATCCAGTCAGGTATGATCATTGCCGGCGCCCTCGTCGAAGGTGCAACGCTGTTCGCCATCGTCGTGTGCGTGTTGGCTGTGATGAAATAAGCCAACCCCGCTTGGGGCTTGGCCTCTCTCCCTTATAAGGAGGGCGGATTAAGCCCCAAGCCTTAACCTTCAAAAAAACAGAGAAATGGAACTATTTCTTCCCGAAAGTGGATTAGTGATATGGATGCTCATAGGCTTCCTCATCGTCTTCGTCATTTTGGCGAAGGTGGGTTGGCCGATGATTATGGGTGCCGTGGAACAACGCAACACCCAAATCGCCGACTCATTGCTTGCTGCTGAAGAGGCCAACAATGCCCTTGCAGGCATCGAGCAGAAACGGCAGGAAACCATGGCGGCAGCGCAGGCTGAGCAAATCAAGATCATGAAGGAGAGCCAGGACCTGAAGACCCAACTCATTGAGGAGGCGAAGGCGCAAGCCCGCATGGAAGCCGAGAAAATCGTGACCGACGCCCGCCTGAAAATTGAAAAAGAACAGGCCGAGGCTATGGCGCAAATCAAGAACGAGGTCATCGCCCTCAGCATCGACATCGCCGAGAAACTGCTGCAACGCGAACTGCACGACAAGCAGTCGCAAAGTGCCTACATTGAGCAACTGCTCAGAAACAACCAACCCCGCATTGAAGCCTAAGTTATGGACAACGGAAGAATATCGGTGAGATATGCGCGGGCTTTGTTCCTGTTGGCCCAAGAGCAAGGCTGCGAAGAGGCTGTCTACAACGGCCTGATGCGCTTTGCCCACAACTACCTTTTGGCTATCAGCCAGTTCAATGAGGTGTTGGCCAACCCCATCGTGGCGCGTGAGGAGAAAGTGAAGTTGATGGAGATGTCTGTAGGCGAGCCATTGCATGACACACTGAAGCAGTTCATCGCCTTTGTGGCCGACCAAAAACGCGAGAACAAGATGTTCTTTATCGCCATGAAATACATGGAGATGTATCGCGCCAAGCATAACATCCTGAGCACGCAAGTGACCACGGCCACCGAACTGCCCGAGGCAACCTACGACCGCATCAAGGCCTTCATCAAGCAGACCTTTGATGCCGAGGCCGAAATGGATGTCAAGATTGATCCTTCGCTCATTGGCGGCTTTGTCTTGGACATTGAGAACACGCGCATGGACGCGAGCGTGGCTGGACAACTTAACGCACTGAAAAACAGATTGAAACAATAGTAAATGTTCTGGCGGATTTGAAATCCCCACCTCAACTCCGCCGAATTGCAAATTCGTCGGAACCAAGGAAGCAAACAATTAAACGGACAACAATAAACAACAACATACATGGCAAACATCAAACCAAGTGAAATATCGAGCATCCTGCAAATGCAGCTCCAAAACATGAGCAACAAGGTTCAGTTTGAGGAGATTGGCAAGGTGCTGCAAGTGAGCGACGGCGTGGCGCACGTCTATGGCCTTGACAAGGTGCAGTCGAACGAGCTTGTCGAGTTCGAGAACGGCACGATGGGCGTGGTGCTCAACCTTGAGGAAGACAACGTGGGCGTGGTGCTGCTCGGTCCTACTGAGGGCATCAAGGAAGGCGAAACCGTGAAGCGCACCCAACGCATCGCCTCCGTCATGGCGGGCGAGGGCATGTTGGGCCGCGTGGTGGACGGCCTCGGTCGCCCCATCGACGGCAAGGGCCCCATCCAAGGCAAGACCTACGAAATGCCTTTGGAACGCAAGGCTCCGGGTGTCATTTTCCGCCAACCCGTGAACCAGCCGCTGCAAACCGGACTCAAGGCCATCGATGCCATGATTCCCATCGGGCGCGGCCAGCGTGAGCTGATCATCGGCGACCGCCAGACGGGAAAGACTGCCATCGCCATCGACACCATTATTAATCAGAAGGACAACTTCAAGAACGGCGACCCGATTTACTGCATCTATGTCGCTGTCGGACAGAAAGGTTCCACCGTGCGCAACCTCGTGAACACGCTCGAAAAATATGGTGCTTTGGACTATACCATCGTGGTCAGCGCGACGGCCTCCGACCCTGCCGCCATGCAGTTCTATGCGCCATACGCGGGCGTGGCCATCGCCGAATACTTCCGCGACACAGGCCGTCACGCTTTGGTCATCTACGACGACCTCTCGAAGCAGGCCGTGGCCTACCGTGAAGTCTCCCTGATTTTGCGCCGTCCTCCGGGACGTGAGGCCTATCCGGGCGACATTTTCTACCTTCACAGCCGTTTGTTGGAACGCGCCGCCAAAATCATCAAGAATGACAATGTGGCACGCCAGATGAACGACCTTCCCGACAGCCTCAAGGACATCGTGAAAGGCGGCGGAAGCATCACCGCACTGCCCATCATCGAGACGCAGGCAGGCGACGTTTCGGCCTACATCCCGACCAACGTGATTTCCATCACCGACGGACAAATCTTCTTGGAAACCAGCTTGTTCAATGCGGGTATCCGTCCCGCTATCAACGTGGGCATTTCGGTGTCGCGTGTGGGTGGCAATGCTCAAATCAAGTCCATGAAGAAGGTGGCCGGCACCCTGAAACTCGACCAAGCCCAATTCCGCGAGATGGAGGCTTTCTCGAAGTTCGGTGCCGAACTCGATGCCGCAACCTTGGCCATCCTCGACAAGGGCCGCAAGAACGTGGAACTGCTGAAACAGCCGCAATATACGCCTATGCCCGTCGAAAAACAAGTCGCCATCATTTTCTGCGGCACTAATGGATTGTTGAGCAAAGTGCCTGAAAACAAGGTGCTTGAGTTTGAGAAACAGTTCTTGGACATCATGGAAGTGAAACACAAGGACGTGATGGCCCAACTGAAAGCCGGCAAGATTGACGATGACATCAAGGCCGTGCTGAAGGAAGAAGCGTTGAATTTGAGCGAACACTTTAATGGATAATTCGGAATTAGGAATGCGGAATGCGGAATAATTACCTCCGGCAGGCTTATTCTGAATTCCGAGTTCCGAATTCATAATTACAAGAAAATGGCATCACTGAAAGAAATACGGGCCAGAATCGTTTCCGTCGCCTCGACGCAAAAAATCACGAGCGCGATGAAGATGGTGTCGGCGGCCAAACTGAAAAAGACCGAAGGCATCACGACGCGGTTTTTGCCCTACAAGAACAAGTTGAGCGAAGCCTTGTCGAACTATCTCGGTTCGCTTGAAGGCGAGGTCAACATACCCTTGGCCGAGAAACGCGAGGTGAAAAAGGTGGCACTCATGGCCTTCTCGTCGAGCAGCGGATTGTGCGGTGTTTACAACTCCAATGTCTGCAAACTGTTCAAGCAGGTGTATGACGAATACAGGGAAAGCCTTGGCGCAGAGAATATTGTCGTCTACTTGGTCGGAAAGAAAATCAACGACTACGCCAAAAAATTCGGCATTAAGGTAGAAAAGCAATACGCGCCTTTGGCCGAAAGCATGTCTTTCGACTTGGCCATGGAAATCAGTGACATGATGGTCGAACTCTTCCTTAGCCACAAGGTGGATCGCGTGGAATTGGTCTTCAACCACTTCAAGAACGCTGGTGTGCAAGTGCCTACTCGTGAGGTGGTATTACCCCTAAAAGCCGAAATTTCGGGCAATGCCCAAACCTTCGACTACATCGTTGAACCCGACAAGGAAACCTTTGTCAACGAACTGATTCCCAAGGTTATCCGCACCAATTTCTACTCCATCATGCTCGACACGCTCACTGCCGAGCACGGTGCCCGCATGACCGCCATGCACATCGCCTCCGACAACGCCGACCAACTCTCACAAGAATTGAGAATCCAGTACAACAAGGCTCGCCAAAACGTCATCACTAACGAACTGATTGACATTGTGGGCGGTGCTGAGGCGTTGAATGGGTAAGTTTGGAGCCTGAAAAGCAAAAAGCGTTGCTAATGACGGCAACGCTTTTTTTGTGTCTGTACTTTGAAAGTGCTTATTTCCTCACATTCACCTTCTGCACCATCACGCCATCGGAGGTCTTGATTCGGACGAGATAGATGCCTTGTCCGTAGCCGCTCAGGTCGAGGATGGCACTATCTTCGGCTGCGGTTTCGCAAACCTTTTGGCCGAGCAGGTTGCTTATGCTAATGTGCATCGAGCCTTGGCCTTCAATGTTGAGCAGGCCGTTGGTCGGGTTGGGGTAGAGGCTGACATTTGAAATGTTTTCGTCAACATTGGTAATGCCAATCATTACATCCCAATACTCCGATTCACACTGCTCTTCTCCGCGAATATAAACACAATTGACGGAATAGTAAACATTGCCGAGGAACAGGTCGTAGGCGTTATCGAAATAATCATAAATGCTGTTGCCATCGTAAGGGATTTCGGCAATCAGTTCATCTCCAGACTTATAGGCACCGATTGAGCGAACCACTCTGAAATGGTGAAGGTTGGCAGTGATTTCGGGGCGATTCCATGAGATGTAGGCACCAAATTCGTCATCATCGTGCCATTGGTATTCGCCTTGAAGATTCTGCACGGGATAGCAGGTCAGCGGGCCTTGTTCGCAGTTGTTGTTGTAGGTCAGGAACACGCCATCTTCGAGTTCGTTGCTGACGTAGAGTTCGTTGCCTGCAAAATCCGAAATCGTGAACGAGCACTCATAGTCGGTGTCGTATTCTTCGCTGCTGTGATACCAGCCGTGGTTCCAGATGAAGTTGAGGTTGCCTTTCAGCAAGGGCAGGGTGACGGTTTGCTCTGCGCCTTCGTTCATGCCGATAATGGCAATGCGCTGGCCGCTTTCGGAGGTCACGCTGATGGCAGCGCCTTTCCAGCCGTTGCCGCCGTCGTCGTGGAGTTGGAAGGTGATGTCGCACTTCTCGCCGACCAAAATCGAGCGGTAAGTGGTGCGGCTGATGCCGGCCTCGTTGGTGACGAAGATGGCATATTCGTAAAGGCCGGGTTCGAGGTTGTTATCCTCAAATTCCATGTTGGCACCCACTTGGGCATCGGTCAGTTCGGCGATGACTTCAAAATTGCGGCGGATGGTGACTGATGTAATGGAAGAAAGGTCGCTTCCTTCGACGGTCAATGTCGGGTTAGTCCATTGCAGTTTAACGCCTTTAAAGTTATTGTTTTCAATGACTTGCATGTTTGTTACGCTATCGGGACGTTGGGCATATTCGTCCGAGTTAGGGACGATATGGCCCGTGAAGCCGTTAAAGGTGTTGAAGGCGTATTTGGTGGTGTTGAGTGCGCCAATGGGGCACCAAGCGTCGTCGCGACCGCTCCATCCCCAGTTGAAGTGGAAATAGTCGTTCTCGTCGTAACCGTCGCACACGAAAGCATGGCCGCCTGCCCCGCTGTCGTCGGAACCACTGTAATAAAGCGGGATTTGTTCATCCAAGCCGCCGTCTTTCAGCATTTGCGCCCATTGCTCGTTGGAGTAGCCTCCACCCCACCAGCCTCCGCCCCAGTTGGTCTCATGCTCATCGCAGTTGTAACGGAAGTAGTTGCGCAGCGCATTCGGCACCATTTCAGAGTAGGCACCGCTGCCGTTGCCGCTGTATTGCATGTCAACCGATATGCCGAGGTGGTGAAGCAACTGGGCAATCTCGAAATATTCCTCTTCGGTGCTGGTTGAATCCAAGACATTGGGCATCAGTTCAAAATGATACTCGGTCTGCCCGAAATTGGCGCTCTGCTGGGCATAGCCTGCTGGATTGTAGGAGTAGGAGCCTGTACCCGTGGCTGGCCATTCCCAATACTTCATCACCTGACCCATGGCCGTAGCCACGCAGCCGGCATACACATGGCCGCCGCTGCCCGTCGTGTCTTCGGGGCATTGGCTATTCCACGGAAAGTTTTGGTTCCAGAGGGTCTGGCAAAGCGGACCTACCACGGCACGGGTTTGCTTGCCACGGTTGAGGCTGCCCGTTTCGCTCACCGACTTCCATTCGGCGGTGATGTCTAACGTAGCCTTGAAGTTGTGTTCGCGGACGTACTGGATTTCCTCGCGGAAACCATCCAGCGTGAATGCAAAGCCTTCGGAAATGTTTTGCGGGTCGTATTGGCCCGTGGTGGAGTAGGCCAAAATGGGTTTCACGCGGTCATCGCCGGCCACGATGACGAAGCCTTCGCCATTGGCGACGTTGAAAACATAGTAATCAACGGCATTGCGATTGGTGGCTGTGCTGACCAATTGCAGTTGGATGTCAGCGTTTTTCTGATTCAAAGAGGTGGTGCTCAGGAATTTGGCACCTAATTTTTGGGCCTTCTGTTGGTCGACAGGGCCAGCCATCAGGCCACCGAAACAGGTAGCTATGAGGCAAAGGGTTAAAATTGGTTTTTTCATATTGTAAATATTTTGTAATTGATTCTGAGGGGGCAAAGATAATCGCTTTCTTTCAATTAGGTGCAAATGGGCGTAAAAAAATAACGGGGCATTGAAACAAAATCAACACCCCGTGTTTTAGGATTGGATTAATCTTTTATCATTGTTTGGTGAGTGTAATGTCACGAAGGTTGAAATGCCAAACCAGCGTATTGCCTGAAACAGTGAATGTTATGCGGTATTCGGTGGTGTTGTCCTCTTCGTGAATCAAGGCTACACCGCTGCCGTTGTTGTAGGTATAGGTGCCAGACATAACATAGGTGTCAATCACATCCCCGTAGTCGAGTTTGCGGGTGAAAGTGACATTGCTTTTCCCGAAATCAAGCGTATACGTGACATCTGCCAAATACAAATAAGCAGGATCTTCAGGGACGAAGAGTGACCAATTGGTGTTGGAAATTGAGCTGCTGGTGTCTTTCTTGCAGCCAACGAGAAACATTGTGGACAGGGCCACAAAGCACAGGATTAATTTGGTTGTTTTCATTTTGTTTGATGTTTTAATGGGTTAATTTGTGGCAAAGGTAAGGATTTTATTGAAAGCATAGCTTTTTTTAATCAACTTTCAACTTTTTATACCTAAACCGTTTCGGTTCAACATTGCCGAGGCGTTTCATCTTGTTTTCCTCGTATTCGGAGTAGCTGCCCTCAAAGAAATACACTTGCGAGTTGCCCTCAAAGGCGAGGATATGGGTGGCCACACGGTCGAGGAACCAGCGGTCGTGGCTGATGATGACGGCGCAGCCTGCGAAATTCTCCAAACCTTCCTCCAAGGCGCGTAAAGTATTGACGTCGATGTCGTTAGTGGGTTCGTCCAAAAGGAGTACGTTGGCTTCTTGCTTCAAGGTCAAGGCGAGGTGCATACGGTTGCGCTCACCGCCCGAAAGTACGCCGGCTTTCTTCTGCTGGTCGTTGCCACCGAAGTTGAAGCGCGAGACGTAGGCGCGGGAGTTGATGCTGCGTTTGCCCAATTGAATCAAGTCGTTGCCGCCGCTGATGACTTCCCAAACCGTCTTTTCCGGGTCGATTTCGGCGTGTTGTTGGTCCACATAGCCGATTTTCACCGTTTCGCCGACCTCGAAAGTGCCTGAATCGGGCTTTTCCAAGCCCATAATGAGGCGGAACAAAGTGGTCTTGCCCGCGCCATTCGGCCCGATGACACCCACAATGCCACCTTGCGGCAGGCTGAAGTTGAGGTTTTCAAACAAGAGTTTGTCGCCGTAGGCTTTGGTAACGTCATGTGCCTCAATGACTTTTGTACCAAGTCGGTCGCCGTTGGGGATGTAGATTTCGAGTTTCTCTTCCTTTTCCTTCACGTCCTCGTTGAGCATTTTCTCATACGATTCCAAACGCGCTTTTCCTTTCGCGTGACGCGCTTTTGGGGCCATGCGCACCCATTCCAACTCGCGTTCGAGGGTCTTGCGACGCTTGCTTTCGGTCTTTTCCTCCATCGCGAGGCGGGCGGTCTTTTGGTCGAGCCACGAGGAATAGTTGCCTTTCCACGGGATGCCTTCGCCACGGTCAAGTTCGAGAATCCAGCCGGCAACATGGTCGAGGAAATAACGGTCGTGGGTGACGGCGATGACGGTGCCCTTGTACTGCTGCAAGTGGCTCTCCAACCATTGGATGCTCTCGGCATCGAGGTGGTTGGTAGGCTCGTCAAGGAGCAGGATGTCAGGCTCTTGCAAGAGAAGCCTGCACAAGGCTACGCGGCGACGTTCGCCTCCGGAAAGATTCTTCACGGGCGTGTCGCCGTCGGGACAGTTGAGCGCGTCCATAGCGCGTTCCAATTTGCTGTCGAGTTCCCAAGCGTCGTGCTGCTCGATGAGTTCGGTGAGTTCGCCCTGACGGGCAATCAGTTTGTCGAAATCCGCGTCGGGTTCGGCGAACTTGTTGTTGATTTCCTCGTATTCCTTGAGGATGTCAACGATTTCCTGTACGCCTTCCTCCACCACTTGGCGGACGGTCTTGTTGTCGTCCAATTGCGGCTCTTGGTCGAGCATCCCGACCGAATAGCCGGGCGAGAAGACCACTTCGCCGTTGAAGGATTTCTCCTTGCCCGCGATGATGCGCAGCAAGGTCGATTTTCCTGCTCCGTTCAGGCCGATGATGCCGATTTTGGCGCCATAGAAGAAGGAGAGGTAGATGTCTTTCAGGATTTGTCTTGACGGCGGGATGATTTTGCTGACGCCCACCATCGAAAAGATGATTTTTTTGTCGTCTGGTTGTGCCATTTATGTTGAATTGTTGATTGTTGAAAATGCATTATTGTGGTGCCATAAGTGCCCGAAAAAAGGGGTTATGGCACAAATAAATCGTCTAACTCTATTTCGTTTTGTATCTCGGTGCTATAAGTGTTACGCTTTAATCCACAAGCAGTTATCATAGTGATATGCAATGCTTTTCGGGTGGAAGTCTTGTTTCTGAACGCCTCCAATCTTTCATAAAGCCGTTCAAGGTAATTGCGGGTGATTTCGTATGGGGCTTTCGAGAATTCCGCCAACGGCCATATAAGTCTCTGCCATTTGGAAACGGCTCATAACCATCTTTTTGCTTTTGAGATACAACTCGGTTTCGTTCAGGCTGAACGGGGCAAGATGCATACTGCGTGTTATCCGGTTATAAAGGCCTCCTTTGTCGCCTATCAGATTGCCGATCATCCAAGTGGTGGCACTGCCACACACCACAAGCATCAATCTTTCTTGCGCGGCTCCCCAACTGTTCCAAAAATACTCGAATGCCGTCTTGAATCTCGACCTCTGGGTGTCCAACCAAGGCAATTCGTCAATGAAGACGACGAGGCGTTTCTTGCGCGAATGGCTGAGATAGGTTTTTAACTGGTCGAAAGCATCGAACCAATTGCCTACCACCGGAAAATAGCTTTTAGAGTACTTGTTGAGTTGTTTGTTGAACAATGCCAATTGCTCCTCTCGCGAGCCGAGATAAACGCCAGTCATATAAAAGTCAAAGGAATCGTTGAAAAACTGCCTGACGAGCCAAGTCTTGCCCACGCGCCTGCGACCATAGACAGCCACTAACTCGGGCTTCCCTGATTCGTAACATTGCCGTAAAATCTCTCGCTCTTTATTTCTGCCGACAATTTCCATTCCTTTTGCCTTTTATCGTGCCGCAAATGTACAATAATATTTGTTATGGCACAAGAAAAAAGATTATATTAGTGCCATAAGTCGTTATTTTTGATACTTATGGCACAAGAAAACAAATCATAAAACATTAGTTGTTAATCTTTTAATAAAAATCACCTCTGATTTTTTATGGGGGATATTGTTGTTTCCATTTTTGTTGTCGGGTTGTGCAATATCAGTTGTCAGTTGTGCAGGGACTGATGTCGCCTGCTTATTGGTCTGTCGCCCCTACGGGGCTTGGTTTGTTTGTCGGCAGGGGTTGCGCTACGCTTCACCGCCTGCTTAATATCCTGCGCCTCTACGGGGCTTTGCGTCATTGCAAGGAACGAAGCAATCCAGAAAAGGGTTGCTGTTTTTATGCTGATTGTCGGCGGTAGCCAAGGGGGGTACAAATCGTACCCTACACGGAATCTAATTCTGTATCTCGCGAACGCATCCGTTTAATGTACTGCTTAACATCAGCACTGTCCGTTAATAATTCGACAATATCCGCCACGGCAAAAAAGTATTTTTCCTCTTTCTCGTTCCAAACGACGCGGACCTTCTTTCCTTCAAAAATCTGTATGATTGATTCGTTTGACATGTTTTTTTAATTTATTGGTTATTAATGTATTATGATATTGATTATGTTTTATGATAAATCTTCAATAGTGATTTCCGTCAGCATTTCCTTGGAAAGGTTCTCTTGTTTCGAAAGTCGGTTGGCTTGTCGCTCCAAGGTCTTTTCAAATAGGTTCCTGACGAAGCGGGCGTTGCCGAAATTCATGTCTTTCTCCGCAACGGCCTTTTCAAGCAGCGATTTCAGTGCTGTCTTTGCCTCGTCGGTCATCACATAATCGTTCTTTTTGCAGTTTGCCTCAAAGATTTGGAACAGTTCGTCGGCGTTGTAGTCGGGGAAATGGATGTAGCGGTTGAAGCGCGACTGCAAGCCGGGATTGGAGTCGATGAACTGCTTCATCTCGTCGGAATAGCCTGCGAGAATCACCACAAGGCGGTCGCGGTTGTCCTCCATGCGTTTGAGCAATGTGGCGATGGCTTCCTTGCCGTAGTCGTTGTCGCCGCCGGTGGCTAAACTATAGGCTTCGTCGATGAACAGCACACCGTCCAAGGCGCGGTCGATGATTTTGTTGGTCTTTGTGGCGGTTTGCCCCACATAATCGGCCACCAAGCCCGAGCGGTCGGTTTCGACCAAATGTCCTTTCTTCAACACGCCAAGACTGCGGTAAACGTCGGCCACGATACGGGCCACGGTCGTCTTTCCCGTTCCGGGATTGCCCGTAAACACACAATGGTATGAAACGGGTGTGGTTTTCAGCCCTTTCTTTTCACGTTCTTGCTGGATTATGATGTAGTTGCGCAGCGTTTTCACTTCTTCCTTGACGCTGTTGAGGCCAATAAGTCCGTCAAGGTCATCGATGCTGGGCCGTTTGGAATGGGCAGTGCCGTTGCCATGCGGTGCGCTGAAAAAGTCGTTCATGGCCTCGGCCAATTCCTTGGCGTAGGAGGCTTTGCTGAAGACCAAGGTGCAGTTTAGGGCTGGGATTTCTACTCCACCGTATTCATATATGGGACGACTGTTCCCATATTCATCATCATACGAGCCGATTTTTTTTGCATCGTGAATGTCGTCGTCTGTTATGATGCTTGATTTAATCTTAACTTTCAAATATTTTGCCTCAATCTTTTCATAAGGAATAATTTCTAATGAAAGACTCGGCTTTTCGTTATCATCTTTACAAAGCACCGCATAATCAGGATAAAAATAACAACCGTGATCTATATCCATATCTAAACACAAATAGGGAATTCCACAATAGGAACCAACATAGTTGCATCCATTGTCTGATGTGTATTTGAATAGCAAATGTCTATCAAATGAAGGTGCATTTTTGAAAGACTTGTTACCTCCATATTCGCTGATGGTTGTTGTTATAATCCATTGTCCGTTGCAGTCCTCGTCAAACAATTTGCTGAATTTCTTATATGCATCGGCTGCTTGAGAATTTTCATCACCCAATTTGATTTGTGCTGCTTGTATTTTCTCTCTGAAAATGTCCCACTCTTTCATATACAATTGACTTTCTTCAGAATCGGGATGGTCGTGGTCATATTGGTGGGCAAACCTTGAGGTATCACTCAAGATGTCATAGCATTTGATGCAATTTTCAATGAAAGGTTTGATTCTTTCATCTTTTTCTGCTTTAAGGTATTCTTCAAGTTTTTCCTTTGTGACGAAAGCTTTTCGTACTTCGGATTCGTCGTCTTCTTTGGCTTCAATTTGTTTAAGCAAAGCCGCAGTAGTTTCATCATCAACATTGTTTTTCCACACGGTGGTTGTGTTTTCTTGTTTTTCTGACTTTGGCCCCAAGGAAAGTATTTTATATAAAGTGTAGAAGAAAATCACAGCAGCAATCAAGAAAAAAATGGCATTCACTGGTGCAACCGGTTCAAACACTGCTCCCAAAATCAAATTGAAAATGATTAAAACAATTGAGCATCCTATTTTCCATCCATTTCCGTTTTCCATAGCAAGGCAATTATTTTGTAATCAATTCTTTATACATCCTGAACAACTCCGCCACCATCTCATTTTCCTTTTTTTGAGGGTTTAGGAAAATATAGCGGACATGTAGGTGTGTCCAAAGGTGCTTCAGGATCAATTACTAAATTGATTGGGGTATCCCAAAAAAGTGCGCAACAGTACTGTCTAACAAAATCGCGGAAACTGGCATCGTCTTGTTCTTGGGACAAACAAAGCTTTTTCTCATTGTATTGTTCACAATATATTTCTGCAAGATGTAAGACATCCAGAAAAGTCAGTTTTGGTTTTTTCCTCTTTTTATTCATAGCAAATCAATTATTATTTTCTGTATACGATTGGTATAGTTTGAAGAGTTCAGCTACAATTGCCTTTTCATCGTCAAACATGTTATTCAAGCTAAAGCCATAAGCAGCCATTACAGCTTTGTCGTTGGCTTGGTGGGCTTTGCGGAGGTCGGCGGGCATGGCGCGTTCATCGTAGAGGTCGGCGAGACTACTTTCGGGATATTTTGCACGGACATCCAGAATGGCTTGGGCGGTTTGCTCGATTTTTGCTTTTTGTTTTTCGGTTGGCTTTGGCCATGGGAAATTGTTGTAAACGATGTCGTTAGAATAACGATAATCACTCTTGAGCCTTCCACAAACCACGCGCATCCAAGCATTGTGAGCCAAACTCGTCAAAATTCCAAACTCAAATAAAGTTGCATTAGGAATGATTTGTACAGCATCACTGGCAATTATTGTATGTGAAACATAACCAATAGGAATGTAACAACGTTTTTCAGACGAAACACGCGGAATTAATAGATAGTTCCCTCTTTCAGGCTGTCGGTTCTCGGTAAACAAATATGGATAAGCAGCCCAATTTCTTGTTGCAGCCTTGTTACTTGAAGAACGCATTTCTTTAACAGCCTCAACCCGCTTCATAACGAGAGGCATCTTTCGCAATTCAGCCGGACTTGCATCTACAAGCCAAAGGCAAAAGCGTTTCCTTCCGTTTATGAACTCGTCAGCACCAAGAAACTCTTTTATGAATTTCTTGGCGTTAGGCTCTTTCTTGATGAAATCGTCATATTCTTCGGCTGAAATAATCAAGTTTCCCCCATCTGTCGGTTGACTACCTTTATTTATTTTGGAAACATTACAAATCGGCATCTTGCGTTTTTCAATCCAGACGACAGGTGCATCCATCAAATAAGGGTTTATGATTTGGGCAATCTGTTTCTCGCCATTTTCATCGAATATAATCTTTTCTTTCTTCAAACTATCTTTATGGCTAAAACCAATGATTACGCAATGCACATGTGCCTTCTGCTCCGATTCGCTGTCCCATTTGAAAGTTCGATAAGCAAAATCAATCTGTATTCCATACAATTCAAACAAGGACCTCCAAACTTCGACGACTTGTTCGCCTTGCGTTATAGAGTTAGTGGACACAAAAGCACATTTTGTCTGTTTGAATTGTATAAGCCTTGATGCCTTAATGTACCAACCAACAACATAATCAATGTTTTTTCCCATTTGGGTTGAAAGCAACGACAAATCCTCTTTTTGTTTTTCTGATTGAAATGTGTATCCCACAAACGGCGGATTACCCATAATGAAGTCATAAACCACGGGCTTGGGATGGTTTTTCGGCAGTTGCTTTTCCTCGGCTTTTTTCGCCACAACGTTCAACTCCTTGTAATAGTTGCCGTATTCAGGTTTCGGCTCGCTTGCAATAAAACCTTCGCCGAAATCCTTTTCAATGTAATAATTCAATTTGTCGGTGAACAAAAATCCCAACGGGTCTTCTTCGCCGAGGGTCGCCCAATCGAGTTTCAAGGCATTGCCTTCCACGATGTTGGCGTTGGTTTTCAAAGGCAGGAAGTTCAGTTCCACGCCCACGATGGCCGAGGTTTCGTGCAGCATCTGGCTTTCGGCAATCCAGAGGGCGGTTTTGGCCACGGTGCAGGCGAAGTCGTTGATTTCGATGCCGTAGAATTGCGCGATGTTCACCTTGATGATGCCTTCAAGATTGAGCGCACTCATGCCGTTGTTCAACTCTTTGATGACCTTGTTTTCCAATCGGCGCAGGCTTAAATAGGTTTCCGTCAGGAAGTTGCCGCTGCCGCAAGCGGGGTCGAGGAAGGTGAGCGAGGCGAGTTTGTCTTGGAAATGGGCAAGGGCTTGTCGCTTGGCCGAAACTTGCTTCATTTCGGCGATTTTCACAAACTCGGCGTTCAGGTCGCCCATGAAAAGCGGGTCAATCACCTTGTGGATGTTCTCGATGCTGGTGTAGTGCATTCCTCCCGAGCGGCGCGTTTCGGGATTCAGTGTGCTTTCAAACACGGCTCCGAAAATGGTAGGGGAAATCTCGCTCCAGTCGAAATCGGAACTCGCGTTTTGCAACAGCAACTGCTTGATTTTGTCGGTAAAACGCGGGATGGTGATGTGTTCCTCGCTGAACAAGCCACCGTTCACATACGGGAAGGCCGCCATCTCGTCGTCCAAATAAGGGTCGCGTTCCTCAATGGGCGTGTCAAGCAGTTTGAACAACTCTATCAAGGCATGACGGAAATCGACGGAGCCGAATTTCACCAAATAATCATGGAAAGCCGTCTTGGTGGCAAACAAGCCCGCATCCTCGGCATAGAGGCAAAACACCAAACGCACACAAAGGATGTTGAGCGAGCGCAAGGTCTCGGCATCGGTCTTGTCGATGTATTGCTCCAACAAGGCATCATAAATCAGGCCGACGATTTCGCCCGCCTTCACACTGACTTCCAACTCGCGTTTCAAATGCTCATTGCCCTCATCCACAAGGAATTGCAGGCGATAGTATTCCTTTTCGAGGTTTTCCAAAAGGATTTTCTGCGGCTCGCCCTTGGGCCGTTCCATGTCATACACCCAAAACTCTCGGAAGTTGCAGGTCACAATCCAACGGGGACGTAGACTGTAGGGCAGTTCGGCAGAGTATCGTTTCGCTTGCTGGAACGGGGTCAAAAACTTTCCGTCCGACTGTTTGATGGGTTCGCCAAGGTCTTTTTCGATGGATTTCTGCTCAATCATCACATGGGTGCGGGGAATGAAAGCATCGATGAAAGCGGTGTGATCGAGTTTCACCTGCTGTTCAAACGACAGGAACTCAGACGGTTTCTGGATGCCAAAAACCTGTTCGAGCAGTTCGACCCAAAAGATTTGGCTTTCGCCTTTCTCGTAGCCTTTTCCCTGCCAGCGGGCGGCGAATTCCTTTGCGGCTTTTTGTTGTTGGGTGGTATTCATTGTGGGTGGGTTTGTTTAGTTATTGATTTCATCGCCTCCTCCAACCGCTCCGTTGCTTTCCCCCAGTCATAAACCCGATTCGTGAAATCAAACCCCGCTTGGGCAATCTGTTCCGCTTTTTGCGTGTCGGTCAATAAGATGATGATGTTTTTCGCCATTTCCTCCGCATTGCTGCCAATCAGGATTTCCTCGTTGGGTTTTGCGCCCAAAGAGGCGTTGGCCAAGGGTGAGGTGATGGCGGGCAAGCGCATCGACATGGCCTCCAACAACTTGTTTTGCAAGCCCGTACCAATGCGCATCGGGGCGATGAAAACATGGCTTTGCGCATAAGCGTCGCGGATGTCGTCCAACCAGCCACTGACGATAATTCTGTCGGAGGCAGTCTTTTTCACTTTCGGGTCGGGGGTGGCACCGGCGATGTAAAGTGTCGTTTCGGGCCGCGATTTCCAAACGATGGGCAGAATCTCGTTGGCCAAGTATTCCACAGCGTTCACGTTGGGCGGATAACTCATATTGCCTGTAAAGACGAGGTCATATCTCTTCTCGCGTTCTTGTGGCTTGAAAAAGTCATGATCTACGCCGTTGGGGATGATGAGGATTTCGTCGCGCTTCTCGTGCGGGAACAGTTCGCGGTCAGGCTCGCTGATGATGGTGCGCACGTCGAAATCGTCGAAAATGGCGGCCTCGTAATGCTTCAGGCGGCAGTACTCCATATTATATATAGGCCGTGTGATAAATGATGCAATATCGGCACGGCGTTTCATGCCGTAGGAGAAAATATCCTGATAATCAATGGCTTTCGGAATGTCTTTGTGGCGGATGTATTCAGCTACACGCAACAGTTGCCCATAAAGCATGTCGGGCTTGTGCTTGGCTATCAGTGCGTTGACTTTCTTGGCAGCCTTGCGGTTGTAGAAATAGCCGCATTGCATGGGCAGCCCCTTAAAGAAAGCGCGAACAAGTCCCAAAAGGATTTGCAACTTGTTGAATCTGATAAAGTTGATGGACTGGCAATAAGGCTGCAAGGCTCGAAAAGCATCCTGTTCGCTCACCTTGGCGTTGTCATTCAAGGCACAGAGGACGATTTCGTTATGCTTCGCGAGTTGCTTTATCTGGTTGAAAGCCCGCAACTTGTCGCCTTTTTCAAGCGGATAGGGTATGCGGGGCAGAAGTACGAATATCTTCATCTCGTAGGATTTAGGGAGCAAATTTAAGGAATATTTTATTATGGCACGCAGAATACGCAGAAATCGTAGATTCGACGTAGTCAATTAAGTGAATCGCAATGCGATGCTTAGTTTACGTCCGGCAGGTTCTGCGGATTCTGCGATTTCAGCGTGAAATAAACTCATATTCAGCGTGAAATAAACTCGTATTCAGCGTGGAATTACATGAAAGTTATCTTGCTGCTGGGCTTAATCTGTTCATAAAACATCAGCAGCCGTGCGATAATCTTGCGGTTGTCGTAGGTTTCTTCCACCAATTTCCTCGCGGCTTGCCCAATCCTGACGGCAATTTGCGGGTTTTCGTTGATGCTGCGGATGGCTTCCACCATCTTGGCCTTGTTTTCGGCAATGATGAGGTTCACTTCCTCGTCGTAGAGGATGCCTTCGGCACCAACGCGAGTGGTGATGACGGTCTTGCCCATCGCCATCGACTCGATGATCTTGATTCGGATGCCGCTACCCGAAAGCAGTGGCACGATGGCAACATCATGGTCGCTCACAAAGGCCTTGGCATCAGGCACTTCGCCGATGACATTGATGTGCTTGTTTTTCAGTGCGGTCAACCATTCGGGCATGTTGCGGCCTGCCAAATGATACACGAAATCGGGGACTTTTTCGATGGTCTTGGGCAGCACTTCTTCGATGAACCAGCGAATGCCTTCCTCGTTGGGCATCCAGTTCATGGAGCCGATGTGGTAGAACTTGGGCTTGCCTTCAATCTCATATTTCGGTGTAAACTCCTCTGGATAAACACCATACGGGATGTCGATGATGGGCTTGGAGCAGTATTTTCGGAAATAGGCCGCGTCCTTGCGGGTGATGGCGGCAATGCCGTCGACGGTTTCCAAAGCGGAAAGTTCGTATTCCTTCAAAGTCTTTGCCAAGTGGTTGATATACCAGCGTTTAAGGAAAAACTTCGTCTCCTTGGCGATACGCTCCCAAATCTTGTGCTCCACATTGTGGGCACGCATCACAATCATGGCCTTCGAGTGGGCGCGGATGTCCTCAACATAGGGTGCCATGAAGAGCATTTCCATCTGCACCACGTCAAAATGCTCGTGTTTCAGCACTTCTATTAGCCTGTTTCTGAAGTCTTTGGAAACGAAACGCTCCACATGGTAGGATTTTTTGGTGAACAGGTTGAGAAACGCCTTCGCGGGCCTGACGCGCAAGTCGACATTTATGAGTTCGATGCCCGTTTTCCGCTTGTATTCTTCGGGGATGTCGCTTTCCTTGACATGGAATTTCTCGCTGTTGACCGCCAATATCTTGACCTGATGACCCGCTTCGAGCAGGCCGGTGATGATGCTGTTCATGGCCATCGGGCCGCCTTCGGAGGCAGGGTATGGGGGCTTGTTGCAGAGGAGGAGTATTTTCATGTTGGTTGTTGATCGTTGAATTGTTGAATTGTTGTTTTGTAGGGCTGTCGTATTATGGCAGCCGTTCAAGTGTCGTACTATGGCAGCCGTGAGTTTTATGTAGATGTTTCAACGTTGTTGTCACGCTTTCTCTTGAACAATTTCTGGAAGAATTTCTTCCAACTGTCGCCGTCGAACAGGGCTGCGTCGGTGGTGGCCTTGAAGGTGAAAAACAGGCCTACGGGCAGCAGTACGATGGACGAAATCCATACGCCGAGGAACATGTTGAGGCCGCCAAAAACGGCCATGCGCTCGCCGATGGTGGAGATGATGTAATAGACCACGAAAAACAGCACCGAAATCACCACGGGCAGGCCCAACCCGCCCTTGCGGATGATGCTGCCCAATGGCGCACCGATGAAGAAAAAGATGATGCAGGCGATGCTCAAGGTGAATTTCTTGTGCCACTCCTTCCGGTGCTTGTTGATGTTCTCGATATGCGAATTGAGGTCCATTTTGTTGAAAGCCACGTTGTCTTTGGCGTTTTGTGCGGTGCCAACGGCCATGTTGACGATGGCGGTGCGCGTTTCGCCTTCGTAGTGGTCGAGCAGGGGCCAGCGGAGGATGTGGCAGGTGTCGGTGGCGAGGGTGTCGGCCACCAAACTGTCATTGGCGGCCAAAGCCTTTTTCGGTTCGGGGAGGGTGAGGCTTTTATAATTGGCCCATCGTCGCTCAAAGCCTTGAGTGAACGACTCTTGCTTGCTCACCTGCCGCCGTTCCAACGAGTCCAAAGAGGCGGAAAGTTGGCGGATGTTCATCATTTGCTGGTACGACTTATACATGTCCTCGCTCGATCGCGTCATGTCGAACGAGGCGAGGCTGAACTTGAGTTGCTCTTGCTTGAACGACATGCGCTCGAAGGGTCGCGTTTCCTTGTAGTTGTCGGAAGTGGTGATGTCGGTGTAGTTGTGGCCGTTGTAGAGCGTGAAAATGATGTTGCGCTGGTTGGGGCTCATGGTCATCATGCCCGAGTCGGCGGAGATGATTTTGGTGTTGCCGTTATGGTCGTTGTGGTCGTAAATCTTCACGCCGTAGATGCTGCTGCCGTCCTTGCCTTTCCGCTCCACATAAATCACGTAGCCCTCGATGTCCTTGTAAAACACTCCTTCCTTGATGTTGAAGGCCAATTTCTGCCGTTGCACGTCGGTCAAGAGGGTGCGCCATTTCAGGGTGGCTATGGGGATGAGACTGTTGGAGATGAAGAAGGCCAATACGCTGAGAACCAACGAGAAATAGAGCAAAGGACGCATGGCACGCCACATGGATATGCCCGAGGCTTTCATGGCTACCAATTCATAATGCTCGCCAAGGTTGCCGAAACACATCAGCAAGGCCAACAGCAGGGCCAACGGCAACGACATGGGAATGGCCGTGATGGAAGTGTAGAACAAAAGTTCGGCTATAATTTTGATTTCCAAGCCTTTGCCAACCAAATCGTCCACATAGAGCCAAACAAATTGCATCACCCAAATGAACACCACAATGAAGAAAGTGAGCACAAAAGTACCCAAAAACGACTTGATGATATATTGGTAAAGTTTCTTCATTTTCGATAAAAGAACGCTGCAAATTTAGAAAAATTCTACCTTTGCCGAAAAATTACATGCACTATGAACCAACTTGATTATTTGAAAGGCCTCAATCTGGCCATCACGATTAGCGCCAAGGACGGCGAAATCCTTTACCAAAATGACAGCAGCATCGAAGTGAACGGCGATGCCCGTGGCCGCGACCTGATGAAATGCCACAACGAGCGTTCGCAGCAAATCATCCGCCACCTGCTTGACGATGCCGCCACCAACGTCTACACGATTTCCAAGAAAGGAAAGAAGAAACTCATCTACCAAACGCCGTGGTACGAAGACGACGACAGACAGGTGGTTGGCGGACTCATCGAGTTCTCCATCATCCTGCCTGACGACATGCCGCATTACGACAGGGGCTGACCCCTATCGTAATGGACTACGGATTTTCTGTAGGCAATTTCAAAAAAATCCAAAAATTGCTATTTTTGCAGCGGAAAAAAACCATATCGCCATGCTACCCATGAGACTCTACACCGCCGGCATCGCCGATTTTGAACGCATCCGTCAGGATGGACGCATATACATTGACAAGACAGACCTTATCTACAAACTGACGAGAGAATCACAATTCGTCTTCCTCAGCCGTCCGCGAAGGTTCGGCAAGTCGTTGCTTTGCAGCACATTGAAATACTATTTCCAAGGCCGCAAGGACTTGTTCGAGGGTCTGGCCATCGGCGAGTTAGAGAAGGAATGGAAGCAGTATCCTGTGTTGCACTTCGACATCAGTGCCTGCAAGAACAAATGGGAGATGAAGCAGATTGTCGACGAGTTGCATAGTCAGTTGGATATGCACGAGCGACGCTACAAATGGGAAAAGACCGAAGGCTCGCCGGGTGAGCGCCTCAAGAAACTGATTCAGCAAGTACACGAGAAAACAGGCCTGAAAGCCGTGGTCATTTTGGACGAGTACGATGCCCCCTTGCTTGATTATTTGCACAAGCCGGAACAACTGTCCGAAGTGCGCCGCATCATGCAGGAGTTCTACCAGATGGTGAAGGTGTGCGACGCCGACGAGCAGTTCGTGTTCATCACGGGCATCACCAAGTTCTCACAGCTCAGCATCTTCTCCACCCTGAACAACCTGACTAACATCTCAATGGATGGGGAATACACCGCCCTCTGTGGCATCACCAAGGACGAGATGCTCACCGTCTTCGACCCTGACATCCAAACGCTTGCCGACCGTTACCATTGCTCCAAGGAGGAAATGATCGACATGCTGAAGCAACAATATGACGGGTATCATTTCGGGAAAGACTCCCAAGACATTTTCAATCCATACAGTTTGGTGAATGCCTTCAAGATGAAAGACCTCGATTATTACTGGTTCGG
>CACZDU010000005.1:145198-166950 GCA_902780055.1 uncultured Bacteroidia bacterium | reverse complement strand
TATCTTTCGCCTTGGAATTTGATGCAGCTTTGCTCGTAAACCGTCCCGTCAAAAGGCAGCAACAACACCAAACGGCCTTTTTTGTGGCCTATTCGCGCCTTGTAGCCCGATTGGGCCAACAGATAAATTTGCATCAGCGTAGCCTCGTTGGTGTTCTTGCCAAGGAACTGTTCTGACAAGTCGCGGAGCAGGCAGTAATAGGCCCAGTCGCCCAAGGCCAACTTGTCTCTCAATTTGAGACAATCATCAAGGAGCAAGTCGCTGTATTCCGATGACAGTTGCAGCCATGCATCGGCAATCGTGTTCTCTGAAATGTCCTTCAACTTGAATTTCAAGCTGTTGTCCAACTGCACCTCGCAGGGATTGCCGTAGCAAGTGAAGTCGAACTTATTCACATTCGGGACAGGCGAAGGCTGTGGCACATCAGGCCGCTTGATGGGTTGAACTGGGTTAGGTTTTGGCGTGGGGATAGGTTTGTAGGGAATTGGTTTGGGCAGTTCGGGTATAGGGCTGTTCCCGTCATATCTGAATGGCCGTGGCGGTTCAGGCAATTCGGGTTTCGGGTCGCCTTAAACTCCTCCCAACGCTCGCGCATGAACTGGGCATATTCCTCGTTTGCGCGGCGGCGATAGTCGTCGTAGCCTTGCTTTACCGAATCCTTATAGCGTTCCAGTTCCTGCTTTTGCTTGTTTTTGTAGTCCTGAAAGTCTTGGGCTTTCATTGGCAAAACGAGCAAAAGCAAGCCAATGAATAAGAGTGCTCTTTTCATGGGTTTTCTTTTTTTGGTTAGTCATTTAATCAGTTTCTCTTCTGCAAAGTCAAGTTGATGTTCGCTACAGCACCGGCGACAGGGGTAACTTCTTTGCGGTTGGTGACATAGCCTGTTTTCTGCACCTGTAATGTGTATGTTTTAACATCAAGGTCAAGGAATTCAAAATAGCCATCACTACCCGTATAAGTGTTGTAACCTATTGGGGTTATTGTCACAGTGGCCTGTTGGACAGGGTCGCCCGTTTCCAAGTCGATGACCGTGCCAGAGATGGTGCAAAACGTATCGTAAGTCACGGGTTCGCATGACGTAACCACTGCTATCAATGCTATTATAAATAGGAATGTTTTTTTCATTGTTGTATTTCTTTCTTTTTTAGTAGATTAAAAACTCATTGTTAAAGCCAATCCTGCCGATTCAGGAGTGGCGTATGGAACGAAACTGATCATTTTCCCGTCAACTGAAATGTAGGGGATGCCTCGTGATACTACTCCGTCAATAATGTTCCATACATATATGCCTATGGCACCTGCAAGGAACACATAGCTCACATTGTTATAGGTGTTGGCGTTGGCTGCATAACGCTGTTTCAAAGTGGCATTGTTAGTAGAACCAATCATGGCTGCATAGTAGTTTTTCCTCGTTTGCGCAAAAGCGAAGCCGCCAATGCAAAGCACTTCACTGGCGATAATCGTAGTTGCCTTGATTTTCTGTCCTTTGAAGAACTGCATCATACCTGGGACAAACACTCGGGCAGAAAACGGATATCGGTCTGTGGAAGTCACCTTCTCTAATTCAGAAGTCTGATCGCCTGGGTTGTGCTGGGTTTGATATAGGAAGTAACCTGTTAGGAGGCCTTCGTTGGTTTCCCAATAGGAAGCAACATAGCCTGATTTTATCCAGATTTTTTCCTTCCCCAATTTCTGTTTTCTGCGCTGTTCTATCTCGGCTTGAGCTTTGTAAATGATGTCGTCTTTGTTGTCACCGTTTTCAACAACGACTTCCAAATATGATTTAGCCAAAGGCTTGTAGTAAGTTGATGTGGCCCAATTTGGCTTGTTTTGGCCCTTCACGGATATTTGCAATGGCAATGTGCAAAAAATGCACATTGCCATATAAAGCAGTTTTTTCGACAGGATCATGGCAATAGTTATTTTTCTGTTTCTGACCCTTGTTCAAAAATCTTGAAGGCTGAGTCGCGAAATGCCTGTTCGTTCTGGCGTACTTGCTGTCTGATATCGGAAGGCACATCTTTATCATTCTCAATGCCTTCTATTAGGGAATCAACCAAGTCTGATTTTTTAACCAAAATGCCAATGTAGATGTTTTGGTATCCCGCTTCATCAATTTTGCCAAATGTACGGCAATCCTCTTCGGTGTTGCCCAAGATTCTATCTATGACTTCTTCCCCCGCACTTTCAATATGGGATGCCGCTGAACTTTTGTCACCATAGTCCATTTGGTCAAAATAGTCACGGACAACGGCCTTGTATTGTCCCCCAATTTTTTGTTTCACTTGTTGTCTGACACTATTCAGAAGTTTGTTGATGACGAGAGTATAGTCGCGTTCACCCTCTTCTCCAGCATATACTTTTGTAAAACCACTTCCGGCAAAATATTCATCATCATCATAACGCATGCACGGTTGGATAGTTGTTTCTTCGGTTGGGCGAAGGTCTTTTTCACGCTCTCTCATTCTGTCGTTCCTACCACTTCTGTTGTTTTGTGCATACAAAGATTGTATGCTGGCAAGCATCAGCAACGATACTACGAAAATTCTAACAGTTCTCATGGTAATTCATTATTGTTGGTTTTCTTTGAATTCGTTGTATTCCTTTTCGTTTGACTCTTCAAACACTTTAAAGGCACTGTCGCGGAATTGCTTTTCGTTGAAACGCACTTCCAATTCCTTGTCCTTTGACAACTCTTTTACCGCGTTTTCAAGAAACTTCTTTTTGCTCACCTTGATGGTCATGTACATAATCATATTGCCATTCTCATCTGGGCTCGTGTTCTTGCGACACACTTCGTATGTGTCGTTAATCATAGCACGGACAACGAGGTCTCCAGCACTTTCGATGTGCGACCTTTCATAACTGCCATCCTCGGTGTCCATTTGGTCGAAATAATCGCGTGTGACACTCCTATATATGGCGGACAGCTTTTGGCGCATCAGTTGCTGGGTAGCTCGAAGCGTTGCAGTAGCTGCAGTGTTGATGGTGTTTGCTTTGACTTGTCGCATACCTGTAGCATAGAACCAATCGTCGTCATCTGCCATATAGCATGGCGTATCCATTACATCGGCTGCCTGTGCTGCTTGCTTTTTGGCGATTTCCTCTCCAACAGCGGCATTGGCCTGTCGTTGTCTTTCTGCTTGTTCAGCCTGTGCTTTGGCATCTTCGTTACGTTGTCTTGCCTTAATCAGCTCTGTTTCCTGGTTAAGTCGTTCAATTTCTGCATTGGTAGCTGCTTGTTTGTTGCTCCCGCATCCAGCAAGGGCAAGCATGGCCAGCATCGCCATTCCGAATTTGATTGATGTTTTCATTTTGTTGATATTTAATTGTTTATGAGTTTATATAGTGCTCTTTTTCCATAAGTAAACACAACAAAAAAAGCGTGAAACTCGACTGTTTCCCGCTATCCAAGGTATTTGGCGTAACCTCTCTATCCCGATGAAATAGTCCAGCTCACGCTCAGCGTGAGCATTTTGACTAAATCTTGGAAAGAGAACTCCATCATAAAAATCGCCAAATTTTTGGATAGAAGTATTATCGTCTCTATGCTTGCTTATCTAATAAGGTTTACTTGTCGTTTCTTTATGTTTAGTTCAACAATGCGTTAATTATCGCCGCAAATATAAAGATATTTTGTTTGAAAACACAAAGTGCTACTAATTATTTTCTCAAAAACCGCTCTACCACCCTATTAAATGCCTCAAAATTCTTGTTGGCAATGAAATGGTCTCCTTCGATGATGTTCATCTGTGCATCGGGCAAACTTTTGTAAATGAGCCTCGTATGCGACTCCTTAATCATGTCTTTCTTGCCTGCAATGACCAACACGGGGATGGTCAGGCGGGCAAGTTCGGAAAGGTCGATGTGCGGCTCGTTCACCATCAGGCCGAGAAGTTCGGCGTTTTGCTTGGCTTTGCCTGATTTCTTCGAAAACATTTTTGCAATGCGGTAGCCGATTTCGATGGGCCATTGATACAATGGTTTCACGCCGCTGGGGAATAGGTTGGCACCATTAAGTATCAGTTTTTCAATCCGTTCCGGGTGTTTCAGGGCGAAGGTCAAAGCGATGTTGCCGCCATCGGAGAAACCGAGAAGGATGGCTCTTTCGATGTTTTTTTCATCCATAAAGTCCTTCAAATCCTCCGCAAACTGCTTGATGGTGAAAGGTTTCTCGCCACGCGGCGATTTCCCGTGCCCGCGTGTGTCAATTGCAATGACACGATAATCCTTTGAGAAACAAGGGATTTGATGCTCAAAATAGTCGCAACTCTCGCCGTTGCCGTGGAGGAGGATGAGCGGTTGGCCTTGGCCTTGCTCAATGCAGTGAAGTTGGATGTCCATCATATTTTTATCAAGAATTTAAGAATTAAGAGAAACCATGCTTTGAATTATTCGGAATTTGAGACATAAATCGCAGGCGATTTATTGCATAAAATGTATACGTTCTTCCAAAGAAAACTTTTCAATCGCATAGCGGAGCATAGTGCGCGGCATAGACTGATAACGACTTAAAAGCCAGTCTTTCAGGCGTTGCTCGTCGCGTTTGCCGGCTTCGCGCAAAAGCCACCCGACGGCCTTTTGAAGCAAGTCGTGCAAAGGTTTGGGCTTTTCCAAGAAGATGTCAGCAATGGCGTAGGTATCATCCAACTCGCCGTGGCGAATGAACTGCATCGCGCTCACCATCCCGATACGCTGTTCCCAGATGGTCTTGCCGTCGCGGGCAAGGTCGTAAAGCAGGGTTCTGTCCTTGTCCAAAAGCCAAGTGCCGAGCAGTTCGTAACACGACAAATCCACCAAATCCCAATTATTAATACACTGTATATGGGAAAGATAAAAGTCGATGCATTGTTGCTGCAAAGCATTGTCTTTCTTGGCGTGTTTGAAGATTTGCACCAAACAGAGCAGGGCGGCCAAGCGCATCTCGTGGTACTCGGAGCGGATGCAGGTTTCCAAATCCTCAAATGAAGTCTCTTTCCAACATTCCTTCACCACTTCGCGGGTCACCGGCACCTTGATTCCAAGGAACTTGTCGCCCTCGCCGTATTGCCCTTTTCCCGTCTTGAAAAAGCGGGAGAGGCCTGCGACTTGGGTGGGGTCTTGGTGGGCTAAAATGTTATTATAAAGTGTGTTATCCATAAGAAAAGGTTTGAAATTCATTCCCAAAACAATTCCTCCGCCACGCCATCAGCAAAGAGCATTTGCGCATCGTTCAGATAAAGGAATTCCCGTGTTTGCGTGAGGCGGCTTTGGGCGATTAAAGGTTGGGCGTGTTGTTCGCAATAGGTTGAAAAACGCTCGCCCATGTTTTTTTTCATCCATTTCAGGTCGATGCCCCAATGGGTGCGCAGGCGCAACATGACGTATTCGTCGTATTGCTGTTCAGGAGAAAGCAATTCTTTCTCTTTCAGAACTTTGCCGACAGTGTGGCATGCCCCGCTGTTCCTACTGGGCGATAGCAAAGCATTGCAATAGTCTTCCACATTCGATACGTTCCATTGCCTCGAAGCACCGTCGAAAGAATGAGCCGAAGGGCCAAGGCCGAGATAAGGTGTTCCGAACCAATAGCTTGCATTGTGCTTGGAGTGCATTCCACGGCGGCAGAAATTGGAAATCTCGTAATGCAGATAGCTGTTTTCGGCGGCTCGGCTACAAAGGATTTCATAATCTCGTAAGGCATCCTCCTCATTAATGGGTTGCGCTTTTCCCAATTCGATTTGTTTGGTAAGTATGGCGTTGGGTTCCAAGGTCAAAGCATAGGCGGAAAGATGGGGTAGGTTGTAGGAGAAGAAAATGTCTAAATTCCTATTCCATTGCTCAGCATTGGAGGTGGGCAGGCCATAGATGAGGTCGATGCTAATGTTTTCAAAACCAATTTGTTTGGCCCAATCAAGGCATTGGCGGGCGTGTTCGGCGTTGTGTTTGCGGCCCAAATACTGCAAATCGTTGTCGAAAAAACTCTGTATGCCGATGCTGAGGCGATTAATGCCCAAGTTGCGCAGGTCTTCAAGGTATTCCAACGACAGCGTGTCGGGGTTGGCTTCGAGGGTGATTTCAGGCTCGTTTGCAATGGGATAGGTCGTATTAATAAGGTGGAGCAAATCGCCAATTTCGTTCGTGCCGAGCAGGGAAGGGGTGCCGCCGCCGAAATAGATGGTATTTATGGCTTTGGGGGTTGCGTTGGCAACGCAACAGATGGGACTTGGGGATAGATAGTCTTTCCTTTGCACGATTTCTTGTTTTAATGCCTCCAAGAATCGGTCTTTCAACTTCATTGAAGGCAACGAATAAAAACCGCAATAGCCGCATTTCGACTTGCAGAAGGGAATGTGTATGTATATGCCAGCCAATGGATTGAAGTTTAGAGTTT
This sequence comes from uncultured Bacteroidia bacterium, assembly GCA_902780055.1. Classification (GTDB taxonomy): domain Bacteria; phylum Bacteroidota; class Bacteroidia; order Bacteroidales; family F082; genus Limimorpha. The sequence goes on along the minus strand of CACZDU010000005.1, from coordinate 160,580 downwards.
AGGGTTGAGAGTTTAGAGGTGGGGTTATATAAAAATTGAGAGTTGAAGGGCTTTTGCCAACTATCAACTCTCAATTTTTAACTATTAATCAAAGTCAGTTTTTCTTGCAGCCAGCGAGGCACTTGTAGGCCAAACCAGCGAGGCAGGCACCCACGAGCGGGGCAACGATGAAGAGCCACACTTGACCCATAGCGCTCCAAGTACCGCCGCAGTTGGAGAACAGGGCAACGCCAAGTGAACGGGCGGGGTTGACTGAAGTGTTGGTCAGCGGGATGCTGATGAGGTGGATGAGCACCAAGGTGAGACCGATGGCCAAACCGCCGAACTTGCCGTTGGCGTGGCTGCTGTCGGTGACGCCGAGGATGACCATCAGGAACACGAAGGTCAGCAGGCACTCAACGAGGAAGGCACCACCAGTGGAAATGGCCTGATAGCCCGTTTCGGCACCGCCGCAGGCTTTCTGGAAGGCTTCGCCAAAGCCGTTGGAAGCGAAAACGCCGGTATCGCCAGCGCCAGTGGCATTCCAAATCACGAGGAGCAAAGCACCGGCAATGATGCCGCCGATGAACTGGGCAGCCCAATAGCAAAGCATTTCTTTCAGGCTCATGCGACCATTGGCCCACACGCCAAAACTGACGGCGGGATTGAGGTGCGCGCCCGAAATGTGACCGATGCCGTAAGCCATAGCCACCACAGTCAAACCGAAGGCGATGGATACGCCAAGGAAACCGACATGTCCGAAGAGTGCAGTGCCGCAGCCTCCGAATACCAAAACGAATGTGCCGAACAGTTCGGCGAAGAATTTGTTACTCGTTTTCATAACTTTTTGAAATTTAATGAGTTATTAGTTAATTAAATGATTGAGTTCGACCGAAACCATCATATTTATGGTTCTTTTGAATTGTGCAAAAATACAAAAAACTTTTCAGCAAGCAATTTTTTTGCATTTAGTTGTCGCAATAAAAAAATGTTTTTTTCTATTTTTGCGATTCTAAATAACAAGGAGTTATGCTGGATATGAAGAAGTTGTCGGCCATTGCCTTGCTTTTGTCGCTTGTTTTTTCGGGCATGGCGCAAGAGCCAAAATCCTATCGTTTTTCGCTTGAGGATTGCATCCGTTTCGCGTTCGCCAACAGCAACGAGCGCAAGTCGATGGAACTGACGGGGGAATCGTTGGCGACGACCTACGAACAGTCGAAACAGCAACGATTGCCGAGTGTAAGTGCTTCATTTGGAGAGAATTTCTCGAACAATGACAATGGCTGGTCGGTTTCGGGCAATGTGGGCGTAGGCACCAATGTGACGATTTACCAAGGCGGCAACATCAACAACACGATTGAGCAGAACCGCCTCAATGTGGAACGCAATGAGGTTCAGTTGGAACGCTATGACAATCAGTTGACTACGCAGATTTTGCAGAGTTTCCTCACCATTCTCGGCAATCAGGAATTGCTGAATTACCAGCAGGAAGTGCTGAATACAAGTCGGGAGCAATTGAAGCAAGGACGCACACGCTACAAGGTAGGCTCCATCCTTGAAAGCGACTTGCTTTTGCTTGAGGCGCAATATTACAGCGACTCGAACAATGTGGTCGACACACGCATCAATATCGAGAATAACCTGCTGGATTTGAAGGTTTTGCTATCGATGAACCCGACTGATGATCTTGAAATTATCTCGCCTGATACGGACAACCTCGACAACCTGAATACAACCTTGCCGACTGAGCAGGAAGCCATCGATTTGGCTATGGATTACATGCCCGACCTGCGCATCGGTGACTATGACATCCGCTTGGCCGAAAAAAGCGTTGATTTGGCGCGGGGCAACTATTTCCCGTCCATTTCGGCCAATGCCAATGTGGGCATGGGCGTGCTGTCCTTTGACGGCGACGGCAACAAGCAATGGTACGGCAAGCCGACCGAATCCGTTGGCGTGTCGATGAGCATCCCGATTTACAGTCGTGGCCAAACCAAGGCCAATGTGAAGAAAAGCCGCATCGCCCTCGAACAGGCTCAATTGGATTACGAACAATCGCAACTGACTGTGCGACAAACGGTTGTGCAATCCTACCGTGATGTGGTTTCGGCCTACAATGCCTACAAGGTCGCGCAGGTGAAGGAGAACGCCTATAGCAAGAGTTTCAATGCCTATAACATTCAATATCAATACGGTACAATCACGACGGTGGAACTGTTGCAGCAGCAGAACAATTATTTGAACGCGCTCAATTCCTATATCCAAATCAAGTATTCCTTAGTGATGAAACGCAAGATTTTGGACATTTACATGGGCAAGAAGATTACATTATAATAGTTGGCCCTTCGACAGGCTCAGGGGCCTAAGGTCGTTGAGCCTGTCGAAACGCCGACACAACATTGAAAACTTTATATAATGAAAAAGAAAAGAAAAATCTGGCTGGTTATCCTTGGAATCATTGCGGTGGCCATCGCAGCAATTCTGATTGTAAAGGCAACGAAATCAGCGAAAAAGGAATTAGTTATTCGCACGCATGTGGTTGCGGAATACACCGTTGAGAATACCGTCACGGCAACGGGCACCATTGAGCCGGTCGAAACCGTCGAGGTCGGTACGCAGGTGTCGGGCAAGGTGGAAAAGATATATGTCGATTTCAACGATGTGGTGAAAAAAGGTGAGTTGCTCGCCGAGTTGGACAAATTAACGCTCAATCAGAATGTTAGCCGAGCCAAAGCCTCACTTACTTCCTCAGCGAGCCAGTTGAATTACGCCAAACTCACCTACGAGCGCACCAAACAACTTTACGAAGCGAATGCGGCTACGCTTGCCGCCTATCAGGATGCGCAAAACACTTATACTCAGGCGCAAATGAGTAAAAAGAACGCGCAAGCCGCCTACGACCAAGCCTTGGTGGATTTGGGCTACGCCGAAATCTATTCGCCCATCGATGGCATTGTGCTCGACCGCGCCGTGGAAGTGGGTCAAACAGTGGCCGCCTCGTTCAGCACACCGACGCTGTTCACCTTGGCCAACGATCTGACCAAAATGCAGGTGGAAGCCGATGTGGACGAAGCCGACATCGGGCAGGTGAAAGTGGGGCAGAAGGTGACTTTTACCGTTGATGCCTATATGGACGATGTGTTTAACGGCACAGTGAACCAAATCCGAATGAAACCAACCACCACGAGCAATGTGGTGACCTATACCGTCATCATTGATGCGCCCAATCCCGACCAGAAACTTTTCCCCGGCATGACCGCCAGCGTGACCATCGTCACCGAGGAGCAAACAGGTTTGGCCGTGCCCGCCGAGGCTTTCAACTTCACGCCCGATGAGCAGGTATTGAAGGCTTTGCGCAAGCCCGAAAAGCCTGAAGGCCAACGCCCTGAGCCTCCACAAATGCAAGAAGGAAAGCAATCGGATCGTACAATGGTATGGCTGAAAAACGGCGACCAGATGATGCCGCGCCCTGTTAAGACGGGCATGAGCGATGGTGCGTACAAGATTATAGAACAAGGTGTGCAGGCTGGCGATTCGGTGGTGCTTTCGGCGCAGTTTGTGGCGAAGGAAAAGGAAGTGAAGAAAGGCGAGAACCCCTTCATGCCCGGCCCTCCCGGAAGAAACAGGAACAACAACCAGCAACAAAAAAAATAACGCCTGCCGCTATGAACGAGAAGCAATCCATCATCAAGGTTGAGAATCTCAAAAGGACGTTTATCGTTGGTAGTGAGGAAGTTCACGCACTGAAAGGTGTCAGTTTCGACATTTGCGAAGGCGAGTTTGTGAGCATCATGGGCTCGTCGGGCAGTGGCAAGTCGACTTTGCTGAATATTCTCGGTTGCCTCGACCAGCCCACTTCAGGCGAGTATTTCATTGATGGCATTTCCGTCAGGGAGCGCACGAAAAACGAGCTGTCGGACATCCGCAACCGCAAGATTGGCTTTGTGTTCCAGTCGTATAACCTCTTGCCGCGCACTTCGGCCTTGGAAAACGTGGAGTTGCCTTTGGTCTATAACCCTGACATTTCGCATAAGGAACGCCACGAAAAAGCGCAGCATGCCTTGGAACTCGTCGGCCTGAAAGACCGTATGGGTCACATGCCCAACCAGCTTTCGGGCGGCCAACAACAGCGCGTAGCCATCGCCCGCGCCTTGGTCAACGACCCTGTCATTGTGCTGGCCGATGAAGCCACAGGCAACCTTGACACGCGCACTTCATACGAAATCATGAGCCTTTTCCAGAGCCTGTACCAGCAGGGTAAGACCATCGCCTTCGTGACGCACGAGTCTGATATTGCAGTGTTTACAAGTAGAACTATCTTCCTCCGCGACGGCCACATCCTCCGTGATGAACCTGTCGCGACCAAATCGGCAGCCGAAGCCCTGGCCGCCCTACCCATAGAAAACGATTATTAACTCTAAACTCTAAACCCTAAACTCTCAACTCACATTGGATATACTTAATCTCATACGAATCTCGGCAAAAGCCCTATTGCGCAACAAAACGCGCTCGGCTCTTTCCATGCTTGGCATCGTCATCGGCATTGCTGCCGTTATCGCGGTGGTCAACTTGGGCGAAGGTCTGAAGCAAAGCACTGCCAACCAACTCTCAGATATGGGCACCAACCTAATCATGGTGATGCGTGCCAACCAAAGGCGAGGCGGCGTCAGCATGGGTTCTACCAATGTGCAATCGTTGAAGGTGAAAGACTGCGATTTGATTGCCAAAAACGCCAAAAACATCACGATGGTCAGTCCCGTGGTGAACAGCGGCGGACAGTTGGTGAACGGCTCCAAAAACTGGTCGGGCACGGTGTATGGAGGCTCGCCTGACTACTTGGAGATCAGGAAGTACGAGATTGCCACGGGTGTAAATTTCACCGATGAGGATGTGAAAAAGTACGCCAAGGTCGGCTTGATAGGCCAAACCATTGTGAAGGAACTTTTCGACGAGGGCGAAGACCCCATCGGCAAGACCATCCGCGTGGGCAACATGCCCTTCAAGGTCATTGGAACGCTGAAGGAAAAGGGTCAAAACGGCATGGGCATGGACCAAGACGACCTCGTCGTGATGCCTTACAGCACCGTGCAAAAGCGCATGTTGGGTGTCGATTATATCCAGCAGATTGTGTGTTCGGCGGCCTCTGAAAACGTGGCCGAAGCCGCCGTGGAAGAAGTGGAGAGCATCCTTCGTGCCTCCCACAAGATTCCCGAAGGTGGCAACGACGACTTCGAGGTGCGCACCCAGCAGGAAATGCTTGAAATGATGTCGTCGATGACGGGCATGATTACCACCGTTTTGGTTGCCATCGCCTTGATTTCCTTGTTAGTGGGTGTCATTGGCATTATGAATATCATGTATGTCACCGTGACCGAGCGCACCAAGGAAATCGGCCTGCGCATGTCCATCGGCGCGAAAAACGCCGCCATTCTGATGCAGTTCCTCACCGAGAGCATGATTCTCAGTTTGATAGGTGGCGTGATTGGCCTTTTGTTGGGTTTGTTGCTGTCATACGTGGTTTCGATGGCCATGTCGCTGCCCTATGTCGTCAATGTGCTTTGGATGGTCATTTCCTTTGTTTCGTGCGCCATTTTGGGCCTTATCGCCGGTTTCTTCCCTGCCTTGAAGGCCTCGCGTACCGACCCGATTAATGCTTTGCGCTATGAATAAGAATGAAAAGAATAATGTAAACAGTTATCTGTCTATCAAGAGGATAGTGTTCATTTCGTTAGCCATCACGGTGGGTTTCTATGTGCTGTTTGTCCTCAAGCGTTATTTCAGCCGTCCTATGTTGCCCGTTATCCCGCCTGTGGAGTACAGGTCTCCTTATTGGGTCATTGTTTCGGTCAACATCGTGTTCAGTTTTATCATGGCCTTCCTTTTGTTCCTTTATGAGCGGGTTGCTTTGGGCTATCCGTTCAAGTTGAAGCGCGATGAGGTGATGGCCAATGTCGTTGGTTCGGTTCTGATAGGTCTGGTTATCAGCACTTTGATTACTTTGCTGAACCATGTGTTTTGGGCGCCTCCTACACCTCCTCCGGGGTTTCATCCTGGGCTTTCTTTCGGCCACATTTACAGATGCTGGTTGGGTGATATGCCGATGATTGTCCTTCCCATCATGATCAGTTATCTTTTGCGCTCGATGTATCTTGAGAATTTGGTTGCCGTCGAGAACGAAACCCTTCGGGCCGAGAACCTCAACTCGCGCTACGAATCCTTGAAAAACCAAATGGACCCGCATTTCCTCTTCAATTCGTTGAACACACTGAAGTCGCTCATAGATGTGGACGTCGACAAGGCTGGTGATTTTGTCCAGCAACTTTCGGTGGTGTTGCGTTCCTCTTTGCAGAACAATGAAGTGGCGACTTTGGCAGAAGAGTTGAAATGCGCTCGCTCCTATTGCAAGATGATGAAGATGCGCTACGGCGACAACCTCGTTTTCGACCACCACATTGACCACGACAAGTACGACAACTACCATGTGCTGCCCCTTTCCATTCAAGGACTGATAGAAAATGCCATCAAGCACAATGTCATTTCGTCGAAACAGCCGTTGACGGTACATATTTATACTGATGATGATAACCATTTGATAATCAGCAATAAAATACAGCCAAAAATTGGAAAGGAAGAGGGAACGGGAATCGGATTGGCCAATTTGGCTGAGCGTTATCGAATAAAATGGAACGAAAATGTTGAAATTTTTGACGATGGAACGATTTTTAGAGTAACTTTGCCCCTCAAAGAAAACAACTATCACTATGAAAGCACTAATAATTGAAGATGAAGTCATGGCCGCACAGGCATTGCAGAAACTCTTGGGCGAGGTCAGCCCTGAAACTGAGGTCATTAGCGTGTTTGAGTCGATTGAGGACACCGTGGAATGGCTGCGCGAAAACCCCATGCCCGACTTGATGTTTATGGACATCCATTTGGCCGACGGCGCGTCTTTCGCCATTTTCGAGCAGGTCGATGTCACTTGTCCGGTCATTTTCACCACAGCCTACGACGAGTATGCCCTCAAGGCATTTGAGGTGAACAGTATCGATTACCTGCTGAAGCCCATCGACAAGGAAGCGCTGAAACGCGCCATGCACAAGTTCTATAACCTGCAAGGGAAACTGCCCAATTTGGCCAACTTCGACGCACTGATTGAACAGTTGACCAACAAGAAGAAATACAGAAGTTGCTTCCTCTTGCCCGAGCGCGACAAACTCGTGCCGCTGCCTGTGAGCAACATCGCCTATGTCTACATCGATGCCAAGACAATCAAGATGATTTCGCTGGACCACAAGACCTATTACCTGACCCACACCTTGGACGACCTGATGGACCAACTCGACCCGCACGACTTCTTCCGTGCCAACCGCCAGTTCATCATCGCACGCAACGTGATTAAGGATGTTTCCATCTGGTTTGGCAACAAGTTGTCCATCAACCTCACGGTGGATATTCCGGAGAAAATCATTGTCAGCAAAGCCCGTGTGGCTGAGTTCAAGCGTTGGTTCTCGAGGTAAGGCCTCGGACGAGTGGCTTCGGAAGGCTTTTTTCTTTGTTTGTAATCGTTTGTTTGACAGTGGTTTGCAAATAATACCGAAAAAAGTTGTCGAAAATTGTCCATCGTAAGGAAAAAGGTTGTATTTTTGCACCCACAAAACGATGCTTCCGTAGCTCAGTTGGTAGAGCACCTGACTCTTAATCAGGGTGTCCAGGGTTCGACCCCCTGCGGGAGTACGAAAAAAGAACCGCTAATTAGCGGTTCTTTGTTTTTTTCCCTCCCTTTGTAATTTGGTATCGCGCTTTTCCCTAATTTTGTCGCTTCAAATCAATTCATTATGAAACGTCATTTTTTGTATTGTTCTTTGCTGCTTCTGCAACGGCAAGACCGGCGACGAACTGAAAACCGCATTGCACGACATCATCACGGGGCACACTACCATTAATTACAGCCAAATCTGGAACGCCTTCTGGAGTACCGACAACAAAGGCAACGGCGTGGTGTGGGACATGTATTCCGACATCCCCAATGGCACGCCACCTTATACCTTTTCGATAGGCCAAAACCAATGCGGCGAATATGTTCAGGAAGGCGACTGCTACAACCGCGAACATTCGTGGCCTCAGAGTTGGTTCGGCGGCGACGACCAAGCCACTCCAAGCCGCGACTTGCACCATGTTTTCCCCACCGATGGCTTCGTGAACGCCCAAAGGAGCAATTATCCTTTCGGCGAAGTGAACACCGCTTCGTGGACTTCGCAAAACGGCTCAAAATTAGGCACTTGCAAGTCTTCCTTGGGCTATGTTGGTACCGTTTTCGAGCCAATCGACGAATACAAGGGCGACTTTGCCCGCGCCATGATGTATATGAGCGTGCGTTACTATACCGAGGACGACAATTGGGGCACGAGTGGCATGACCAACAAGTCGGAAATCCTGCCTTGGGCCATCCAAATGCTGCTGGATTGGAGCGACAACGACCCTGTAAGCCAAAAGGAAATCGACCGCAACAATGTGATTTACAGCGACTACCAGCACAACCGCAACCCCTTCATCGACCATCCGGAATACGCCCGCATGATTTGGGACCCGAACTGGCACGGGGGCATGGGCGGCTACGAAAAAGTGACGAGCTTCGAAGAAATCACCGATGGCGATTACTTGATTGTCTGTGAGAACAACAATGTAGCCTTCAATGGTGGCTTGACCACTTTGGATGCCATTGGCAACAAAATTGATGTCACGATCAGCGGAAACATCATCGAGTCTAATGCCGAAACCGATGCCGCTGCCTTCACGATTACGGCCAAAACGGGCGGCTATTCCATCAAGAGCGCGAGCGGTTATTATATCGGCAATACGAGCGATGCCAACGCATTGAAAACGAGCACAACCGACACCTATGTAAACACGATTTCCATTGCCGGCGGCGATGCGGACATCGTTTGCAGTTCGAGCCATCTGAGATTCAACCCGGCAAACAATCAAACCCGTTTCCGTTACTTTAAATCGAGTTCCTATACAAGCCAGCAAGCCGTCCAACTCTACAAAAAGATTGCGGTTTACAGCATTAATCTTGCCGATGTGGAAAACGGCAGCATCAGTGCCGATACCGATATCGCAGTTGAAGGAACCATCATCACCTTGACGGCCACTCCCGATGCGGGTTATGAACTTGATTATTGGACGGTTACCACAGCCGATGGCAGTTTTGTCACCGTCGCCGACAACCAGTTTGTGATGCCCGCCGGCAATGTCACGGTGAGTGCGGTGTTCGCTGTTGCTTTTTCGCAGCAGTATCATTTGGTGACCGATGCCAACCAACTCATTGCCGGAAGGACTTACCTGATGGTGAACACCCAATACGGCAAGGCTTTGGGAACAACACAAAACACCAACAACCGCTCGGCGGCATCAGTGGTAGTTGACGACAATGTCATTGCAAGCATTGGCGACGCTGTTTGCGAACTCGTGTTGGGAGGGCAAGCAGGCGCATGGACTTTTAAGGATGGGAATGTCGGCTATCTTTACGCCGCAGGTGGTGGCAACTATCTGAGGACGCAATCTGTTTTGACAAACAATGGAAAATGGGCTATTTCCATAACCAATGGAAAGGCAAGCATTGTGTCGAATGGTGATGTGTCGCAGAAAACGATTAGGTTTAACCCCACCACCAACAATCCTATCTTCTCGTGTTACGCTTCCGGGCAAAATGACATTTGCCTTTTCATCCGTAGTGAACAATATGAACATGCTGAAAACGAGTCAATTGCGCAAATTTTCCCGTTCGACAAGCATGTTGTGCGTAGCGGCGTGACGCTCACCGTCATAGGTGAGGCCAACTGCTCCGCCCCAAACCACCTCATCTTTGAAGATGGCGCACAATTCATCCACAATGCCGGCACGGTGAACGCCACGATGAGGAAAAACATCGAGGGCTATGTGGCTGACGGAGGTTGGTACACGCTGGCTTTCCCGATGGCGAATCCTGACCTTGCCCAAACCAACATACTGACGGCCAATTACGACCTCTATGCCTACAACGAAGCCGCCGATTTGGAATGGGTGAACCAAAAGGCGCACCAAGACGATTTTGACTTCAATTCGGGTTCGGGCTACCTTTATGCCCACAATCCGAGTTTTGTTATGCGCATGAGCGGCACTTTGAATAGCGGCAATTACACGGAAACCGTCGATTTGAGTTACGGCAACAGCCTTGCAAACATGCGAGGCTTCAACCTTTTGGGCAATCCGACCGCGCATGATATTGGTTTTACGAAATCCGGCAGCGTTTCCGACGGTTACTATTACCTCAACAACAGCAATGCGTGGGTGTATGAAACCGGCAACACCGTGCCTGTGGGCCGTGGTTTTTTGGTCAAGGCCAATGCGGAAAACCAAACCGTGACCTTGAACCCGCAAAACAGGGGCGAAAGCCGCGAGAATGGCCAATACCTTTGCCTCAGCATTGGCGAGGAGAAGGCCTATGTCAAATTGGATGAGGGCGTCAGTATGCCGTTGGTGGACTTTAAGGGACGGCACGCCTCGTTCTATCTCACCCAAGGGCAAGAGCGTTTTGCCATGTTGGTTCGCGACGGCGCCGAAGCCCTCGACCTCAGTTTTGAGGCCCGACAAAGCGGAACATTCACCCTTTCGGCTGACACCCAAGGCCTTGATTTGGACTATCTGCATTTGATTGACAACCTCACCGGCGCGGATGTGGATGACTCCCCCGGCCTTCGGCCACCCCCTCTCAGAGGGGGAAGCGCAAAGCGGCGCGGAGTTAGGGTCCAATAGTCCAGCGACCGATAGTCGAACCCCGGCAGGCGTTCCCCCTCTGAGAGGGGGCCAGGGGGAGTCAAAAACCCCGGCAGGCGTTCCCCCTCTGAGAGGGGGCCAGGAGGAGTCAAAAACCCCGGCAGGCGTTCCCCCTTTGCAAAGGGGGCAAGGGGGATTTAACTACACCTTCACCGCCAAGACCACCGACTACGCCAGCCGTTTCCGCTTGGTGTTTTCCAGCGAGGTTGCAGGCGAGGTCGCCTGCGAACCACCGTTTGCCTACATCAGCAATGGCAACATCGTCATCACGGCGGACGCGGGCGATGCCACATTGCAAATCGTTGACATGATGGGGCGCGTCATTGCCTCCTATAGCGGACACACGCGGTGTGTCCCTACAAACGGGATGCCGGCGGGTGTTTATGTTTTGCGTTTGATTGATGGCGATTCCATCAGGACGCAGAAAATGGTTGTGGAATGATAATTTGGATGTTGCAAGGCGGTCAGCATTGGCCGCCTTGCTTTCTTTTTGCCATTTTGGAGATACTTTTCCCTTGACTTTCCCAAAAAAAGCCCTATCTTTGCACCGGCAAATTGTTCTTTTATTTCATCACCTTAAAAATCAACCCTAACCATGGACAAGAATTTACTTCAAAAAGCAAAGGCGCCCATGATTGCCTTGATTCAAACCAAAAACATCCTGAAAACCAACAACTTGAAAACCAAAATGAAACGCGCTTTCGCGATTTTCTTTTCACTGCTTCTTGCGCTTTTCGCGATAACGGCGCAGGCGCAAGACTTCGGGAGCCCAAGCAGGGCTATCGACGAATGCAAAAAGCCAACTTATGTTACCATCTCTGAGATTGGGACAAGCAATGCGACACTCAGTTGGACTGAGAACGGCGAGGCCACCGAGTGGCGAATTATGCTTAATGACGACGATGACAACCTGATTCAAGCCCCAACCAATCCTTTCACGTTGACCAACCTCACGCCCGGAACCGAATACACGGTGAAGGTGACGCCTTGGTGCGAAATGGAAAAATGGAGCGACCCCTTCAGCTTCACAACGCTCGCCGCCGATGCCTGCCAGAAGCCATACGGAGTGACTGTGGGCAACATCACGTCCTCGTCGGCCACCGTTAGTTGGACGGGATTCAACGACAGCTATCAGTTGCGCTACAGGGCTGTGCCACAAGTCGTTTTCGAGGATGGCTTTGAGAACGACTTGGACAATTGGACGGTCTATACACAAGGCGAAGCACCATATGGAACCGGCTGGCTCATCCAGAATAGTTTAGTCCATAGCGGCAATTATGCAGCCGTTGCCATTAGTTATGACAACATAGCGTATAATGCCAACAATTGGCTCGTTTCGCCGCAACTCGACTTGCAAGGCACAATGAGATTTTGGGTGCTCGCCAGTGATTCTTATCCTGACCAATACGAAGTCCTTCTTTCCACGACAGGAAACGCCATCGATGATTTCACCATCACACTGCAACCGATGGGCAAAGCGTCGGGCGAGTGGACAGAAGTCAGTATCGATTTGGATAATTATGCCGGGCAACAAGGCTACATTGCCATCCATCATGTCGATTACGATGCATATTATCTAATAATCGATGATTTTGAAATCAGGGCATCCACACCATGGACAATACGCAATGCTGAAGAAACGTCAGTAGAAATCACAAGTCTCGATGCTGGAACAACTTACGAATCCCAAATTCAGGGCGTATGCGAAATCAGCAGTTCCGATTGGACCGATATGGCCAGTTTCACCACCGAATCGCAATTGTTCAGCGGCGGAAGCGGCACTGAAACCGACCCCTACATCATCGCCACAACGGACGATATGGACGCTTTGGCCGCTTTGGTGAATGGCGGAAACAGTTACAATGGTAAATTCTTCAAGATGACTGCCGACCTCGACTTTAGCGGCAAGGACTATTTGCCAATCGGTAATACCAGCTGCGGTTTCAAGGGCACATTCAACGGCAACGGCCATACCATCAGCCATGTCATCATTCAAAGCACTAGAAATTTCATTGGTCTTTTTGGATTATTAGAAAGCGAGGGCAGCGTCAACGGACTGACATTGGGCGAAGGCAGTTCAATACATGGATTTAATAGGGTTGGGGGCATTGTGGGCCATTGTGGTGGTGCTATTAATGGCTGTAACATTGTCGAGGGTGTCACCATTCGTGCCGATAAACCATTTGTGGGTGGCATTGTGGGCGACTGTGTTGGTGGCAATGTGAGCAATTGTCAGAATCGCGCTGCTGTTTCGTCCAACACTTATGCATGTGGCGGTATCGTGGGAATTTTGAGCAGCGGTGGAGAGGTTCTTCAGTGCAGCAATTATGGCTTCGTGCAGGCATCGGAGAATTGTGGAGGCATTGTTGGGGGATTAGTGGATTGTAGCATGGTCACGGAATGTATCAATGAGGGAAGCATCAGTGGCAACGAAAAAGTCGGTGGTATAGCAGGATTCATTAATAATCAAGATGGCAATTGTTTCTGTAGCGTGAGCAACTGCCTAAACCTCGGAGGCGTTAGTGCAAGTAACAGTAACAATTTGGGAAGCATATCGGGCAACATGAATGTGGGAGCCAATTTCAATAACAACTATTATGCGGGCGAATGCACCGTGGGCGGCATCAACGGCAACGACGTGGCGGGCGAGGCCATGCGCGGCTATGCCATTGAGCCGCAACAACCGCTCGGCATCAGCCTTGAAGGGAGCATCGGCGTGTTCTACGACGGCAAGGTCTATGCAGGTGAGAATCAAGAGGCTATCGTGGGTTTTGAGGTCACAAGCTCCTCCATCGTGCCGCAATGTTTCACCTTGAGTGCAGGAACCTACACCGACAACGGCGACGGCACCTACACCATCACTATGCCCGCCGAAGACATCACCGTGAGCGACAACATTGTGGTGGAGTTTTATGGGACATATTATGAAATCCCCTGCAACGGCGGCACTACGGCCACGGTGATTTACGATATTTCCTACGACACACTCGACTATGTTGGCATTGAGGATTTTGAATATGGAGGCATCCAATACACCGTTACCGCCATTGCCGACGGAGCCTTCGATGGCCTTGACAACTTGATGGGCATATACTGCCACTCGAACATCAGCACCATCGGCGACTTTGCCTTCCGCAACTGCACGGGCATCGACTATTTCGGATTCTACCGCACCCACACGCCGCCCACATTGGGCGAAGGCGTGTTTGAAGGACTACGCATCGACACCTTGTCGATCACGGTGCCTTTCTGTTCGCAATACGATTATGACCAACACGCTGTCTTTGGGCAGTTCGGAGAAATCTTCGGCAACGAGGCTTGTGAGTATAACTTCTATAACGAAGCGGACGACAACCAATGGTCGAACCCAGCCAACTGGCGAAATGCCGACTACGAGACTTGCACCGAGGCTCCCGGCGCAGATGCAAGGGTGGCCATCTTCGCCGACTGCGAGATTGGCGCGGACGTTACGGTAGGCTCCATCACCATCGACGGCTTCTACGACGAATACTTCGGCCTTTACAATTGCCTCACCGTGAAAAACGGCGCGACGCTCACCGCCACGAACTTCATCTATAACAGCGGCGACGCTCGGAACTTCATCATCGAGGACGGGGCGCAAGTCATCCATCCCAACGCGGGTGCACAGGCCACGGTGGAGAAGAACATCACCGCCTACACGCCCAACAGCAAGAATGGCTGGCATTTGGTCAGTTCGCCCGCCATCGAGAGTTTTGCGCCAACGGCGGACAACGGCTTCCTCTCCAACGAATACGACCTTTATTTCTATGAAGAGCCTACACATCATTGGAGGAACCACAAGCCCAACGGCCAATACGCGAACTTTAACATCGAGCCGCTGAAGGGCTACCTTTATGCCAACAGCGCAGACAACACCCTCGGCTTGACGGGAACATTGCGCACGGCTACGGAAACGGTGAATGTGCCATTGAGCTACACCGACGGCATCGCCTTGGCAGGCTTCAACCTTGTGGGCAACCCCTTCGCGCACAACGTGACGAGCTTCACGAGCAGCAATGTGGCCACGGAAGTCTACCGCATGAATGAGACCAAAGACGACCTGACGGTGGCCAATATCACCGCCACCGACCCGCTGAAACCCGGCGAGGGCTTCTTCGTGAAGGCCACGGGCGACGAGGCTTCCATCACCTTCAACAGCCGCGCCACCAACACCGAGTGCAGCAACATCACCTTGGAAGTCAGTGAGAACGGCCTTCTTGTCGACCGCTTCATCCTGAAACGCGACGGCGCACCCTTGGAGAAACTCACGCTGAACGAGAACAGCACAAGGGTTTATGCCACCGAGGGCGCACAGGATTGGGCTGTGGCCGTCATTGCGAGCGAAGCGAAGCAATCCAGCCCCACAGAACACCCCATCAACTTCAAGGCCGCCAAAAACGGCACCTACACCCTGACCGTGAACGTGGAAAACATGGATTTGGACTACCTGCACCTCATCGATAACATGACCGGCGCGGATGTGGATTTGTTGACTCCCCCGGCCTTCGGCCACCCCCTCTCAGAGGGGGAAGCGCAAAGCGGCGCGGAGTTAGGGTCCAATAGTCCA